>NZ_JASPJR010000007.1:0-126069 GCF_030232065.1 Corynebacterium sp. MSK032 | reverse complement strand
AGAACACACCGCGGCAGATCAGGCGAACGACAACGCCGAATGCTGGATTGGTGGCTCTACTTAAAAACCGAACTGCCTGACGATCCAGCACGAATCGCCAGGCAGTCCAACTGGGGCCAGGACCAACTCGCCAAAGTTTCCACCCTGACCCAACACGAGAACCAAGCCGACCACGAAACAGGACGACCAGCCCTCTACGACAACGCTATCGACACCGACTACACCCACTCAATCGGCATCCAGAAAGGCCAAATCTAACCCCCGCGCGACACGCCGAGCCAGACACACATTTTGTCGTTTAACCCTAGTTTTTCCTTTTATGTGCTGATATGCGCTGTGTTTAGACGAGTTGCCATCCGCCTGCGTTGATGCGCTCTTGCCAGAAATCGCGGTATTGACCCGGCTGGTTGACCAGCTCGTCGTGGCACCCGCGCTGGGCGATACGCCCACCGTGGGAGAGCACAATAATTTGGTCAGCTTGTCGAATGGTTTCAAGTTTGTGGGCGATCACGATCAGCGTGGAGTGCTTGCGTAGCTCATTCATCGCCGCAACAATATTGGCTTCATTTTCCGCGTCCAATGCGCTGGTGGCCTCATCGAAAAGCACGATCGGGGCCTTCTTCACCAAGGCGCGAGCGATAGAGACGCGTTGCCGTTCCCCACCTGACAGTGCACGCCCGCCAGAACCCGCCAATGAATTCCAGCCATCTGGGAGGCGGTTGACGATTTCCGTCACGCCCGACAGGTCAGCGGCCCACCTGATTTCTTCATCGGTGGCTTCTGGGTTGCCAAGGCGAATGTTGGCTTCGAGAGTGTCGTTGAATAAGTAGACGTCTTGGAAGACAAGAGACACCTGGCGCATCAAATCTTCGGTGGTCTGCTCGCGCACGTCCACTCCGCCAACGCGCACGCTGCCGGACTGCACATCCCAGAAACGTGCAACCAACCGGGCGATCGTCGTCTTCCCGCACCCAGATGGACCAACCAGGGCACACATGCCACCTTGCGGGACATGGAAGGAAATATCACGGAGAACCGGGGTGTCCGGATCGTAGCCGAAGGTGACGTCCTCGAAACGAACATCACCAGGGGCGTTTATCGGTGTAGAGGCATCGGGTTCGGACAGTTCGGGGGCATCCATGACCTTGTCGACGTGGTTCATCTGCTGGCGGCGTTCTTCCAGCCCGGTCATGCAGCCACCGATGTCTTGGAGCATGGTGGTGAACCGCAGGCACATGCCGATTGTGACCACGGCGTTCAGCGCATTCATTTGCCCGCCGAGGGCGAGTTGGGCGGTCAGCCAGATCATCACCACAATGAGCGCTTGAACGAACATCCCATTAATCAGGGTCGCTAGTGTTTCGATCCACAATGCTTTGCGACCCTTGCGGTCAGCCTGTTTGAATGCCCGATCAAGGGCCGGGTAGTCGTCGGCGACATGGCAGGAGCGCAGCGCGCCTTGGCAGGTGGCGAATTCGACCATGCGAGCCGCCAGCTCCGATTCGGCTGGTTCGGAAACCTTCTTGCCCTTATCGAGAAGCACACGGGAAATATGGAGGAAGGCAAGCATGATCGGGAACGCGATCGTCAAGGTCAGTCCCAGCCGCCAATCCCAGAACCAGGTTCCCACAGTGATCACCAGCACGGCCGAGAGTTTTTGGACGAGAGAGAAAATGAAATGTGCCGCCGACTCGCCCAAGTTCATCATTTCCTGGGTGACCATGCGCGACAGCCGTCCAGAGCTACCCGAATCGAACACTCCCAACGGTAGGCGGGCTACTTTGTTACCTACTGCCTGGTGGACGTCGTGAATGAATCCAAGCGCGCCGATATAGCCGGTGCGCATGCCATAAAACTCCGTGCCCACGCCCAGCACCGCGAACACCGCCAAGGCGATGAGCCAGCCCCAAAACGACAGCCCCCACACCGGCATTCCGGTCGCCAAGGCGCTTGCTGCAGGGAGTAGCGCGAGCAGGGCAAAGCCGTGACACAGTCCTGAGACCGCACCCCACGCTTGACCAACCGAAAGGTCTCGCCACGAGGCGGGTTCCATCAAACGCTTAAAGCGTGGCAGCAATAGTTGATTCATCGTGTCATCTCCTCGCATGCACCTTGGGCAAGAAGTGCCTGATAGTGCGCATTACCCAACAACTCGTCGTGTTTACCGACCACAGCAATGCCCCCGCGTTCCATGACGACAATCTGATCCGCGCCCCTGATCGAGGCCAGTCGGTGGGCGATCACAATCACGGTTCTGCCTTTGGCAAGAGTCGAGAGAGCTTGTTGGATTTTCGATTCCGATTCCGGGTCCGCCATCGCCGTCGCCTCGTCCAGCACCAACACTGGGGCATCAACCATGAGCGCCCGGGCGATCGCGATACGGGCTGCCTGCCCGCCCGAAACGTGGGTGTCCTCCCCCAACACAGTGTCGTAACCATCTGGCAGGCTCATGATGAACTCGTCGATCTGCGCTGCTCTCGCCGCCTGCCGCACCTGATCCAAGGTTGCGTCTCGCGCGCCCAGGGCAATGTTGTTGTGGATGGTGTCGCGAATAAGCTGTGCATCTTGCAGGACGAATGCGACCGTCGAATACAACACATCCTGGGAAATGCTCTTTAGATCAACCCCGCCGATGGTGATCGTGCCAGCGTCCGGGTCATCAAAGCGGGCCATCAAACTCGCCAACGTCGACTTCCCCGCACCCGACGGGCCAACCAGCGCGGTCACCGTGCCTGCCGGAATGCTCAGGCTCACCTCGTCTAATGCCTGGGTGTCGTCATAGGCATACGACACACCCCGAATCTCGATATCATGACCGTGTGGTGTCTGTGGCGCATCGGGCTGACTCAACGCCGGTAGCTCCATGACATTCACCAGCCGTACTGCCGCTGAACCTGCGAGCTGATAAGACCAGGCGATGGTTGCGACTGCCATCAACGCTCCCGGCAGCACCAAGGCAATCAACGTCGTCGCTATCACCTCGTAGATGCTCACCCAACCGGCGTTCATCATCAACGCGCCACCGCCAAGGTTCACGATCAACAACACCGGGATCGACACCCACGAAAATGAGGCGGCCGACATCGACACCAGCGGCATACACCACGCCCGGTAGAGCTTAGAAAACTCGTTAGCTGCATCTAAATAGGCTTTATGTGCTTGGCCAACCTTGCCGAACGCTTTCACCACTGAGATACCGGCAACGAACTCGGCCATCGTTGCCGAAACCTGAGCAAGCTTGGTGTCCATTTCCGCGGTCTTCTCATTCATCCCACGCATCGACATGCCATACATGCCCACATAAACCGGAATCGTCGCAATCGACAGCAGAGCGAGCCGCCAATCCACCACGAACGCATAGGCCAACAAGGCGAGCGGGGAGACGATTGCGTTCAGTTTCTCGATCGGCCCGTGTGCGATCACTGTGTGCACCGTGGCCGTATCATCCTGAATGGTCTTGCGGATCTTCCCTTCGCCCTCGCGGGTAAACCACGACAGCGGAGCAGTCGACATTCGGGCGGCAATTTGCCGACGCATCTGATTACGCAACGACAGGTCAATAAAATGCGTCACGCCCAACGCAACAAAATACAAAGTCAACCGCGCCATGTAAGCAGAAACAAGGAGCATCACGATCCAGTTCACCCGCGCCGGGTCCACCCGGTCTTGCATCAGCGCAGCTCCCAGCTCCACCAAAGCCACATAGGGTGCGATAGCCAACACCCCAGAGGCGAACGTTAAGGCCTGCGCGATAAACAGTTTGCCTTTCACCGGCTGCGATAGCTGACGGATCGCGTTCTGGCCAGCGACTGATTTTTCCTTCGCCGACCCATACTCGCCTTCAACAACCCGATCCGTTGCACTTTCGTTCACGTAAGCACCATCCTTCTTAGACATGCCTAACCTTACTATATTTCTGGGAGGTGTGTCTACTGTGCACGTCAACTGATACGAACATCACCCTTTCAGGGCAATCCTCACCTGTTCACCGGTGCGGAACACGAACCGGATCGCGTCCTCGGTGACAATGGCGTGGTCGATAAGTGCGCTCCATTGTGCGGGGTGAAACTCGCTCACAGGTTCCCCTGTCAGATCATTCAGGGTTGTGGTGATGGCGGCGTGCTTGGCGGTGTTCGCTGCGATATCTTTTTCCAGGCTTGTTCTACGTGCGAGCGTCTTACGGTAGGTAGTATCGAGTTCGGCGTACGCGGATTGGCAGGCGTCCTGGTCGAGCGCACACCGCTGGTTTTCCGCAATCAGCGCTTCGATCTGCTCGTCTTTCACCGTCGCGCTGCTGCAGGGATGTTCGTCTGTGTATTTATGGTTGCATTGCCAAACTGCGTCTTTGCATTTCGTGTTCGACGCCCACGTTTTACGCCCATACCACGCCCCACACCGAGCACATTCCAGCCGGGTGGAGAACAACCCGACTTTCGCTGACTATATGTTGCCATGCCTGGTGGCGAGTTCGTATTGCATCTGATCCCAGATACGCGGTTCGGTAATCGGCTCATGATTACCTGATACATAGTATTGGGGTACTTCGCCTTCGTTGACCTTCATCTTCTTAGTAAGGAAATCGGTGGTGAACGTCTTTTGCAGCAGGGCGTCGTCCTTGTATTTTTCGTTGGACAGGATGGAGCACACTGTCGAGGTTGACCACACTTCTTTCCCGCGCGGGGTGAGAATCTTGCGGGCAGCGAGCTCGGTTTTAATCTCACTGATCGCTATCCCATCAAGGAACAGCTGGTAGATCAACCGCACGGTCGGAGCCTGCGTCTCGTCGATGACGAGGCTTCCACCCTCGCCTTTCTTATATCCGAGTAGCACCAATTACCCATAATCCCCACGCCGACTCCCGTTTCGAAGGAGTCGGCGCGGGGGCTTTTGCGTGGGTATGGAGCTGATTCAGGGGCGCAACCTAAGCCGACGGCGACGACGACGGCGACGGCGACGGTGCAGTGTATCTCAGCCACCGCAACACTGCTTTAACACGACGGTTGCTATCCTCCGGCTGGAAGCCGAGCTTTAAAAACACATTCGCCACATGCTTACTCACTGCACCAGCGGTCAGCACCAGGCGCTTTTCCATTTCCTTATTACTAAGCCCCTGCGCCATCAGGTCGAGCACTTCGCGCTCGCGCGGGGTCAGCGCGGCGATGCCGTCCTGCTTTGCAGTAAGCAGCGTTGCGACCACTTCAGGGTCAACCACGGTACCACCACCACGCACTTCTTCCAGTGCTGCGACGAAGTGGTCGACATCCGAGACGCGTTCCTTAAGCAGGTACCCAAAGCCACCATGCTGCAGCAGGCGATCCAGATAACTGGCCGCTACGTATTGACTGAGCACCACAACCGGCTGGTCAGGGTTGTCCTGGCGAAGTGTGGAGACCGCGAGCAGTCCGTCGTCACGCATGTTCGGCGGCATCCGGACATCGGTGACGATGACATCGAACGCTTGCCCTTCGGCGGTGGCGAGCAGCTGATCCGCATCGCCGACGGCGACGACCTCGTGCCCCAGCGCCCGCAGCAGGCCGGTTAGCCCCTCGCGCAGGAGTACGGAGTCCTCTGCCAGCAGTATTTTCATCGTGTCCTTCCTTGGCGAACGGGCAGTTCCAACCGCAATTCGGCACCACCGTCGGCGTTGGTGAGCGACACGGTGCCACCGAGCGCTGCCGCCCGTTCCCGCAGGCCTGCAATGCCGGTTCCATCGTCATGCTTTACGAGGTCTACAGCGTCCGCCCCCGATGGTGCTTCCAGGCCTACGCCATTGTCGCGCACGGTGACCGTAAGCGTACCGAGATGGGACACGAGCGCCTTCTTTGGAGCCTGAACCGCAAGAGTGATCTCGGCGCTGTCGGCGTGACCATGTTTGGTGGCATTGGTCAACGCTTCCGCTGCACAGTGGTACGCCAGCAACGCTGTGGTCTCATCGAGCGGGCCGAAGTCGGAGACACCATCTTCATGGACGGCTACCTGCATTCCGGAGTGCGCGGCCAGTTCCTCCACTGCTGCCACCAGACCGTTTTCAAACAGTACCGGCGGAGCAATGCCAAGCACCACCGAGCGCAGCTGTGCAAGCGCCTGCGTTGCATTGTTATCGGCGGCGGTGAGCGCCTCGGCTACCTCTTCTTCAGTCTTACCCATGCGAGCAGCGGCAATGTTGAGTTTCAAGGCGGTCAGGTGTTGCTGAGGGCCGTCGTGAAGCTCGCGTTCGATGCGGCGGCGCTCGCCTGAGAAGGAGTCAATGAGCACGTCGCGGGATTGGGTAACTTCTTCGCTGGATGGTGCGAGGATGACGCGGGAGAGCCAAATGGACAGCAGGCCGGCACCGAAGTTGATGGCGATGGTCAGCGCCAAAAAGAGGATGGCGAAAACCCAGGCAACAGCAATTTTCTGTGTTGGGTCCGTCAGAGTCCAGCTGAAAAACTGCACTTCATCAACCAGGAAAGGTGCAGCGAAGAGCACACCGACAGTGAAGCCGCCGCCGACCCACGCTGTGAAGGTGACAAAGCCAATGGCCAACTGGACGAGCAAGTTGACGAAGTTGCGGATGTCGAACCAACGATTGGTCACGCGGTTGGCAATCGGGGTGCCGGACCACGATGCCACCCAGCGAGAGAGCCAGTCGGCACCTCGGCCGATGAGCGGAATCCACGGCAGAAGCACAACAGAGGCAATCAAACCCGGAATGAACAGCAGTCCGAGAATAAAACTCCAGGCCAGCGCGATTAAATTCTTTTTCTTTGTCATAGGTTCAAAGCTAAGTTGGCCCGGGTTCAAATGCAGTGGAGCTAACTCCCCTAAATTCAGTCGAGCTGAATACGCCCCGGCTTCTTTTCACCGATACCTCGGTCGGCCAGTTCGTCATCAATGTACGTTGGCCGACCGACAGCCAGCCCAAGCACTGCAAGCACGACCGTAGTACCAAGCAGTACGACCAGAATAGGTGTCCACGTTTCCGTCGTTCCAGCGGCCACACCCACCAGGAATGGCCCGACTGCGGAGAAAATGTAGCCGATTGGCTGCACGAAGCCGGACAGCCGCGCGGTCAGCTCATGGCTGCGCGTGCGGCCCGGAATCAGCGCGATAGCCATGGGGAAACAAAAACCACCCACGCCCAGCAGGAACGCAGCCCCAATCGCGTATCCAACACCAGTTTCCGCCGCTCCCCGCTGGTCGATCAGAATCATCAACGCGTACCCGAGGAAGAAAAGGCAGCCGAGACCAAAGGCGACGTAGGACATGGTGCGGAGCCGTGCAATCAGCGGTGGCATCAGCAGACCGCCGATGATGCCCAGCCCTTGAACAATCATGGATGCCGCGGTAGCTACGCTGACGCTGATGCCTGCGTCGATAAGCATTTTCGGCATCCAGCCCATCAGCACGTAAGCGTTCATCGACTGCACGCCGAAGAAAACTGCCAGTGCAATGGCTGTCGGTGACTTCCAGATTGGTGTGCTTGCCGAGGCACTGACCGGCGCCTTCGGGTAGTCGAATCCGATGCGTGCACGCAGCGGCAACCACACGACGAGCTGCACCAGGGCGGTGATTGCCCATGCGGCAAGCGCCCAGCGCCACATTTCGATACCACCTGCAGATGTCTCGGGAGAATCGCTAATCAAAAATGCCGTCGCTGGCCCCAGTCCACCGCCGAGGGCGATCATGCTGGAGTACAGCATCATCAGCACGACCGTATGGCGACCACCGTGCACCTTAATCCACGCAGGTAGCAGCACATTTCCCAGCGCAATGCCCGCAACCGATAACGCAGTAAACAACAGCAATAGCCAGATGCTGCTCACCCACGGGCGCACCGCAAGGCCGACGAATAGCAACGTCGCAGACAGTGTGAGTGCACCGCTTAAGCCCATTCGCTTGCCGACGGAAACCGCGGACAACCCAATCGCGAAAAATGCGAGCCCCGGAATCGCTGTAATCAAACCACCAAAGGCGGAGGAAGCGCCAAGGTCGGATAGGAGCTGATCAAGCACCGGACCGATTGACGCAATACTCGGGCGCAAATTCAGCGCCGCGACGATTACGGCGATAACAAGAACGGGAACGCTGAGCGCGATGGCATTCTTCGAGGACCCGGCAGCCTTTGGCTGTGGTTGCCCTGGTTTTTCTTCTATCGCCATAACAATGGACGTTACCGCTTCCTGCTAAGGACTCTCTAGCTGACCCAAGCCGGCTGGGTTCGGGGAAGCTTAAAAAACTAGCGTGCTGAATGTTGCTGTTGTCCTATCCTGGACTACAACGACATCTCTTTTTCTTTATCTATTGACAGTCTTTCGGCTATCTCTGACGTAAGGATTGAACTCAAAAATGGTTGAACCGATTTCTGATTCCATGCTCATTGCCTACGACGGCTCCGACGAAGCCAAGCGGGCGCTGGCCTATGCCGGAAAACTGCTGCGCGTTAAGAAGGCCTACATTCTGACTGCCTGGGAACCCCTGCAGCGCGCTGCAGCGCGCACTGCTGGCGCCTCTGGCATGATGCAGCCCGACTGGGATGCCACGACTGAAGACGGCGATCCGGCTCACGACGAGGCCGTCCGTATTTGCCGTGAGGGTGTACAGATTGCCGCTGAGGCTGGCTTCGTCGCGGAGCCCTACTTGGTAGAGACGGAAACTACTATCTGGTCGGCCATCGTCGATGCAGCTCACGACCTCGATGCGGGCGTGATTATCTCCGGCACTCGTGGTGTGACTGGTTTGCGTGGTCTGTTCACCGCCTCGACCTCTGACGCGTTGCTGAAGAATGCTGGCCGCCCGGTCCTCGTCGTTCCGGGGGAAAAGGAATAATTTCTAGAAAATTTTTAAAAACTTACTTAGCTGATAGAAAATGGGTTAATCTCTCAACTAAGAAAACTCAATGACCGCTGAAACCGCTCAAAATTCAAGGCGGGGAGAGAATCCCAGCTGTTCCACTGGTTTACAGAAGTCACAGAGTGTAGTTTTATAAACAGTATTGACTTAATGCACACGAGGAGTCCTCAACATGGCATACGAAACTGATTCCGAGCAGCGTCGTAGCGTTGGCCCTGCCCTGGCCTCGGCGCTCATTGGCGCCCTTCTCGGTGGTGCCGCTATCTTCGGCATCGGCCAGGCTCTGACCGAAGACCGAATTCCGGAAGCACAGGCTGTTTCCGCCGATGACGCTCTGCTTGGCGGTGTCGAGTACGGTCAGCGTTAAGTTTTTAACGCTAACCCTCCTTTAAAGCTATGCCCACCTTTGTTCGAGCGCGTAAGCGCGTGCTTGTACCTTGGTGGGCTTTGCTGTGCCTGCTGGCATTCATCCAGTCTCCCGGCAAGACTGTCGCTGACACAAAGCACGACCTGACAGAAGACCCCATCGGGTTTTTGTCCGCCTCGCTCAACATGTGGTCAGACACCATGCCGCTGGGACAGCTCCAAAACCAGGCATATGGCTATCTCTTTCCACAGGGCGCATTCTTCGCGCTGTTTAGTTTGCTGCCCGATGTCCTAGCGCCCGGCTGGCTGGTTCAGGCGCTGTGGTGGAGCCTTACTCTCTGCGTGGCTTTTACCGGCGCATATCGCGTGGCCGAAGCTATAAACGTCGGCACGCATACCTCTCGCGTATTGGCGGCATTGTTGTACGCGTTGTCGCCGCGTGTGATTACGACGTTGGGCGCGATTTCGTCCGAGACCTGGCCCGTCGCGCTGGCACCGTGGATTCTGCTTCCGCTCCTGCGGGTCGCAGCCCGGCGCGAGGAACTGCCCTGGCGTGCGACTGCCCGTGCCGTATTGCTGTCCGGTCTAGCGGTACTGTGCACTGGCGCGGTCAATGCGGTCAGTACAGCGGCGGCTTGCATCCCCGCAGGTCTGATGCTGCTCTTCTTCGCTTTTACGGGGCCTCGTCGCGGGCGTGCGTGGACGATGCTCGGCGGTTGGCTGGCTGCGTGTGCAGCGGTCAGCATGTGGTGGATTGTGCCGCTACTGCTGCTGGGCAAGTACTCACCACCGTTTACGGACTACATCGAGTCCTCCGGTGTGACCACTCGTTGGTTGAGTCTCGGCGAGACACTCCGCGGTTCCACCTCGTGGACACCGTTTGTCTCTTTCGAACGAGTCGGCGGAAATGCGCTGGTCGCGGAGCCCATTCTCATTTACGCCACCCTGGCTGTAGCGGCGATTGGACTACTTGGCTTGGTCATGCGCTCGCTGCCGCTGCGTCGAATGTGGCTGATGATGCTGCTCATCGGGCTTGTCATCATGGCGGCCTGGACGGAGCCATTCGGACTGGCGTGGGAATCGGCTCGAGAGGTGCTCGATTCCACGCTCGCAGCAGTGCGCAACCTGCACAAATTTGACACTATTGTGCGTCTGCCACTTGTTATCGGCTTCGCTCATGCGACAGCCCAGCTGCCATGGCCGTGGCGAGAGCCGGCGAACGAGCACACGAACGAGCGCGCTGACCAGTCGCCGAGCGATTCAGCAGCCACTGGCTGGCAGCAGTGGCTGCACCCTGAGAAGCACCCGCGCGCTATCGCATCGATGCTGGTTCTGGTGGTTATCGCCAGTGCCACCGCCCCTGCGTGGAGCGCACGCCTCGCCCCGACAGGCAGTTTTTCCGAGGTTCCGGGCTACTGGCACGAAGCGGCCGACTGGCTGAATGAGCAGGGCGAGGACACCCGCACGCTGGTGGTGCCGTCATCGCCGTTTGCTGATCAGACATGGGGCAATACTCGCGACGAACCGCTCCAGCCGCTTGCCGACGTGCCCTGGGCCGTCCGCGATACGGTGCCGCTAGTGCCTCCAGAGGCGATTCGCGGCCTCGATGGTCTGCGCAATTCACTGACTCGGGGCCGTGAGGTACCGGCACTGGATGCCACCCTGCGCAACAATGGCATCGGCTATGTGCTGGTCCGCCACGACTTGAGAGTTACCTCGAGGGGCGATTCACTGCGTGCCATCACCTCCACGCTGCAGGACTCCCCGACCATGGAAAAGGTGGCGGAGTTCACGGACGAGGACGGCCATACCGCTATCCAGATCTGGGGCGCGGGCCCGAAGGAGCTGCGCAATCGGGCCCTTTCGCCGCGGTTGGTGGACACTACACAGGTACCGCTGGTCGCCGGTGGTCCTGAAGTGCTCCCGCGGCTTGATGAGGTCGATTCCGATGCCCCGGTGCGCATCCTGTCCGGTAAGAACGCCGGCACTGTCACCGACACTCCCGCACGCCGCGGCCGCAGCTATGGTGAAGTCGTCGGAGCGGAGTCGGCAATCCTGGCCGAAGACGAGGACTCATATGTCCGCAACCTCGTTCCGGACTACCCCGTCGCGGGACTGCCACTGACGCAGACAGCAACGGGTCGCGCCACAATTGAGGTTTCATCGTCGGCCTCTGAGCCATACAACGTCGGTGGCGCATCGGCTGACCACTCGGTCAACGCAATGCTCGACGGCGACACCTCTACCTGGTGGGAACCCCTGGCAGGCAAGAGTCAGGCTGAGTGGGTCAAGCTGTCGTGGAAGGAACCGACCGATAACGCAGTGCTCAGCCTGACCGGTGCTCGCGTTCCGGCGCAACTGCGCATCCAGACCGATACGGCTTCCAGCTCCGTACAGTTGGTCCCGGGTGAGACGACTCGCATTCCGCTGCCCGGCGGCAAGACCACATCTGTGCGCATCACAGCAAAGATTGCTCCTGTGGGCTTTGCTATCTCGGAGCTAGGACTGGTGATTCCAAAGCGGGACACTGGCTTCGACGCATTCGAATCCAGCAACCCCGATTCCGATGGAGAGGCGGAACTTTCCGCCGAGGATATAGCGGAGGACCTCACGCCGGTTCGTGTCCCGGTGGTACCGAATTCCTCGTCGCTGGCTCAGCGTTGGGTCTTTGGCCAGGAGATTCACGAGGGCACGCTGGTGCGCCTGTTCACCGTTCCGAAGCCGGTAAAGGTGAAGGTCGATGCTGATACCTGTCGCAACAGCATCGGAGACCCGTGGGCCAGCCTCCAGCGAGGTGACGGTTCTGATCACCGCGAGCTGACCTGTGGTGAAGAGATTGAGCTCTCGCCGGGTCCATGGCGCATCGACGCCAAGTCCGATTGGGTATCGCTCACCTCGACTGACTACTTCGCGCCGTCAGCTGCGCAGCAGAAAGTCACGCCAATCGACCTGAACAATCCCATTGAGGCTGCCGACCACGATCGCATCGTGTGGCTGCCAATCTCTGTCAATGCTGGCCACGAACTTCGTGTCGGAGGTGCCGCCATGAAGCCGGTAACGGTCTCTGGTTGGCAGCAGGGTTGGACGATTCCGGCTGGAATTGGTGGTGCCGTCGAGCTGACCTATCCACCGCAGCAGACCTGGCGTACTGGAATTCTCGCAGGCGGCGCACTCGCAGCTGTGTACGCACTGGTCGCTGTGGGGCTGGCTTTCGCTTGGCGACGATTCGCTCTCACCGCCCCGATTTCCGCATCTTCGCTGGGCAATGACTTGCCGCGGGCGGCTATTGGCATTGCGGCTGCCGCGACAGTGACCCTGGTATCCAGCTGGCCTGGCGTGGTCGTTGCCCTCGTGGTGGTTGCCGCTACCCTTGGTGCGGTTTTCTGGGCACGGAAGCGTGGGGACGTCGTCAAACCATGGCTGAACGTGCGAAATGCACTAATTGTGGCGCTTGCTGCGATGATGTCGATTGCGGGCTTGGTGCTGGCGGCGAACCCATGGCCAAAGGATGACTACGCCGGTGCCGGCTGGCCGCTTCAGTTACTGCTGACGGCGGCGCTGACGATCGTGGCGTGCTGCTCGATGCTTTCCGGTGGCGGTGCTGATGACGACACCGACAACACCGCTGATTAAAAGCCGTTAGCGGTTGACCCAGACGCGTGCGAAGAAGCGGCGGGCAGGTTCCTCGACGAGCGCGTAGGAGGCGGCGGCCACCGGAATCGACAGTGCGACCGTGACAATGGTGACACTGAGCAGATGTCCGGTGAACAGCTTCACGCCAAGCAGCGGGAATGCAATGGAGAGCATCGCCACGTGCCAGAGGAAGATACCGTACGACCAGCGCCCTAGCGCCTGCATGATGGGGTGTTCAAGGAAGCGAGACTCCGGCGCTATCGTCCAGGGGCCGATGATGGCGGCACCGAAGACCAGACCGCACAGCAGGCGGCGGGTGAATTCCCAGTTGGTGAGCTCGACTAGCCCTTCGGGACCCAGGTAGGAAGCCAGAACCAGCGCACCAACGGCGATCGCCAGCCACAGCGAACGGCGGCGTGCCCAGCGCTGCATGGTCTCCACCTTCGCGCGGGCGGCATCGGTATCGACGCCCTGGAGCGATTCCAGCTCGGCGAGAATCATGCCAGCTGCGAACCAGGAAAAGTAGGCAATCGGCTGAATATGCGGGTTAACGCCTTCTGGGTACGGCAGTGGCAGGTAGGGCCAGCCGAAGCTCAAGATCGCAAGCAGGGAAATTGCCACTATGCGGCGCCCCTGCTGGCGATGCGGGTCCAACCGGCTAAGCCCAATGGCAAACAGCGGCAGCGAGATGTAGAACGCGACCTCCACCGACAACGACCACAGGTGCGTCAACCCACCGTGCAGCGAGCCGGAGAAATACACCTGTGTCAGCGTCAGATTTGTTAGCCAAATCTTGAGATCCGCGCCGCGCCCCACCGGCAGTGCGATGAGCACAATAAGCACTAGCACCCAGTACGCGGGCATAATGCGCGCGACGCGCTTCTTGTAGTACTTCGCCCAGCTCTTCTTCCGTCCGCCGTCGGCATCGGACAATGCTTTACGACGGGGAATTCCGCCGTAACCCGAGCGGTGAGAACGCCACAACAGGAATCCGGACAGCACGAAGAAAACGGCCACGAAGAAGTCGAAGCGGCCGAGGATGCGCTCCCACAGGGCTCCCACATCATGCCCGGTCTGGAATGCGACGTGCGTGCCGATGATGCCCATCGAAGCCACAGCTCGCAGGCCCTCCAGCGAAGGCAGGAAGCCTGGGCGGAATGTGGTGGCAGAGCTCGATGCAGTGCTGGATCCCGAGCTGGATACAGTGTTCGGCGTAGAGTTCGGCACAGAGCTCGACACTGTGTCTTGCCCAGCGTTTGGCGCTGCCGCATATGCCTTGGACGTCATAGTACTTTCTTACACGGATACCGGAATGAGTAAAATCACTTGTATTTTATTATGAAATAAGTCCTGTTCAGGCCGGTTTTTCCAAAACTCTTTTGTTTTCCCGACAAGTTATTTTTAAAAAACACACCACATAACTCCTAACTTCCTGCTAGGTTTTGCAGCAGAAAGTTACGTACAGTTAAAGGACTATCCGCTGATGAAGAGAACTCTCGGACATGCACTGATTATTATCGGTGCTGCATTGATTGTCATTGCCGTCCTTCTGCCAACCTTCCTGGTGCCTCGCCTCCGGGTCATCCCACTTGACACTGTGAGCGATACCATCACGGAGGTGCGCGACGGCACTCTGTTGGACTCCAGCCAGCTGGGCAAGAATGAGCCAACGCCAAACCGCAAGAATGACCCGCGCTGCAAGGCAGAGACGGACGAAGAGAAGCGCGATCTCCCGGTCCACTGCTTCATCAACGACAAGACTCCGATGCAGTCGAAGCGCCACGTTGAGATCGAGGAGCCGGCTGACGACAAGATCGCAACTCTCCAGGTCGGTACCACTCTGCTGCGCGATGACCGCGAAGAGCCGAAGAACCTCATCAATGCGACCCTCGACCGCATCACCGTCGACCGCAGCACTGCGTACCCGGTAGATGACCCGATCTCCAGCGTTGCTATTAACGCACCGCAGGGTGGTTCGGACACCAAGCCGCCGACGTTCACCCGTCCGGGCATCCAGTACCAGTTCCCGTTTGGTACTGAGAAGAAGTCCTACCCGTACTACGACGTCCAGGCGATGCGTAACTTCGAGATCGACTTCGTCGGTGAGGAAACTCAGGATGGCGTCAAGGTCTACAAGTACTCCATGACCATTCCGCCGCAGAACCTCTACGAGTCCCTGACCGAGCACTTCACTCGCGACGGCCGCAAGCTCACCGAGGCTGACAAGTCCTCGCTGGCTTCCATGCGCCTGAGCTTCCCGGCTCACAAGTGGGGCCTGGAGGGTGACGACGACGTCGAGTTGGATCGTTACTACACCAACGTCCGTACTGTCCGCGTCGAGCCGACCTCTGGCGTGATCGTCAACGGTACTGAAGAAATGTTCATGTTCTACGCCAAGGACGACAAGGAAGCTGAAGAAATTGCTTCCAAGGCTGGCCGTGAAAAGGAAGCCAAGGAGCAGAACCGTACCGCGATGAAGTACACCGCTCAGTGGGACGAAGGCTCCAAGGGCCGCCAGATGGACCGCGCTAAGGAAGCACGTAAGTCGCTGACTATCGGTGGCACTGTCGCACCGTGGGTCCTCGGTATCCTCGGCCTGGTCCTCATTGTGATTGGCTTCCGTGTTCGCAGCAAGTCCGCCTAAGACGCCAAACTACGGTGCCTCAGGCTCTCGCTTACCCTAAGTATCACTGAGGAAAGCGAAAAATAATTTAATATAGGGCACGTGACACAACGTTTCCGCACTACTCTGACCCAGTCGGCTCGCTCTCATTCGGAGCGAGTCGCCTGGGTTTTTGTGTTGTCGTGGATTCTCCTGCTGACCGCTGCCGTGTGCTGGCCGCTCTTTGTGCCTCACAAGGCCCCGGCTGATGGTCGCTTTGGGGCACCGATGTTCCTGCTGCGCGACATGGTCATCCCCAATCACCCACCGCTTACCGACGCGGCCCTGGGACTCGGCCCCGCTGCGGCACGAGCTGTTCCGCAGGACACCGCACTGTGGGCACTGGGCTACTTTGTGGATGCCAGCCATTGGGTGCGCTTCGGCATGGTGGGCGCCTGTTTGATTGGTGGTCTTGCAGCTGCTGAGCTCGCCCGCAGGTTCACTCGCCACGGCTCGGGCACCAGTAGCGCATCCGGTGCGGGCCTTGTACC
This sequence comes from Corynebacterium sp. MSK032, assembly GCF_030232065.1. Taxonomy (NCBI): domain Bacteria; kingdom Bacillati; phylum Actinomycetota; class Actinomycetes; order Mycobacteriales; family Corynebacteriaceae; genus Corynebacterium; species Corynebacterium sp. MSK032. The sequence goes on along the minus strand of NZ_JASPJR010000007.1, from coordinate 110,085 downwards.
CATGACTCCGAGCTTGGCCAGCCAGCTGATTGCACCGACGATGCTGCTCTGGAACCCGTTTGTGGTCGAGCGTTTGCTCCAGGGACAGTGGTCACTGGTCATCGCCGTATTGCTGCTTCCGGCAGTTGTTCTGGCAACGCAGATGGGTAGTGCCTTGTGGCGCACCAGCGCAATTGCCGCTGCGGGTCTCACGCCGACCGGTGCCCTTTTGGCTGGTATCACCGGCATTGTTACCGCTCGCAATAACCGCGACCGCGCTTGGATTGTGGCCACAACAGTAGCGGTCAGTTCACCGTGGCTAGTGGCATCTTTGCTGAACCCGAGTGCAGCTGGGTCCTCTGATGCGGCTGGCGCTGCCGCATTTGCGGCCAGAGCAGAGGCACACGTCGGCACGCTCGGCAGCCTGTTGGGATTGGGTGGCATCTGGAATAAGCAGGCTGTGCCACTGACGCGCGAGGTTGGTTTTTCGGCGATTATGGTGCTGGCACTCCTGGTGCTTATGGGTCTGGGATTCCGTCGTGCCTGGCATTCGCAAGAGCGCTGGCGGGGGCTGATTATCACTGGCGCCACGGCCATCATGCTCGTCGCTCTCGCCGCAACAACGCCGGGCATTTTGATGATGGGTTGGGCGCTGGAGCACATCCCGGGCGCGGGCCTGCTTCGTGATACGCAAAAGTGGATCGCGCTCGCCGTCCCCGCCTATGTCATCCTCGCCGCAAGCGGTGCGGAATACCTGGCACGCCGCGCTCGCGGGGCCACCGCCAATATCGGCCAGTGGTTGGCTACTGGCGTCAGCGCGCTCATCATCATCGCCGCTGTCCCCACGCTGCCCGCCGATGTCGCTCCACTTCGCCCCATTCCGTCATGGGAGGGCTGGTCGGCGGTTTCCGGCGTGGTCGCGCTTGACGACGATCGCGTTGCGGTTCTACCTGCCGGTTCTTACCGCATTATTAATGGGCGTCCTGTCCTCGACCCGGCTACGAAGATTTTGCCCGCTCCGGTGGTGAGCTCTGGCGAACTGATTGTCTCTGGGCAGTCGGTGTCTGGCGAGGGAGCCACAACCGTTGAGCGCACGCTGCTCGGTGGTGCGAAGAGACACGAGGAGCTTGAGTCTGCGCTCCAGAGTCTTCGAGACCAAGGCGTTGGCTGGGTCCTAGTGGAGAATTCGCCCGGCAACTTCGGCGACTCCGCTGACATTGTGGCAGCGTTAGACCCCGTCTATGAAACACCTGACCTGCAGCTATACCATGTCCCCGGCGTTATCGAGCCGGCCACACAACCAAGCCAGGGGGCCTATGCAGCTGCGTGGACAGCCTTTGGAATCTGGACTCTTTGCCTACTCGCTGGGCTGCTGGCGGGGCTACTGACTGGAGTAATGGAAGCGCTACTGCCCCGCCGCAGGTAGCAACTTATCCAGTGTTGGGTTTTCCAAGACATTCAGAACTGCCTCACCGGTCTTGTCCCAGCCAAATTCCGCGGCACGGGCGACGCAGGCCTTGGACATTGCGCGATGCAGTTCGCCGTTATCGAGAATCTGTCGTGTCTTGGCAATCAGGTCAGCTTCATCGCTGGCCAGCAGGCCAGTTTCGCCGTCGTTGACCGAATCGCGCAAGCCCGCCGAGGAGCGATAACCGACCGTCGGCACGCCGTGCTGCGCTGATTCGATGACGGCGAGCCCCCAACCCTCCTTGCGAGAAGGCATCAGGTGCAGACACGCCTTGGAGAGGATGCGGTGTTTGTCCGCCTCGGTGACCTGCCCGTGGAAGACGACGTGGTCCGAAACGCCCTTGTCACGGGCATATTCCACGAGGTTGTCGTGCCACCACCCCGAGCCAATAACATCGAGAATCGCACCTGGACGATCTTGTACAAGATCTGCAAGCACATCGATGGCGTGCTCAATCTGCTTATGCGGAACCAATCGCGACAGCGTCACCAAATGCGGTGCTGGACCGTCGCACTCGGATAGGTCCGCCATGATTTCGGTCGACTGCAACTCCTCCGGAATCGGGTCCACACCATTGCGGATTACCGCGATGCGCCCCGGCGACACTCCAAGTTCTACCAGTTCAGCGGCACTTGGCTCGGAAACTGTGATGTAGCGGCAGCGGCGGTGAATCATCGGCGACAGACGCGACTCGATGAACCACCCAAGCTTGCTAATAATCGGCCCCGCCACTGGCCACTGCTCGCGGTGGCAGTGATGTGTCAGGAGCACCGTCGGTGCGCCGGAGAAAATCCGCGCGAAAAAGGGGACACCGTTTTGGGTATCGACCACGACATCCGGCTTGCCGCCGAGCGCCTTGGCAAGTGGCCCCACGCCAAATCTAGCCCCCAGCATCGCGGTCCAGGAACGCACGTAGACGGAGAAGTTTCCACCAGCGCGGGAGAAAGTCACGCCGTCACGACGTGAAAGGGCCGGTGCGCCTGGGTAGCTGGCCGTGCGGAACACCACAGTGTGGCCTTGGTCGGCAAGGTAACCTGCGACGCGCTCCAAATAGCGCTCACTACCTCCACCTTCGGGATGACCAGTGTCGCGCCAACACAACAATAAGATTTTCATAACAATATGAGCCTAACGCTCGGCACGGCTTTCGTTGCCGCTTTAGCTCAAATCCATACTCCCAGACCCAACCAGTCCATTAGATTGTTTGACGTGACCAGCTTTCGCTTTCCCGCTTTTATCGTCCCGCCCGCTCTGAAAGAGCTGCGCAGCTTTGCTACTCTGTCGCGCTCATTTGAGCTGCTCAACGACTTCAAATACGAGCAAACCGATCCCGATATCTTCTACGGGCACCTTGCCGAAGACACCATCGGCCTCCTAGAAGGCATCGCGGCTGGCGCGGATGGTTCAGTGGGCGCGGTGGATGCGACGGGCACCGTCGGTACGGCGGAGTCGCCGGGCGCAGGGGGCACGTCGTCAAGCGTTACGACGAATACCGCACTGCGTGGCAAGCGCATCCTTGATGTCGGCGGCGGACCCGGGTACTTTGGCCGAGCATTTGCCCAGCGTGGCGTGGAATATTACACCTGTGAACCAGATGTGGGCGAGATGGCGGCGGCGGGTATCAAGCTGGAGTCATCGGTACGCGGATCGGGGCTGGAACTGCCGTTTCGCGATGATGCTTTTGACCTGACATACTCATCGAACGTTGCCGAGCATGTGCCCGAGCCATGGACGATGGGCGAGGAAATGCTGCGTGTGACCAAGCCGGGCGGGCTGGTCGTCTACTCCTACACCATTTGGTACGGCCCATTCGGTGGTCACGAGATGGGGATGACACATTACCTGGGCGGCGACCGCGCGCGGCGCATGTATGAGAAGAAGCACGGCAAGCGGCCGAAGAACTACTTTGGCGAGTCCCTGTTCAAGGTCGGTTGCGGTGAAGGGTTGAAGTGGGCGCGCGCTGCGGCGGAGGCTGTCGACTGTGAACTGCTAGCCGCGTTTCCGCGTTACCACCCGTGGTGGGCCTGGTGGATGGTGCACGTACCGGGGCTGCGCGAGTTCGCGGTGTCGAACCTGGTGCTGGTGCTGCGGAAGCGGTAGGGGGCCAGTTTCTCTCGGAGCGTGCTACCCTGACTTCGTATCGTCTGCCACTAGACTGGGAGCTCAAGCATTTTTACTGATTGAGCGGGGATTTTCACTATGAGTGACGCAGACCGGGCACAGCTGCACAGGACTATTTGGAACATCGCCAACGACTTGCGTGGCAGCGTGGATGGTTGGGATTTTAAGTCTTATGTGCTCGGCATGATGTTCTACCGCTTTATCTCGGAGAAGCTCACCGAGTACATCGATGACGGCGAACGTGCCGCTGGAAATGAGGACGCGGACTACGCTTCCCTTTCTGACGAGGATGCCGAGTGGGGCCGGGCCAGCATTGTCGAGGAAAAGGGCTACTTCATTGTGCCCTCTGAGTTGTTTACCAACGTCTGCAAGCAGGCGGCTGACGAGCACTACCGCGAGAACCTCAATGAACGACTGCAGCAGGTATTCAAAAATATCGAAGCATCTGCAAAAGGCACCGCTAGCGAAAGCGATCTTCAAGGGCTTTTCGACGACATCAACCTAGACAGCAACAAGCTTGGCAACTCGGTCATCGAACGCAATAACAAGATTTACGATCTGATGAGGCACATCGGCAATATGCCTCTCACCGTTAAAGCCGATGACAACTCCATCGACCTATTCGGTGATGCCTACGAGTACTTGATGGGTATGTACGCCTCTCAGGCAGGCAAGTCCGGAGGCGAGTACTACACGCCGCAGGAAGTCTCTGAGCTGCTGACCCGGATTACCGTGGTGGGAAAGAAGAGCGTGAACAGGGTGTACGACCCAGCTGTCGGCTCTGGTTCGCTGCTGTTGAAATTCAAGAAGGTGCTTGGCGAAGGCGGTGTCCGCGAGGGCTACTACGGCCAGGAAATCAACCTGACCACGTATAACTTGGCACGCATCAACATGTTCCTGCACGATGTGAACTTCGATAATTTCGACATTGCGCTGGGCAATACCCTCACCGAACCTGCACACTGGGATAACCAGCCGTTTGAGGCAATCGTGTCCAACCCGCCCTACTCCATCAAGTGGGAGGGCGACAACAATCCTCTGCTGATTAACGATCCACGCTACGCACCGGCGGGCGTCCTGGCCCCGAAATCGAAGGCCGATTTGGCTTTTACGATGCATATTCTCTCGTGGCTTGCGACGAACGGCACTGCCGCAATTGTTGAGTTCCCCGGTGTGCTTTACCGTGGCGGCGCGGAGAAGAAAATCCGCAAGTACCTGGTGGATAACAACTATGTGGATACGGTTATCCAGTTGCCGCCGGATCTTTTCTTCGGCACTACCATCGCGACCTGCATCATCGTGTTGAAGAAGTCGAAAAAGGACAATTCGGTTCTCTTCATCGATGCCTCCGCAGAGTTTGAGCGAAGTGGCAACAAGAACCGACTAAATGAGAAGAATCAGAAGAAGATTCTGGATTCCTTCACTGCCCGCGAGGATGTGGAGTATTTCACCAAGCTGGTGCCCGCTGAGGAGATTGCAGAAAACGACTACAACATCGCGGTTTCCTCCTATGTCGAGCCGGAGGACACCCGCGAGGTCATTGACATCGTGGAGCTGAATAAGCAGATTGTTGGCATCGTGGAGCGCCAGCGTCAGCTGCGCGAGGCCATCGATGAGATTGTGGCAGATCTTGAGGGAACCCGCACCGATGTCTGACACGAACGGCGACATGAGCATGGCGTCTGCGGGCGAGCTGGTGATGTTCCGCACGGACGACGGCGCTACTCGCATTGAGGTACGGCTTGTCGACGAAACCGTGTGGCTCACTCAGGCCCAGATGGTGGAGCTGTTTCAATCGTCAAAGGCGAACGTCTCCGAACATATTAGGAATGTGTTTGCGGAAGGTGAGCTTCCCAGGTCAGAGGCAACTGTTCGGAAATTCCGAACAGTTCAACTCGAAGGTTCAAGGGAAGTTTCGCGCGAGCGGGAGCACTACAACCTCGACGTGATTATCTCCGTGGGCTACCGAGTGAGGTCCTTGCGGGGTACTCAGTTCCGACAGTGGGCACTAGGGGTTTTGCGCGAATACCTGATTAAGGGCTTCGCCATGGACGATGAGCGGCTGAAAGAGGGCGGAGGCGGAACGTACTGGCGTGAATTGCTGGAGCGTATTCGTGACATTCGCTCTAGCGAGAAGGTCATTCATCGTCAGGTTCTAGACTTGTATGCCACCAGCGTGGATTACGACCCGCGGGCCGCTGTGAGTAAGAAGTTCTTTGCGACAGTCCAGAATAAGCTTCATTTTGGTGCTCACGGCCACACGGCAGCCGAGGTGGTTTACGAGCGTTCGGATGCCACAAAGCCAAACATGGGGTTGACGAATTGGAAGGGCGAGCGCATCACCAAGGCCGAGGTGGAGATTGCCAAAAACTACCTTGCCGAGGACGAACTAAAACGCCTGAATACCTTGGTTTCTGCCTACTTCGATGCGGCAGAATTCCGTGCGCAGATGCACCAGCCAACGTATATGGCGGACTGGATGGATCACCTCACCACAATGATTGCGGCCATGGGTGGCAAGTCTTTGGAGGGAGAAGGAACGGTTTCCCACCGCCAAGCTGTACAGAAGGCCCATGAGGAATACGAGAAGTACAAAACTGTGATGGATACCCAACCCAGTGGCGTGGAACGGGATTATCTCAAGGAAATCACTGCAGTTCAGAAACAGATTCAGCAACCACCGAAGGAGCAGAAGTGAACCAGATCGAAAAGCTCATCGAGGAACTCTGCCCGAATGGTGTGGAGTACAAGCCGCTGGGCGAGGTAGCCCACTATGTGAAAGAAAAGGTTGATGCTTCGGTACTTACTGCCGATAACTTCGTGGGCGTCGAAAACCTACTTCAAAACAAACGAGGAAAAATAAAGACAACTAGAGGCCCGAACACTAGTAAAGTTACGGCTTACAAAATTGGCGACATTCTACTCGGAAATATTAGGCCATACTTAAAGAAGATCTGGCTATCCAGCAATAGTGGAGGTTGCAGTGGCGATGTGCTTGCAATAAGAATTTCGGACAGCTCTTCTAAATCCCTAATGCCAGAATTCCTCTTTTACGTACTCTCCAGTGACAAGTTTTTTAACTTTAATAATTCTCATGCCACAGGCGGAAAAATGCCACGTGGAAACAAGAAAAAGATTCTTGATTACCGAGTGCCACAACCACCCTTTCGAGTTCAACAAGAAATTGTAAGAATCCTCGACACCTTCCAATCGCTGGAAGCGGAGCTGGAAGCGGAGCTGGAAGCGAGGAGAAAGCAGTATGAGTTTTATCGTGACCAACTGCTGACGTTTACCGAGAGAGAGAGAGGAGTCCGGCGAGTAACATTGAGAGAAATCGGCAATGTATGCATGTGCAAACGCATACTCAAGTCTCAAACTACCCCGAATGGCGATATCCCTTTTTACAAAATCGGCACTTTTGGAACAACTCCAGACTCCTTCATTTCTCGGGAAATATTCGAAGAATATAAAAGCAAACACCCTTTCCCAAAACCTGGATCAATTTTAATTTCCGCTTCTGGAACCATCGGAAGAACTGTTGAATACTTAGGAGAGGACGCATACTATCAGGATTCAAATATTGTATGGATTGATAACAATGAATCCTTAGTGCTTAATTCTTACTTAAAACATTGGTATAAGACTATTGATTGGAAAACAGACGGAGGTACAATTCGCCGTTTATATAACAACCGTCTCCTAAGAACCGAAATATCTTTTCCTCTCCTCGAAGAACAGCAGCGCATCGTGAATATTCTCGACAAGTTCGATGCACTCGTGAACGACCTCACCTCCGGCCTGCCTGCCGAGATTGAAGCTCGCCGGAAGCAGTACGAGTACTACCGGGATCAACTACTGACTTTTAAGGAATTGGCAGCATGAACCAGGACGGCGTCGGCAAGCGACGAGTAACCAAGTACGACCCGATTGCTGTCGGTGAGGAGAGTACCGTCGTCGCGGAGTACCAGGCCGAGGAGCGCACCTCGGAGGACTACCAAACTGAGGCGCAACTGGAGCAAGAACTCATCGACATCCTCCAGTCGCAGGCCTACGACTACCTGCCTATCCACAGCGAAGCAGATCTCGTTGCCAACCTTCGCCGCCAACTAGAAACCCTCAACCACGTCACCTTCAGCGACGCGGAATGGGAACGGTTCTATCGCACCTGCATCACCAGCGCCAACGACGGAATCAAGGAAAAGACCCGTCGCATCCACGAAGACCACATTCAGGTTCTTACGCGTGACGACGGCACAAGCAAAAACATCCGACTGCTGGATAAAGCAAATATCCATAACAACCGGCTGCAGGTCATTAACCAGTACGAGGTGGAAAAGGGCGAAAGCGGTGCGAAACACTCCAATCGTTACGACGTCACCATCCTGGTCAATGGCCTTCCCATGGTGCATATCGAACTCAAGCGTCGTGGCGTAGAGCTGCGTGAAGCCTTTAACCAGATCAGGCGCTACCAGCGTGACTCTTTCTGGTCTGGCGACGGTTTGTTCGATTATGTGCAGCTGTTTGTCATCAGTAACGGCACGCTGACCAAGTACTACTCCAACACCACCCGTGAACTGCACATCAAGGAAACGGGAGGAAAAGGCCGCCCAGCACGCGGTGCTAAGAGCTTTGAATTCACATCGTGGTGGGCTGACGCAAACAACCAACCCATCCGGGATCTTGTTGGCTTCACTAAGACATTCCTGTCCAAGCACTCGCTTCTCAATATTCTGACTAAGTTCTGCGTCTTCACCGCCGCGGAAGAACTACTGGTGATGCGCCCGTACCAGATTGTCGCTGCTGAGAAGATTCTGCAACGAATTGAGATTTCCAATAACTATCGTGAACGCCTTGGCACCACGGAGGCCGGCGGCTACATCTGGCACACGACCGGTTCGGGGAAAACCCTCACCTCATTCAAGGCAGCACAGCTGGCTAGCAAACTTTCGCATGTAGATAAGGTCCTTTTTGTCGTCGACCGCAAGGACCTCGACTACCAGACCATGCGTGAATACGACCGCTTCCAAAAGGGTGCTGCGAACTCCAACACCTCGACCGCCGTGCTGAAGAAGCAGCTGGAAGACGACGATGCGGCCATCATCATCACCACAATTCAGAAGCTGTCGAACTTCATCGCAGGCAACAAACACCACGATGTCTACAGCAAGCACGTGGTCATCATCTTCGACGAATGCCACCGCTCCCAATTCGGTGACATGCACACTGCCATCACGAAGGCGTTCAAGAAATACAACCTCTTCGGTTTCACCGGAACGCCCATCTTCGCCGACAACTCCACCAGCGGCACCAAGGCCAACCTCAAAACCACCGAGCAGGCGTTCGGCAAACGACTCCACGCCTACACCATCGTTGACGCCATCACTGATAAGAATGTCCTGCCCTTCCGGATTGACTACGTCAACACCATCTCGGTTGGCAACGTTAAGGACAAGGAAGTCACAGGCATCGACACCGAAGGCGCACTCCTGGCGGAGCCACGCTTGAAAAACGTCGTTGCCTACACGCTCGAGCACTTCGCCCAGAAGACGAAGCGGGAATCCTTCTACGAACACCGTGTTGTCGAAAACGTATCCGCCTCAGCAAAGGCCCGACACCGCGGTCGAATCAAGGAAATCAAGAAAGAGCAACGAGTTCGTGGCTTCAACGCTATCTTCGCCACCGCTTCTGTCGATGCTGCCTACACCTACTACAACCTCTTCAAAGAAGCGCAAGCGTCACTGCCAGAAGCAGAGCGCCTGAAGATTGCCATGATTTACTCATTCGCGCCAAATGAGGCCGAAAAGGATGAGTCACCGACGCTTCCGTCGTCAAGCGAAACGAAGAGCGATCCGGCAGCTACTGCTGTGGCCGACGAGACAGGCCTGCTCCTTGAAGAGGGCATGGAGCCCGAGCAGTTACCCAAGGTTGCGCGCGATTACCTGGAAGCGGCGATTGCCGACTACAACGGGTATTTCAAGACCAACTACGACACCTCGGCCGAGAAATTCCAGAACTACTACAAAGACCTCTCCCTGCGAATGAAGAACAGGGAAGTCGATATGACCATCGTGGTCAACATGTTCCTCACCGGATTCGACGCCACTACCTTGAACACGCTGTTCGTGGACAAGAACCTGAAATACCACGGGTTGATTCAGGCATTCTCGCGTACCAACCGAATCCTCAATTCCGTCAAGACGTACGGCAACATTGTCTGCTTCCGAGACCTCGAAGACGCCACAAATCAGGCGCTGCGGCTCTTCGGCGATACCAAGGCGCAAAGCGTGGTACTGCTTAAGCCCTACGCTGAGTACTTTGCCGAATATGCCAAGCTAGTGAAGCGACTGCTCCAGGAATACCCGCTGGATAAGGTCATTGTTGGCGAGAAGGCGAAGAAGGAGTTCATCAAGCTCTTCGGCGCGATTCTGCGTGTCCAAAACATCCTGACTTCCTTCGACCAATTCGCTGATGACGCGCTGTTGACGCCGCGCCAGGAGCAGGATTACCGCAGTATCTACCTCGACCTTTTTGCGGAATTCCGTACTGAAAGCGACGGGGACCGGGAGTCCATCAATGACGATGTCGTCTTCGAGATGGAGCTAATCAAGCAGGTCGAGATCAATGTCGACTACATTCTCATGCTCGTCGAGCAATACCGTGAAACCCACGGCAGCGACGAGAGAGAAGAAATTCGTGCCCAGATTTCTCGTGCTGCAAACTCCAGCCCATCGCTGCGGAACAAGCGCGACCTGATTGAAGAGTTCGTCAGCACCGTGAGCCTGACACAGCCCGTTGATGAGCAGTGGGAGGAGTTCATCAGGACCAAACGCACGGAAGAACTCAATGCGATCATCACGGAAGAAAGACTGCGGATGCCCACTGCGCAATCTTTCATTGAAGAGGCGCTGACCACCGGCATTGTCAGCACGCTTGGCACCGGAATTGTTCGAGTTCTTCCACCAATGTCGCGGTTTACCCCAGGTAATGAGCGTGAAAAGGTCAAGACGCGGGTGCTGCAGCGCATCCAGGCCTTTGTCGAACGCTATCAGAACTTGGGGTTCGCCGAGGATGATGGAGAGGCGGCATGATGGTTGCGGGCGGACGTTTGCGGGGGCTGGAGGGGCTGACGGAGTGGCAGCTGGGCGGGCGTAACGGTTAGGCCTTCACATAGCAGACCGTTACCGCCTCACTTCCGCGACTCCACGCCCCAAACTACTTATGTAATTACCCCCGGTTTCTCCCATAACCGCAGGTGGGAGACTACAGCGAGTCAACTTCCTCCCCAGCACCCCTCAAATCACCCCCGCCAATCCGGCATTCGTTATAGAGTGACGCACGACACTTTACGACGAATCTGTGAGGTAAAAACACATGACTTCCGCCACCATTCAGCCGGGCGGCGAAGCCTTCATTTACGAGGCAATTCGCACCCCGCGCGGCAAGGGCAAGAAGGACGGCTCCCTCCACGAGGTACGCCCGGTATCGCTTCTCGTCGGCCTCATCGACGAAATCCGCAATCGTTTCCCTGACCTGGACGAAGAGCGCATCAGCGACCTCATCGTTGGCTGCGTCAGCCCGGTCGGCGACCAGGGTGCGGACATTGCCCGGACCGCAGCACTCACCGCAGGTCTGCCGTACCGCACCGGCGGTGTCCAGATCAACCGCTTCTGCGCTTCGGGCCTCTCCGCCATCAACTTGGCTGCTCAGAAAGTCCGCTCCGGCATGGACGAGCTCGTCCTCGCCGGTGGCGTCGAGTCCATGTCCCGCGTGCCAATGATGTCCGACGGCGGTGCAATGGCGATGGACGCACAGGTCTCGTTTGCGACCGACTTCGTCCCGCAGGGTATTTCCGCTGACCTGATTGCATCGCTCGACGGCTTTGACCGTGAGTCCCTCGACGAGATGGCAGCACTCTCCCACGCTCGTGCCGCAAAGGCTTGGTCTGAGGGCCGCTTTGACCGCTCCGTCGTCCCAGTCAAGGACGCTAACGGCCTGACCATCCTCGATCGTGATGAGACCATCCGCGAAGGCGTCTCCGCAGAGTCCCTCTCCGGTCTGCGCGCAGCCTTCACCATGATGGGTGAGCAGGGCGGCTTCGACGCAGTTGCACTGAAGAAGTACCCGCAGCTTGAGCGCATTAACCACGTCCACCATGCAGGTAACTCCTCCGGCATCGTCGATGGCGCTGCACTGACTCTGGTTGGCTCTGAGAAGGCCGGCGCAGACATGGGTCTGACCCCACGCGCACGCGTTGTCGCCACCGCCGTCAATGGTGTCGAGCCGACCATCATGCTGACCGGTATCGAGCCGGCTGTCCGCGAGGCACTGGCCAAGGCCAACCTGACCGTCGACGATATCGACGTCTGGGAAATCAACGAGGCGTTTGCCGCCGTCGTCAAGCACGCTCAGCAGAACCTGGGCATCGACTACGACAAGCTCAACATCAACGGTGGCGCAATGGCCATGGGTCACCCGCTGGGTGCAACCGGTGCCATGATCACCGGCGCCGCAATCGACGAGCTGCACCGCACCGGTGGCCGCTACGCTCTCATCTCGCTCTGCGTGGCTGGCGGCATGGGTGTTGCAACCATCATCGAGCGCGTCTAAAGCAAACCGGAACGAAACTCACAGCGACAATTACCGCGGTCACACCGCGATAACCACAAAGGACTGACTGATTTATGAGCACAGATAACATGTTCCGGTGGGATCAGGACGACGCCGGAATCGTCACCCTCACCATGGATGACCCGAATGCGCCGGTCAACACCATGAACAAGACCTTCCAGGACGACATCTGCGCCACCGTGGAGCGCCTGGAAAACGAAATTGGCGACGGCTCTGAGACCTCCATCAAGGGCATCATCATCACCTCTGCGAAGAAGACCTTCTTCGCAGGCGGCGACATCAAGCAGATGTCCAAGGCCACTGAAGACGATGCAGCTGACATGTTCGGCATGGTCGAGGACATGAAGGCCTCCCTGCGTCGCCTGGAGAAGCTCCCGGTGCCGATTGTTGCTGCCATCAATGGCGCAGCACTGGGCGGCGGCCTCGAGGTCGCGCTGGCTGCTAACCACCGCGTTGCTGCCGATGTCCGCGGTTCCAAGATTGGCCTGCCAGAGGTCACCCTCGGCCTGCTGCCGGGTGGCGGCGGCGTTTCCCGCGTCGTGCGCATGCTGGGCATTCAGGACGCGCTGATGAAGGTCATTCTGACCGGCGCTCAGATGAACCCGGGCAAGGCCCTCGCAGCTGGCCTCGTTGACGAGGTTGTTGCTCCGGAGCAGCTCATCGACACCGCCCGCGCATGGCTGACCAGCGAAGACGCCAAGGCCGCACAGCCGTGGGATGAGAAGGGCTTCAAGATCCCAGGCGGTGACCCGAAGACTCCTAAGTTCGCAATGAACCTGCCGTCCTTCCCGGCAAACCTGACCAAGCAGCTCAAGGGCTCCCCGATGAAGGCTCCGCGCCTTGCGATGCAGGCTGCCATCGAGGGCTCTCAGGTCGACATCGACACCGCACTGCGTATCGAGTCCCGCTACTTCACCGAACTGGTCACCGGTACCCAGTCGAAGAACATGATGCAGGCGTTCTTCTTCGACCTCAACCACGCTCAGGGCGGCGGCTCCCGTCCGCTGCAGGCTGACGGCACCCCGTACCCGAAGCGTGAGTTTAAGAAGGTGGCCGTTGTTGGCGCCGGCATGATGGGCGCAGGTATCGCCTACGTGTGTGCAAAGGCTGGCATGGAAGTTGTCCTGAAGGACATTTCCCTGGAGAACGCCGAGCGCGGCAAGTCCTACTCCGAGGGCCTGGAGGCGAAGGCTCTCAAGCGCGGTCGCACCACTGAGGAGAAGTCCGCAGCACTGCTGAACCGCATCAAGCCGACCGAGTCCTACGACGACCTGGCCGACGTCGACCTGGTCATTGAGGCCGTCTTCGAGAACACCGACCTCAAGCACAAGGTTCACGCCGAGATCGAGGCCGCAGTTCCGGAGACCTGCATCCTGGGCTCCAACACCTCCACCCTGCCGATTACCGAGCTGGCTTCCCACGTCAAGCGTGAGAAGGACTTCATCGGCCTGCACTTCTTCTCCCCGGTGGACAAGATGCAGCTGATTGAGATCATCTCCGGCGACAACACCGACCCGGCAATCCTCGCCGCTTCGCTGGACTTCGCTGTTGCAATCCGCAAGATCCCGATTGTTGTCACCGACTCCCGCGGTTTCTACACCTCCCGCGTCATCGGCACCGTCATCAACGAGGCCCTGCGCATGGTCGCTGAGGGCTACGACCCGGCCATCATCGAGGCCGCTGGTCGCCAGGCTGGTTACCCGGCACCGCAGCTCCAGCTTGCCGACGAGCTGAACCTCAAACTCATGGAGAAGATCGCTGGCGAGACCCGCGCTGCCGCCGAGGCTGCAGGCCAGACCCTGGACGAGGGCGGCGTACCGGCTCTGGTCGAGGCCATGCTGCACAAGTTCGAGCGCCCGGGCAAGCTCGAGGGCAAGGGCTTTTACGAGTACGTCGACGGCAAGCGCTCCGGTCTCTGGCCGGGCCTGTTCAACGAGCTCCGCGAAGAGCTGAACATCACCCCGATCGCTCCGGAGGACACCGACCTGCAGGAGCTGGTTGACCGCATGCTCTTCATCGAGGCCATCGAGACTCAGAAGTGCGTCGACGAGGGCGTTCTGCTTCACGACGCCGACGGCAACATCGGCTCCATCTTCGGTATCGGCTACCCGGCCTGGACCGGTGGTACTCGCCAGTTCATTAAGAACTACGACGGCGCCACTGTTGTCGACCCGGCCGCAGCTCACCCGGAGCGCCGCGGCGTCGCGGGCTTCGTCGAGCGCGCCGAAGAGCTGGCCGCTAAGCACGGTGAGCGCTTCAACGCTCCGGAGTCCCTGAAGAAGTAAGGCTACCCCGAGCGCACCCCGGTTGCTGGAATTGTTCCAGTAACCGGGGTTTTTCGCCTTCGAGATCACCTCTACGCGCGTAGCACCGCTGAACGCACCAGCGCGCCAACCCCAATTCGGCCTACCCGTTAAACTGCGCACATGGCTCGAAATGTCGCTGATCTTCCCACCGCACTGCCTGAACTCGCTATCTCCCAGGAGGGATTCGCCGCCCCATCACCGCAGCTGGTCATGCTTAACGACGAGCTCGCGACCCAACTCGGTCTCTCCCCACAGTGGCTCCGGTCAGACGCTGGCCTGAAGTTCCTCACTGGCCGCGGCGCCGATCACGGAGTCGGCCAGGAAACCGATACCCCACTCGGCGCATACACAACCCCGATGGCCACGGCCTATGCCGGCCACCAGTTCGGCAACTTCGCAGGCCTACTCGGTGATGGTCGCGCGCTCTTGCTTGCCACAGTTGAGGCTGAACCGGGGCTGACTGGGCTGCACTGTCCGCCTAACCAGCCCGACTGCCCCAAAGAGACAACCCACAGCGACAACACCCAGTCCTACGAGATTCAGGCGAAAGGCACCGGCCCCACGCCCTTTTCCCGTGGCGGTGACGGCAAAGCCACGCTGACCTCCGCGCTGCGGGAGTACCTCATCAGCGAAGCCATGTATGCGCTCGGCATCCCCACCACCCGCGCGCTGGCGGTCATCAAAACCGGCGAAGAGATTTACCGCGGCTCGCAAACCCCATTCGACAACACCGACCCCACCACCGAACTTCAACCGGGTGGCATCGTCGTGCGCGTAGCATCCAGCCACCTGCGAGTTGGCACGTTCGAGCTGGTCGCTCGCTCCGGAACGGACACCGGAATCATGGATCGGCTCATCGAGTTCGCCGCGCAGCGGCATGGCTACGAGGGTTCGGCGGAGTCGGTTCTCCGGGACGTCGTCAAGCGGCAAGCCAATCTCGTTGCGGCGTGGCTGGCCTGCGGATTTGTCCACGGCGTGATGAACACCGACAATGCCAGCATCGCGGGCGAGACCATCGACTTTGGGCCGTGTGCGTTTCTGGATGCGCACGATTCGCGGGCGGTGTTTAGCAGCATTGATCACGGCGGTCGGTACGCGTACGGCGCGCAGCCAACAATCGCGGGGTGGAACATGTCGACGCTCGCGGAGACATTGCTACCGCATTTCGCAGGCACCCCGGAGGATGCCCTCGCACGCGCCCGCGACCTCCTGGGCGAATTCGCCGACGAGTTCACCGATGCGCTCAGCCGCAGGTGGCTGCCCAAGTTGGGGATTCTCCCCTCGCTTTACGACGACCCGCTGGCCATCCCCCTGGTGCAGCAGTGGCAGGCGTTGCTGGCGAAGTTTGGGCTCGACCATACGAATGCTCATCGGGCGCTGATTGAGGTTCTGGCCGATGGTGATGGGGATACAGTTGCTGCGTTGGCTGCGCTGACCAGGCTGACCGCTGATCCTGCGTTCCCCGCCGCCGCGGCTGAGTGGGGGCAGTTGTGGAAGCAGACGCGGGAAGAGCTGGGAATCGACCAGACGACGGCCCTGACACTTATGGAGGAAACGAATCCGCTGTATATTCCGCGAAACTACCTGGTCACGGAAGCGTTAGCGGCGGCAGGGGCGGGGGATCTGACCGACTACCGGCACCTGCTGGAGGCGGTAACCAACCCCTTTGAGTCGCAAGACGTCCCAGCGGGGTTCACGGAGCCGGCACCGCGGGAGTTGGGTGCTTTCCGCTCGTACTGCGGGACTTAATGCGCTGTCTCTCCGCCTCCTTCAAAGTCCACTTCCTCTTCCAAAACCCACTTCACGACACGGGTGTCACCTCGTGCCAACTGTGGAGGTGGCATGAGGTGACATAGCTGTCGTGAAGTCGCGGATGGGGCCCGCGGACGGGCCCAACGCGGGTAGGGCCCTGACTGAGTGCCAGCGGCGCGGAGAACCAAAGGGCAACCCCTGCGGGGGTGCCAGGATGTTACAACGTTGCACCACTGCACAGGATTAACTCCCCAATCGAGGGTAAAAGACACCGTCAAATAAGGGATGATTCGCCTGATTAATACTCATATGTTTTTTGGACTTGTATGGTTAGAGACTGTATTGAACGGTCGTATCCAAACCTTAGAGTCCACCACACCCAAGTTGTCACCACCACCATTGCTTATGCAGGTGGGAGGTGGGTATCTAAGTCATTTGGAGTGAGCCGATCGCCAAATTCATATCGCCTATCTGGCAGAATCTAGAAAGGCTCGCGATGCATAGACCCGTTGCCTCCGGCCCCTTCCACACCCGGCAGAAACTCCGGCGGAAGCTCCGACAGCGAGAGAAGTCCCGTGCCACAAAACTGCACGCAACAACGCTCAGCGGAAAAGGAAAGTTCACGCTGCATGTCCGCCAGATCCTGGCGGCTTTGCTGGTAATCGCCTTGCCAGGAAGCGCGCTCGCTGCCTGCAGCACTGACCAGCAACAGGTCGGCGCGGGGTTCATTGTGGTCCAGAACTCGGAACCGCAGTCGCCGCTGTACACCACTGACACCAATGAAACCGGTGGTGGCGATATCCTCCGCATGCTCTACTCGGGTCTGGTGCGCTACGACACCGACGGCTCGATGATCCTGGATCATGCGGCAGAAATTAAGCCCAACGAGGACTCGACCCATTTCGACATCACGCTGAAACCGGGCTGGACCTTCCACAACGGCGAACCAGTCACCGCGCAGAGCTACATCGATGCCTGGAATTACGCTGCCTACGGACCGAACCTGCAGAAGCAGCAGTCCTTCTTCGCCAACGTGCAGGGTTTTGATGCTGTTTCGGGAGAAAAGGCCACGGAGAAAACACTCTCCGGCCTGAAAAAGGTCGATGACCTGAGGTTCACCGTGGATCTGACCAACCCAGATTCTTCCTTCCCGCTCAGCCTCGGCTATGTCGCGTTTATGCCGCTGCCGAAGGCAGCGTTCGAAGACAAGAAGGCTTTCGGTGAACACCCAATCGGCAATGGACCGTACAAGATGGCCGAAGGCCGCGCTTGGCTGCACAACAACCAGCTAACTGTGGTTCGCAATGATGACTTCGCCGGTGAGCACAAGGCCCGTAACAACGGCCTGGTATACCGCTTCTACTCGGACGTGGACACCGCATATGCAGACCTCCAGGCCGGCCGCCTGGACACGCTGCCACGCACAATTCCACCAACGGCTCTCGCCAGCTTCCAAACCGACTTCCCCGACTCCAGCGCAAATGTCCCGACCTCGTCTTCGCAGTACTTCGCAATTCCGCGAAATCTGCCAGGTTTTTCGGGTGAAGAGGGCAAGCTTCGTCGTCAAGCGATTTCTATGGCGATTGACCGGAAACTAATCACTGAGAAGATTTTCTTCGACACCCGCACCCCGGCGCGCGAGTTCAGCTCGTTGACGCTCGGTGACCTTGACCCGAACGTACCTGGCCAAGAGGTGCTGGAATACAACCCGAAGAAGGCCCGCCAACTGTGGGCCGAAGCCAACAAAATTGCGCCGTTTACCGGCTCGTTCGACATCGCCTACAACGCCGACGGCGGACACCAGCAGTGGGTCGAAGCGGTGACCAACATGATTGGCGAGACCCTCGGCATCGATTCCCACGGCAAGGCCTACCCGACCTTCAAGCAGCTGCGCGATGAAATCTCCAACGAGACCATCACCAGCGGCTACCGCACTGGCTGGGCAGCTGACTACCCATCTGTGGCCAACTACATGATCCCGCAGTTCGTCACCGGTGGTTCCTCGAATGACAACCACTACTCCAATCCGGAGTTCGACAAGCTGATTCAGGAGGCGGCCTCGGCAAAGAGCGCAGACGATGCCAAGCCAATTTATGTCAAGGCTCAGTCTGTGCTGATGGAGGACCTGCCAGCGATTCCGCTGTGGTACCCCAATGCTTCGGTGGCGTGGAACCCGAAGCTGCGCAATGCCGTAGTGATGTGGGACGGCATCTTGGACTACCCGATGATTGAGAAGGACTAGCACCATGGGTTGGTATATCGGAAAGAGACTCCTGCAGATGGTGCCGGTATTCTTCGGTGCCACACTGCTGATTTATGCAATGGTCTTCGCCATGCCAGGCGACCCCATCGCTGCACTGGCTGGCGATAAGCAGCTGCCACCGGAGCAGGTCGCAGCACTGCGCGCCCACTACCACCTGGATGAGCCTTTCCTCGTCCAGTACTGGGAGTACCTCAAGGGCCTGTTCACCCTGGATATGGGCGAGACCTTCTCCGGTCGCTCGGTCGGCGAGGAAATCGCGCTGGCCTTCCCTATTACAATTCGCCTGGCTCTGATGGCCGTTGCCATTGAGGCCATTTTCGGTATCGGCCTCGGCGTTATTGCCGGTATGCGCAAGGGCGGCTTCTTCGACTCCACCGTTCTGGTGATGTCCCTGCTGGTTATCGCAACTCCGACCTTCGTGCTCGGCTTCGTGGCCCGCTACCTCTTCGGTGTGCGCTGGGAGATTGTCTCCCCCACCGTTGGTAGCGATGCCTCCTTTACCTCCCTGCTGCTGCCGGCATTCGTGCTGGGTCTCGTCTCGGTTGCTTATGTTCTGCGACTGACGCGCTCCGAGGTTTCGTCGGCACGCCATGCTGACTTCGTACGCACTGCCCGCGCCAAGGGCTTGCCAACCTCTGAAGTCACCCGCCGCCACATCTTGCGCAACTCGCTAATTCCCGTTGTGACCTTCATCGGCGCTGATCTCGCTGCTCTGATGGGTGGCGCAATTGTCACCGAGGGCATCTTCAACGTGCCCGGTATCGGTGGCCTGATCTTCCACGCCGTCCAGATTGGTGAAGCTCCCACCGTGGTCAGCATCGTGACCATCCTGGTGGTTATTTACATGTTCGCCAACTTGCTCATCGACTTGCTCTACGCAGTCCTGGATCCGAGGATTCGTTATGCCTAAGCCAGATTCGACGCAGTTAGATTCGACTCAGCCAGAAAAGCAGGCCAACACCGCGCAGGCCCCCGCCGCACAGGCGACGAACCCCGACCACAAGCAGTTGCCGGATACCCCACCACTGGGGCTCTGGGGTTCGGCCTGGCAGAACCTGCGTTACCGCCCACTGTTCTGGGTTTCCGCATTCATTATTTTGCTCTCCATCGCAGTGGCCGCGTTCCCGTCGCTGTTCACCTCTGTGGACCCGACGGCGGCAAACCTGCGTGACTCGCTGGCCCCAGCCCGCGACGGCCACCCGATGGGCTTCACTCAGCAGGGCTACGACGTCTACGCCCGTGTCATCTACGGTGCCCGCGCCTCGGTCATCGTCGGCATCGGCGTCACCCTGGCCGTGACCGTGGTGGGCATCATCCTCGGTGCCATCGCTGGCTATCTTGGCGGTTGGGTCGACGCGGTGCTCTCCCGCATCACGGACATGTTCTTTGCCATCCCCCTGATTCTCGCCGGCATCGTGCTGATGCAGCTGTTTACCGAACGCACCATCTGGTCCGTGGTCTTCGTGCTCGCTGCTTTCGGCTGGCCGCAGATGGCGCGCGTGGTGCGTTCCTCGGTGATCTCGGTGAAGAACGAGGAATACGTCACCGCCTCCAAGGCGCTCGGTCTGTCCAGCACTGGCATTCTCTTCCGCCATGTGCTGCCGAACTGCCTCGCCCCTGTCATCGTCATGGCCACGACCTCGCTGGGTATTTACATCGTCGCCGAGGCCACGCTGTCCTACCTGGGCATTGGCCTGCCGACGACCACCGTTTCCTGGGGCAACGACATCTCTGTCGCACAGCAGGTGCTCCGCCAGGCCCCGTCCAACCTGTTCTGGCCAGCACTCGCCCTGGCGATTACCGTTCTCGGCTTCATCCTCATGGGTGACGCTTTGAAGGATTCTCTCGACCCGAAGGAGCGTCGTCGATGAGCACCGACACCAATACTTCCGCAGCGCCCATTCTCACCTTGAAGGATGTCTGCATTGGCTTTCCGACGACCACAGCGTCCGGCCGCCGCAGTAAATCGTTGACCGATGTGGTGCATGACGTCGACCTGGAGGTTTTCCCCGGTGAGACGGTCGCCATTGTCGGCGAGTCCGGCTCGGGTAAGTCCACCACTGTCCACGCCGCGCTGGGGCTGTTGCCCGGTGATGGTGAAGTCACCGGTGGCACCATCACCTTCGATGGCCGTGACATCACACACCTGACCGACCGCGAGTTTGTTAGCATCCGCGGCAACGGCATCGGCCTGGTCCCCCAGGACCCGATGACCAATCTCAATCCGGTGTGGACCGTCGGTTCCCAGATTAAGGAGGCGCTGCGCGCTAACAACATCGCCACTGGCTCTGAGGCCCACAAAAAGGCGATTGAGCTGCTGGAACAGGCCGGCCTGCCAAACGCTAAAAAGCGTATCGACCAGTACCCGCACGAGTTCTCCGGTGGTATGCGCCAGCGCGCGCTTATCGCGATGGGCTTGGCCGCGCACCCAAAGCTGCTGATTGCCGATGAGCCCACTTCCGCTCTCGACGTGACCGTGGCGAAGAAGATCCTCGACCACCTCGACAAGCTCACTAGCGAACTCGGCACGTCCGTGGTGCTTATTACCCATGACCTCGGCTTGGCTGCCGAGCGCGCTGACCGACTCGTCGTTATGCAAGCAGGACGTGTCGTGGAGACCGGCCCTGCCCTGCAAGTTCTCACCCGCCCGCAGCATCCATACACCAAGCAGCTAATCGCGGCGGCTCCATCGCTGGCTGCCCGGCGCGGTGATCGCGTGGTGGCGGCGCCGACGACATCGGATGCGGACCAGAAGGAGATTCTGGTCGCGAAGAACTTGGTGCGCGACTTTGCCATCCGCGGCGACCGTCCGTGGCGCAAGGATTCCTTCCGCGCCGTCGATGACATCAGCTTTACGCTGCGTCGCGGTCGCACCATTGGAATCGTGGGCGAATCCGGTTCGGGCAAGTCCACTGTCGCCAACATGGCGCTGGGGCTGCTCGATCCGACCGAAGGCGAAGTGCTTTTCGACGGCAAACGCGTCCAGGGCCGGAATCGTAAAGAGGAGCTGGAGCTGCGGCGTCGCATTCAGCCGATTTTCCAGAACCCGTATGCGACGCTGGACCCGATGCGCACGGTGCATTCCTCCATCGAGGAGCCGCTGCGGATTCACAAGATTGGCACCAAGAAGGAGCGTGAGCAGCGCGTATTCGAGCTTCTCGACCGCGTCGCTCTTCCCGCGGAAATGGGGCGCCGCTTCCCCGGTGAGCTGTCGGGTGGTCAGCGTCAGCGTGTGGCGATTGCGCGTGCACTGGCCCTGAACCCTGAGGTTGTGGTCTGTGACGAGGCGGTGTCAGCACTCGACGTGGTGGTGCAGGCTCAGGTGCTCGAACTACTCGCCGAGCTGCAGGAAGAGATGGATTTGGCCTACCTGTTTATTACGCACGACCTCGCTGTGGTGCGGCAGGTGGCTGATGAGGTCATCGTGATGGAGCACGGCAAGATGGTTGAACACCGTCCGACCGACGATCTCTTCGACCACCCGGAGAAGGAATACACCCAGCGGCTGCTGGACGCCATCCCAGGTGCGTCGTTGGATTTGGATCTGTAGCTGGGCGGTGGCCTGTTTCCCTAGGGCACTTCGCTCCGCCCCCCTTCTGGGCCACTTCACGACACAGGCGTCACCTCGTGCCAGCTGTGGAGGCGGCATGAGGTGACATAGGTGTCGTGAAGTGGCTGGGCGATTTTGAGTCGGAGCGGATTGAGCGGGAGAAGAGAGAAAGCTATCCGGAAAGACCGTCCAGACAGCCTGCTAGTCCTCCGGAGCAAGCTCGCTTTCAGTAACCCACTTGTGGTTCTTCATGGTCATACCATCATCGTCAATGTCGACCATGTACACCGGCTCCTGGGTGGAGTAGTCAACAGTGCCCTTGGCCCCCTTCATGCCCGCCATATGCTCGGCGTTGATGGTGATCTCGGAGCCGTCGGCAAGCGGTGCTTCGCCTGGGTTCTCCAGCTCCTCATGAACGACCCAGCGGTGGTCCTTCACCGGCTCACTGCCATCGGTCGGGGTGTAGGAAACGGAGTAGGTTGTGGTGGTGAAAACACCAACAACCTTGCCTTCTGCACCCTTCATGCCCGGCATGTGATCGGCGAGAACCTGCACTTCACTGCCGACCGGGAACTTCGCGTTGTCCGCCGCAATCATTCCCTCTGGAGCCGGACCACCATCGGCCGGATGGTCATGGCCGGCCATCGCGTCATCACCATGGTCACCATGACCGCCATGCTCATCGGCATCGTCCATATCATCCATGTCGTCATGCCCCTCAGAGCTGGTGGCCGACACGGAAGAGCTGGTTTCGCTAACAGTGCTGCTTGCCTCAGTACTAGCCGAATCATCGGAGGAGCAACCGGCCAGCACAAGGACGCTGGCGGCACCCGCGGCTACGAGAGCATCTAGTGGTCGAATATTCTTTGCCATGGTTGAGCTCCTTTGTTGTTGATGTCAATCAATCTATGCCCTCACCCTAACAGCGCTCTCCCGCCGTCACCATGCCTTACTTCCCGCGGCGGACGGAAATCGTCCAGCCAGCTTCACCGGTCTGCTCAAAGTTGGTGACCTTGTGGCCATCCTTCGCAGCCCAGCGCGGAATCGCATCCGTGGCCTGGGTGCAGTCGAATGGGATCACCAGCTCCTCGCCGACCTCAATCTTGTTGATCGCGTCCTTGGCCTCGATCAGCGGGAAGGGGCACACCGCGCCGACGGTGTCGAGCTCGTAACGCCCATCGCCCAGTGGCTTAAGCTTGCCGTCTTCCTGCTTGACGACGCTCCGGTCGAGCAATGCCACCGGAGCGACAGCAAAGGCACCCGCCAGCGGGGAGGCCTCGGTGCCAGCGGCACCTTCGCTACCCGGCAGGGACACAGGCGAAGTAGCAGTCGAAGTGACCGGAGAAATTGCCGATACCGCCGTGTCGTTGGTGGTGGAAGGGGTGCTCGGGACGTCGTTAAGCGAAGGTGCGGACGGCTTCAGCCAGAGCTTTGCGGCGATAGCGACACCTGCGGCGATGGACGCCAGTGCGAGCCAACCCTGGTAGCTGAACAGCGAGGTCTGAACCATGCCGTTACCGACGGTGCAGCCGCCGGCCCACGCAGCGCCGACACCCATGAAGATGCCGCCGACGACCGAGCGTGCACCCTGGGTGGCGTCCGGGACGCGGAGGCGGAATTCACCGGAGGCCTTGGCCGCGATGAAGGAGCCGACGAGGATGCCGAGGACGAGGAGGACGCCCCAGTCGAAACGCTCGGTGTCACCAGTGACAACGTAGTTGGCGAGGTTGGAGGACGGAGTCGTGATGCCGAGGCCGTCGTTGCGGCCGGTGGCGGCGGACAGCGGCCATGCGATAACGCCAAGTACACCGACGATGGCGGCGGTGGCGTACACGTGCCAGGTCTTTTCAGTCAGAATGTGCGCGAGACCGGACTTGCGCGGCGCCAGAGTGGCCGGGCGCGGACCGGAGAATTCTTCGCGCAGGAAGCGGACAGCGAAGTATGCCGTGACGGCGCTCAGCGCGATGACCAGTGGCCAGATACTAATGCCCAGAGAGGCGTGGATGCTGGTCAGGCCGACGGTGCGGTCCTTCAGGGAATCCTGCAGGCCGTTGAGGAAGCCAGTCTTCATGGCAGCAGCGGATAGGGCGTAAAAGACCAGTGCGATCCAAGAGCCGATCAGGCCCTCACCGGAGCGGTACCAGGTACCCGAGGCACAGCCACCGGCCAGGACGATACCCAGCCCGAAGATAACGCCACCGACGATAACGGCCACCGGTGCCAGTTCGTTGTATTCGGGAGTAATCACGCCGGCGCTGGTCAGTGCGGCCAGGCCGATGGCGTGGACGGAAATAACAATCAGCAAGGCGACGAAGCCGCGCCAGCTGCGCTGAGTGAAGATATCGCGCAGGAAACCGGTGACGCAGAAACGTCCTCGCTGCATAACAAAGCCGAGCACGGCGCCCAGCGCTAGTCCTGAGATGAGCATGAAAGTAGTTCTCCTAAGTTTTGTGGACAGACCTGTCTATCTGGTGTTTAGGAAACTACTTTATACGCAGAGAAAAGTCCAAGTTTATTGCGTTTTTGCAGGATAACCGCACCCCCCACTAGACAGACCGAACCGTATATAACACTGTCGTCCAGGAAGGATTCACCACTCCGAGTTCCACTTTGTGGCAGTGTGGAAAGTTGTGAGTGCAAAAAGTTTCGCGATGACCCCGGTACAGCGATTCCTTGTGCTGCGCTCCATAATCGATCTGCCTTTTACCCGGACATTCGCCATCGACGCGGAGCAGGTCGTCGAAATCTCCGGCGTCGCTCGACTCAGCGAGCTCAACGCCAAAAATGCCGTAATAATCGACAGCTTGCGTTCACTCGCCCACACCAACACACAGGACTTTTACGCCATCGATGATGCCGCCGAGGCGCTGGGCACCGCGCTTCGCATGGCAGTGTCTTCCAGGCAGCTACTGTGGCTCAGCTCGCTTCCCAAAAGCGACGTGGACAAGGTGCGCGCAATCCTCGGTGATGACTTGGTGCACGTGGTGGGCCCAGCACTGGCCGTCGACAAGCTCAACGACGACATCCTGGAGGTTCCCGACGCACTGAAGCGCCGTGGCGAACCGCTTGTTCCCATTGCACTCTCGCCGACTGCGCTAGTGCACGCGTGGGCACATGGCACGCATGAGCAGCAAAAAATGCTGGCGTACCTGCTCGAAGGCACCAACACATTGGTGATGGAGAGCAAAAATCTGCATGCGCTGCGCAAAGTCGGGGCGAACCTCATTGAGCGCAACCTGATCTGGCGGCTGCTCTACAACCCCAAGGTGCTCGCGTATCTGGTGGTGCTGATTTACTCATCTCTGCGCGCGCTACCAGTAGTTTTTGTCCCCGGCTTCCACGGCAATGTCTGGGTGCTCTGGACTATCGACATCATCACGGCAATCCCCTACACCTGGGGAATTGTGGAGATGTTCACCGGCAGCTCATTCTGGCGCCGAATGCTGGGACTGCTGGTCACACTGGTGACTTTTATCTCGCCGTATGTCTATTTCTGGTTCAACGGCCGCGACTATCCCGTGTGGGTCACCGCATTCGTCATCGCCATGATCGTGGGCGCCTTCGCCGTCGAATTCATCCGCTGGCTACGCGACCGCCTCATCCACACAATCCTGCACCAACTGCCCGCCGCTACCGGCCGGTAAACGAGCGACGCACACCACCGACAATCAGCCACGCACCGGCGGCAACGTTGACGGCCACCATCGCATGGCTCACCGTCAGGCTTAACGACGCCGCTTTCGTCACAATTGCGATAAGCAGGCCTGTCGTGACAATCCAGACAAACGTTGCAGCAATGTTGCCCACCTTGCCGCGTTGCACGCGGAACGGGTGCGTGTAGTGCAGCGGTACCAGCGTCATTGTGCTGAAGATAACGATTGCGGCGATACACACTGCCATCGGCGCATTCCACACCCATAGCAGGACTGCCACAATATTCCACGCCGCCGGGAAGCCCACAAAGTAGTAGTCCCCAGACTTGGCGGCTTCGTTGGCATAACAGAACATCGAGGAGACCAACACTACGATGGCCAGGAAAATCGCCAGCGGACGTGGCCCCAGCGGCAGGTACATAACCATGAACGCTGCAGGAATGGCCGTCCACGTGAGGTGGTCGACAATATTGTCCACCACCGCACCGTTAAACCAGGGCACGACTTCCTTGATGTGGTGCTTACGCGCCATGTTGCCATCGACACCGTCGACGACAAGCGCGATACCCAGCCAGAGCCACATCCATTCCGGCTTGCCGTCGAGAAGCGCCACTACCGCCAGCGTTGCCCACACCAAACCGGTCAGCGTGAACCCGTGAACCGCCCAGGCGATAGCATGCTGCCTCCGCGTGAAGGTCTGGGGAGCAGCAGAACTGGCAATGTCAGAGCTAGTAGAAGCGTTCACGGCAGATGTCCTTTAGAGAACAAATTGCGCACAACTGCAAACCTTTATCGCAGTTGTGCGCAGAGTCGATTTTTTTCAATCGGTGAGTATAACGGCTGATGGGTCGTTTTCCCGTATTTTTGCTCGGGCTTGTGCCGAGTTATTTAACGACGATCCTCGAACCAACCGGTAACAGCCGGCGCCGTGTTCTCGTAGACCAGCTTGGCTTCGGTGTACTCTTCCAGGCCGGTCGGGCCCAGCTCGCGGCCAATACCGGACTGGCCGAAGCCACCCCATTCGGCCTGTGGCAGGTAGGGGCCAAAGTCATTAATCCAGACGGTGCCGTGACGCAGCCCGCGGGAAACGCGCTCAGAAACCTCGCGGTTGGATGTCCACACCGCACCGGCCAGGCCATATTCGGTGTCGTTGCCAATCTCGATGGCCTCGTCAACCGTGGTGAAGGTCTCCACCGTCACCACCGGGCCAAAGGCTTCGTCGTGAACGCAGTCCATTTCGCGGGTGACCTGGTCAATCACGGTTGGGAGGTAGAAGTAGCCGTCGGCAAGCGAGGCGGAACCGTCAGCGGTGGCGCCGGTGGCAATCTCGCCGCCAACGCGCACGCGAGCGCCCTGTTCACGGGCCCGATCGACGTATGCCGCGACCTTATCCAGGTGCTGCTTCGAAATCAGCGCACCGGTCTCGGCCTTCTCGTCGAGCGGACCGCCGAGCTGGATGTGTCCGGCGCGCTCGACCAGATCGTCGACAAACTTCTCGGCGATGGACTCCTCCACAATCAAGCGAGCGCCCGCCGAGCACACCTGACCGGAGTGCAGGAACGCAGCATTGAGGGCATTGTCCAAAGCGGCTTCGTAATCGGCGTCGGCGAAGATGATGTTCGGGTTCTTGCCGCCGAGCTCAAGCGCGACCTTCTTCACAGACTTAGCCGCTTCACCAGCAATAATCTTGCCAGTGACAAGACCGCCAGTGAAGGAGACCATGTCCACCTTCGGATGCGAGGACAGCGGTGCGCCCGCTTCGGCACCGGCTCCGGTAATGAGGTTGGCAACGCCTGCCGGAACACCCAGATCATCGATGACGTGCATGAGCAGAATTGCTGTGTGCGGAGTCAGCTCCGCCGGCTTGAGCACAAAGGTATTGCCCGTGGCCAGCGCCGGTGCAACCTTCCATGCGGTCTGCAGCAGTGGGTAGTTCCACGGCGTAATCAGGCCACAGACACCAACAGGTTCACGCACAATACGCGCGACGACGGACGGGTCATCCGCATCCACGAGACGACCGGCATCATTGCCCGCGAGCTTCCCGAAGTACTCAAAGCAGGCAATGATGTCATCCATATCGGCTGCCGCCTCAGGCAGGCGCTTGCCGGTATCCATAGCCTCTGCCCAGGCAAATTCGTCCTTGCGCTGCCTGATGGCAGCTCCGATATCGAGTACCAACTTGCTGCGCTCAGCTGTGCTCCAGGATGCCCAGGAACCTTCTCCGGTACGTCGGAAAGCAGCGTCGGCGGCGGCGATGGCGCGCTCGGTGTCGGTTGCGTCTGCTTCTGCGACCTCGGCGATGAAAGAGCCGTCGGCCGGGCACTCGATGGTGCGAGTATTGCCAGCGGCTGCAGCGGACCAGGTGCCGTTGATAAACAGCGTGGCGGCCCCTTCGTGAGATTTGGCGGTCTCGGTTGCGAGAGCCTTATCAGTAGTGGAAGGCTTAAAGGTCATTTAGGAATCCTCCTTGGCGTAGTCATCAGACCATTCGCGGACAGGTTCGGCATTATCGGACAGATCTGAGGTGCCCGGGAGATCAGACTGCATATGCAGGAACTCCAAGTGCCGTTCGTAGAGGTCGAGGACGTCGGAAATCAGCTGCTCTTGGGTGTAGCCATAGACGTCGTAGCCGAGCGAGCCGGTAAGCGTGAAGACCTCGAGACGGTAGTAGTAAATATCAGCATCACTGTCCAGGTGTACCAGGCCAGCGAAAGACGGCGTCAAGTGTTCAACCGGATAGACCTGGTAGCGGAAGCTCATCTCCTCGCCGAAACCGACCTGCAGGTCAATCTGGTCGATGCCAACTTCTTCTGCTGGTTCACGGTGCAGCGTCACTTCGCCGCCACGATCCCTGATAGCTTCTGCCACCTGTTCAAGCGCGGGCTGTACCACTCGGTCGAGGTAGCGCATGACTGGCTTCTTGCCCGGGAAGGACATGGAGCGGGCAAGTCGCTTACGCCAGTCGCCCTGTTCGCCATCTACGGCGCGGCCCGACATCGCCCCATGGAGGGCTCGACGTGTCGAATCCTGTTGCAGCAGCTCCAGTCGCAGCGACTTAAAGAGGCCATACATCACCAGATAGATGACAAAGGCGAACGGCAGGCCCATCACAATCGTCGCGGACTGCAGTGTCGGAATACCGCCGACGTAGAGCATCGCGATGGTCAGCACACCGACCACGACAGCCCAGAAAATACGGGTCCACTTCTTACCGTCCTGCTGTGTGTCGGTGATCTTCGAAGTGAAGTTACTCATCACCAGTGCTGCCGAGTCAGCCGAGGTGATGTAGAGCAGCAGACCGATCAGGGAGGCGACTGCCGCCACCAACATCGGTGCCGGGTACTGCTCTAGCAGAAGGTAGAAGGCGCGCTCCGGGTAATCCAATGCAGTCTGCCCAAACTCCGAATCGCCACCGATAACCAGGTCCAGAGCCGAGTTACCGAACACCGATACCCACATCAGAACGAAGAGGAATGGAATGGTCAGCGTGCCGACGACAAACTGACGCAGACTACGGCCACGGGAAATGCGAGCCAGGAACAAACCGACGAACGGTGCCCAGGCCACCCACCAAGCCCAGAAGAACAGGGTCCAGGAGTTCAACCATTCCTGCGCTCCGGAGAACGCGTAGGTATCCATAGTCATGGACGGGAACTTCGAGACGTACTCACCGACGTTCATCACCAGTGCGTCAAACAGGAACGCGGTGCGGCCGGTAACCAGGATGTAGAGCATCAAGCAGATGGCCAGGCCAACGTTGAGCTCCGAGAGACGACGAATTCCCTTGTCGACACCGGAAACTGCGGAGGCGATAGCCACCGATACGGCCACGACGATTAGAGCGATCTGCCAGGACGTACTCTCATCCACCCCGAACAGCACACGCAGGCCGTAATTCAGCTGGACGACGCCGATACCCAGCGAGGTTGCGACACCGAAAACGGTACCCAGCATCGCCGCGATTTCGACCGCTTCACCAGCGGGGCCGTGGATGCGCTTGCCGATAATCGGATAGAGCGCCGAACGAATGGTCAGCGGCATGTTCAGGCGATACGCGAAGTAGCCGAATGCCATACCCATCAGGGCGTAGAGTGCCCAACCGGTCACGCCATAGTGGAAGAGCGTGAACACCACTGCCTGACGTGCAGCTTCGATGGTCTCCGCGTCTCCGGTCGGCGGGCCATAAAACTGTGCCACCGGCTCCGCTACCGAGAAGAAGAGCAGGTCAATGCCGATACCCGCCGCAAAGAGCATAGAGGCCCAGGAGAACAGACCAAACTGAGGCTTGGCGTGATCGGGGCCGAGCTTAATCTGTCCCGTTCGCGAGATAGCGACGTAGAGCATGAAGAGCACTGCCACCGTCGCGGTCACAATATAGAACCAGCCGAAGTTCTTCGATACCCAGGCGACAATGCCAGCTAGGGTGTCCGCTGCATTGTCCGGGGCAAAAATAGCCCACAGGGCAATGGCAAGAATGCCAACACCTGAAATAATAAATACAGGCCAGTTGACCTCAGGCTCGGAGGTCACACTCGCTTGCGCTTGTTGTGGAGGGGCCGACTGCGATCGCTGCATTCCTTGCGACGATCCAGATTTTTCCTCCGTTACCTTCTCAGTTGGCGGAGTATCAGACATAGGAAAATCCTTCAGATTCGGGAACTAACCCAGCATACCTAGTTTGAATAATCCCTCAAGTTTAAGAATCGATTCAGAAGAATTCTCCAATACCAACATCAACACCTTCACCTGCATATTTACCCAGTTTTCAAGACGTTTAAAATCATTCCAACTGGAATTGAATACCAATTGTGTGGCATTCTATATAGGTGAAGGGGATTTGAGATACGCCTCCGGCCACTTATTCCAATATCAATATATAGGGCCCGCCTTTAAATATTACTTGGGGCTTATCGGGGCTTATCACAGTCCTTGAAAACCATTCCGATATGCATCGGCAAACAACCTACGGAGGTACACCAGAACATGGGAGCTTTCCCGGCTGTCTTCAACTTCGGTAAAAAGAATGGCAACACCACAGTCGAACACCGCGACGTCGTCATCGTTGGCGCGGGCTCTGCCGGCTCTGTGCTGGCTAACCGGCTGTCCGCAGACCACACTCAGCAGGTGCTCGTACTCGAGGCCGGCCGCATGGACTCCCTCTGGGATCTCTACATTCACATGCCTTCGGCGTTCTCCTTCCCAATCGGTAACAAGTACTACGACTGGAAGTACGAATCCGAGCCGGAACCGGAGATGAACGGTCGCCGCATCTACCACGCCCGCGGCAAGGTCGTCGGCGGCTCCTCCTCCATCAACGGCCAAATTTACCAGCGCGGTAACCCCATGGACTACGACAAGTGGGGCGACACCAAGGGGCTGGAGAACTGGGGCTGGAACCACGTTCTGCCGTACTTCAAGCGCATGGAAAATGCACTCGGCTCCGACAAGGACGACCCGCGCCGTGGCCACGACGGCCCACTGCGCATGAAGCGCGGTCCGGCCGATTCTCCGCTGTTCAAGGCCTTCTTCAAGTCTGTCCAGCAGGCCGGCTACAACTACACCCCGGACGTCAACGGCTACCGCCAGGAGGGCTTCGGCCCCTTCGACGCGAACATCGACAAGGGCCGTCGCCTCTCCGCTGCCCGCGCATACCTGCACCCGGCTCTGCAGCGTCCAAATCTGGAGCTTCGCACCCGCGCAGAAGCCACCCGCATTCTCTTCGAGGGCACCAAGGCCGTCGGCGTGGAGTACGCCTGGAAGGGGCGCACACGTCAGGTGCGAGCAGACAAGGTCATCCTCTGCGGTGGCGCTTTCAACTCTCCGCAGCTGCTCGAGGTCTCCGGCATTGGCGATGAGAAGGTCTTGAATGCCGCCGGAGTGAACGTCGTCAAGCACCTGCCTGGTGTCGGCGAAAACCTGCAGGACCACCTGGAGGTCTACATTCAGTACAACGCCACCCAGCCGGTGTCTTCACAGCCGTACCTGGAGAAGTGGCGTTGGCCGTTCATTGGCCTGTGGTGGCTGCTCACCCACAAGGGCCCGGTGGCAACGTCGCACTTCGAGGGTGGCGGTTTCGCGCGCTCCAACGACAACGAGCCCTACCCGAACCTGATGTTCCACTTCCTGCCGCTGGCCATGCGTTACGACGGCACGAAGATCGATAGCCCGCACGGTTTCCAGTTCCACGTTGGTCCGATGTACTCGGATGCCCGTGGCCATGTCCACATCACCTCCTCGGACATCAAGGTCAAGCCGTCGATTCTGTTCAACTACCTGTCCACTGATCAGGACCGCCGTGAATGGGTCGAGGCTGTGAAGGTCTCCCGTAAGCTGCTGGACACTCCGGCAATGAAGGAGTACACCGACGGCGAGATTTCCCCGGGTGCAGATGTGCAGACCGACGAGGAGATTCTCGAGTGGGTCCGCAAGGACGCCGAGACCGCACTGCACCCATCCTGCACCTGCAAGATGGGGCCGGCCTCCGACGAGATGGCCGTGGTCGATCCGGAAACCATGCAGGTTCACGGCACCGAGGGCCTCTACGTGGTTGACGCTTCGGTCATGCCGGGCATCACCAATGGCAATATCTACGCACCGACCATGATGATTGCCGAAAAGGCCGCTGATCTCATCGCCGGCAAGACCCCGCTGGCACCGCAGGACATTCCGTTCTACCGCGCTGGCCAGGGTATGCCGCTGGATCCGCCGGAGAGCACCAAGTAGTTCTTGAGTTTTTGAGGCGGTAGCGCGACGTCTATTGCGCAACGTCGCTCGTCGGAACCGGCCGGGTTCTCCCACGCGGGGGAATCCGGCCTTAGTGTTACTCTCGCCCTTATGAGCAGTACAACCTCGCAGACACTCGAAAACCTCCGACGCTCATCAATCATTTTGGCACCGATGGCCGGTGGCCCATCCACGCCCGAACTCGTCGCTGCCGTTTCCAATGCTGGCGGGCTTGGCACCCTTGCCGCCGGCTACCTCACTGTCGAAAAGCTCACTGAACAGGCACACCAGACGTGCACACTGCTTGACGACGGCAAAGGTTTCGGCATCAACCTCTTCTGCCCCAACACCGCTGACGCCGGTATCGGAACCTCAGAGGAGGAACTTGCTCAGTGGACCGCTTTTCGTAATCGTCTGGCGCCGGCCGCTGCCCACTTCGACATCGACTTGCCTGACACTCCGACCTGGTCAGATGACTACTTCTCGGCGAAAGTCGAGGCAATTCTCGCTGATGACTTTCTGCCCAATCCCGATGCCCTGAAGTTCGTCTCCTTTACCTTTGGCTACCCAGATAACGAGGTCATTGCTCGGGTAAAGGAATCAGGCCGCAAAGTGATTTTGAATGCGACCTCAATTGAGGGTATACAGGCGGCGGCGAAGGCTGGCGCTGATCGCATTGTCCTGCAGGGACTAGCTGCGGGTGGGCACCGCGCATTTGTGAAGGGGAAGGATTCGTCCGACAGCATTGGGGCCTCTGTAGAAGAGCTCGCCCAAGCAGTCACCGAAGCATGTGCGGTAACCGATGTACCTATCATCGCCGCTGGTGGGGTGGGTAACCGAGAGGACGTCGTCAAGCTTGTGGAAGCCGGCGCGGTGGCTGTGCAAGCTGGCACACGGTTCCTCACCACCGCGGAGGCGGGTACGAAGGAGACGCACCGACGGGCACTGCGTGATTTGGTGGGGCGTGACACCGTTTTGACTCATGCTTTTTCCGGCAAGCCAGCGCGTGCCATCGAGAACACGTTTACCCGGGAGTTTTCTAGGATCGCGCCGGAACTTTACCCACAACTGCACTACTTGACCACGCCGATTCGAGGCGCGGCGAATAAGGCCGGCGATTCTGAATATCTCAACTTATGGGCAGGTATTGGGTTTGCGCAGTGCGAGGTTCAATATGCGGGCGAGGTTGTTGCGGAGCTTTCCGGCTTGGCCGAGTAATACGAAGCCGCCGATGCTACAAACAGCACAATGACCAGCCCCGGGCATACATCGTCGCTGGTCATTCGGCTTTATTTGTGACGATGGCTTTTATGCCGACGGCGCAGTTGTGGCGTTAGGCATCGAGCAGCCAATCGTTCGGGCTGAACAGCTCGAAGTGAACGTTATTGCGGTCAATACCGCGATCGGCGAGCTGCTGGCGAATGGCCTGCAGGAAACCATTGCCACCACAGAGGTAGAACTGAGCACCCTCCGGCAGCTCCGTATCAGCCAGATTCATCAAATCCGGCTCGTACCACACCTGCTGGCGGGCATTGGCTAGCGCAGAGACTGCGTTATTGCGTTCTGCACGCAGTGCGTCGGTGTTCTCGGCGCGGTCCGCGTGGAGGACGACAACATCACGCTTAGAGTCGGCGGCCACCAGGGCATCCAGCATGCCGATCATGGGGGTGGCGCCAATACCTGCGGAAATGAGCACTACCGGGTCATCGGACTTTGTATCCAACACCAGGTCACCTGCAGGCAGAGAAATTTCGATGGCATCGCCCGGCTGCACCTTTTCCCACAGCTGTGTGGAAACTTCGCCAGCCGGCAGGTCCTCGGAGGCATCGACACGACGAACCGCGAAGGTCAGAACACCTTCCTCGCCGCCGACCAGAGAGTATTGCCGTAGCTGGCCGGCGCCGTCCGGCATGGTCTGGCGCACAGAGATGTACTGTCCTGGGAGGTAGGAAACGGGGGTTTCGTCGTCAAGCTTGACGGAGAACACTGCGACGTCATCACCGCGCTCTTCACGGGAGACGACGTGAGCGGCGCGGAAGACATCGCCTGCTTCGACACCGAGGTCGTCATAGAGCCCCTTCTCGAAGTTGATGAGAACACGCTCCATCTCCAGGTAGACGGCATCCCACGCATCGCGGACAGCTCCCTGAAAGACCTCTGGGGTGAGGATTTCCTCGATGGCATCGAAGAGGTGCTTGTGTACGATTGGGTACTGCTCCGGCTTGATACCAACGGAGATGTGCTTGTGGCCGATGCGGGAAAGCAGTTCTTCCGGGGCGGGAGCATCTGGGTCGACCAGGGTAGCTGCGAAGGTAGCGACGGATGCCGCCAGCGCCTTCTGCTGAGCACCCTGCTTCTGGTTGCCGCGGTTGAAGGTATCGGCAATGAGCTCCGGGTGAGCAGCGAACATCCGGTTATAGAAGTTCGGCGTGATTTTCTCGATGTTGGCACCGACAACGGGCAGGGTTTGGGTGATGACTTCAGCCTGCTCTGGGGTCAGGCCGTTCTTGTTGACATTCAGGTTTGGCATGACTTCACAATAACACCATATTGCGCATTCCGTTTGCGTATTATCACCCAATGGTGTCCCTAACTACTCTATGCGGTTGAGTTTTACCCGTCTTGAACTGCACAAATGGCAATGTCGAAAACTTCACCAGAAAACTTCGACAGCACCATTTTTAGCTTTTTCAACCCGCGGTCAGGCCTTCAGCTCTGCACCTAAACCGGACGAATATTGAGCTGGGTACTCCCCTGCGGACCGTCTCCCTCGGGGCGATTGGCATCCGCACCATTAGCCGATTTGGGCGGAATGAGATCAGCAATCAACACCGGATCCAGTGCGGCGAAGAACGCCTCCTGTGCAGCCGCTAACTTGCCACGCAACAGGCACGTCGGCAGTAATGGGCAGTCAGTGCCGACACAATCGACGACCTCGTTGTTTTCCAGAGTGCGCAGCAGCTTGCCGACGGATTTTTCCGTAGCCGAATCTCGCAGATAGATGCCACCATTGCGCCCCTTGACCGCTTCCAAGAAGCCGAGCTCCACAAGCCGCGAGACAACCTTGGAAACATGCGCGCGAGACGCATTGAGAGACTCCGCCACCTCAGCAGCGGTGTACTTCCGTCCCGGCTCCCCCATCGCCATCAAAGTGATGACACGCAGGCTCAAATCAGAGAAAAGCGTTAATTGCATTGCGTGTCACCCTTCATCGTTGTACTGCACAAACCACCCCCTTGCCAGCCACTTCGGGCAACAAGGGGGTGGTTCTATGTTCTAGCTTTTAGCAAGGCTAGCTAGCAAGATCTTAGTCCTGCAGGCTCTTCTCGATACGAGCCTTCAGAGCCTCGAACTCGTCCCAGACTTCCTGCGGAACGCGGTCGCCGAGGAACTTCAGCCACTCCTCGTTGTCCGGCAGGTCACCCTGCCACTTAGCAGCCGGTGCCTTCAGGGCTTCCTTGACATCTTCAAAGTCGATGTCCAGGCCAGTCAGGTCCAGGTCCTCTGCCTTAGCGGTGTGACCAACAACGGTCTCCTTGGCGCCAACACGGCCCTCAATGCGGTCAATGATCCACTTGAGAACGCGAGAGTTGTCACCGAAGCCCGGCCACAGGAAGCGGCCGTCTTCGCCGCGGCGGAACCAGTTGACCAGGAAGACCTCTGGCATCTTGTCGCCGCCCTTGACACCCATGTCAATCCAGTGCTGCAGGTAGTCACCGACGTTGTAGCCAATGAACGGCAGCATTGCCATCGGGTCATGGCGCAGGGAACCGACCTTGGCCTCAGCGGAAGCAGCGGTCTGGCCGGAAGCCAGGGTTGCACCGATGAAGGTTGCGTGGTTCCAGGACAGTGCCTGGGTCACCAGCGGCACAGTGTCCGGGCGGCGACCACCGAACAGGATGGCGTCGATCGGGACACCCTGCGGATCGTCGTACTCCGGTGCGGCGACCGGGCACTGCGAAATCGGGGTGCAGTAACGGGAGTTCGGGTGCGAGGACAGCTCGTCGGAATCCGGAGTCCAGTCATTGCCCTTCCAGTCAATGAGGTGCTCCGGCTTGCCTTCCATGCCTTCCCACCAGACGTCACCATCGTCGGTCAGCGCGACGTTGGTGAACAGGGTGTTACCGGCCTCCATGGTCTTCATGGCGTTCGGGTTGGAGGAGTAGTTGGTGCCCGGTGCAACACCGAAGAAGCCGTTCTCCGGGTTAACAGCGTACAGGCGACCGTCCTCACCGAACTTCAGCCATGCAATGTCGTCGCCGACGACCTCGGCCTTCCAGCCCTCGATGGTCGGAGTCAGCATAGCCAGGTTGGTCTTACCACATGCAGACGGGAATGCAGCGGCGATGTGGTAGGCCTTGCCCTCCGGATTAGTGAGCTTCAGGATGAGCATGTGCTCAGCCATCCAGCCCTCTTCCTTGGCCATGACCGAAGCGATACGCAGTGCGTAGCACTTCTTGGCCAGGATGGCGTTTCCGCCGTAGCCGGAACCGTAGGACCAAATCTCCTTGGTCTCCGGGAACTGGGTGATGTACTTCTCATCGTTGCACGGCCATGCAACGTCCTCCTGGCCCTCCTCCAGCGGAGCGCCAACGGAGTGCAGAGCGTGGACGAAGTCTCCGTCCGGGCCAATCTTGTCCAGGGCATCCTGACCCATGCGGGTCATGATTCGCATAGAGAGAACCACGTACTCCGAGTCGGTCAGCTGAACGCCCAGCTTCGGCTCCGGGTCGGTGATCGGACCCATGCAGAACGGAACGACGAACATGGTGCGGCCCTTCATGGAACCGCGGTAGTGCTCGGTCATTTCCTTCTTCAGCTCGACCGGATCCGCCCAGTTATTGGTCGGGCCAGCGTCCTCTTCCTTTTCAGAAGCGATGAACGTGCGGGACTCCACACGAGCAACGTCCTTCGGGTTAGAGCGGGCAAGGAAAGAGTTCGGGCGCTTTTCCTCATTCAGCTTGATAAGAGTTCCCTTATCAACCAGGTCCTGGGTAAGGCGGTTCCACTCTTCTTCCGAGCCATCAGCAAAGACAACCTTGTCTGGCTGGGTCAGTTCTACGACCTCAGCAATCCAGCGCAGCAGTTCGGCGTTCTCGGTCGGGGCCTGGCCCTCGAGACCAGGAATAGAAGGTGCGGACATCAGTTCTCCTGACTCATTGATTCGCGTCTTAATTTAAGGCTACCGGGGGATACCGAAAGTTGCCGGGCCCCACATCGACAATCGGCTCGTTCCCGCATTTGCAAGCCGTTACATCACAGCTTTACAACAAATAATTTTCCCCGCCCCATTCTTGCGACCTGTTCATTTACGGCCATAACCAGGGACCAAGGCCAGCCTCACCATATAAATTTACAACCATTAACCCCTTGCGGGCAGTTACCCCCATTTGTAAGCAACCGAGACACGGGTACCCCCGTGCGCAGCGTTCCCAAAGTCGTTAGTCCCAGCTGCCCCGAGCGGATTGCTCCCATGAATACGCATCCCACTTCCCCGCGGCTGATGCCGGTTCCACTGCTGCTCCGCCCATCGCGTCAGCAGCCCTCACATCATCACTGCTCCAAGACTCCCAAGTGCCGTCAAAACGGACCGTCGTAACGTGATCCACCGTGCCGTCACCGTCCAGATCTGAATAGATTGACAACCCGGAATCGTCGGCAAGCGTAATTGACCCCTCGTCGTCGCCGAGGTCGTAGAGCTGCCCATCGACCTCCACAACCAGCCCGGCACCACCAACGTCCGCCGACTGCCCATCAATCGGTGTCGCCGCCTCCAAACCACACGGCGTAGCGGGCGAACGCGCCTCCACCCCGCCATCGGACGCGGGTTGATCGGAAAAGTACTGCAGTAAAGAAAACTCATCCATCGTGATATCCCCCTATTTCTCTTCGCTGTCACAGCTATCGTGCAGGCGTTCCGGTGTACTCCGCCAGCTGCTCTATTCGCCATCCCGGACCCCGCGCACCAATGGCTTCGCGCACCGTCATCTCCACGGACTGTGTCCATTTTCGCCGCAGATGGGCAAGGTAATTTGCCCGCCACTGCGAGGTGCGTTGGCGTGCGTTACGACGAATCGTTGCGCTCACCGCCACCACCGCAACACCGAGGCCTATTGCGAGTGCGACCAGCTGCGCCGCAAGCGTCGGCACCCCAATCCACATCAGCAATCCGTGGACGATCCGCACTGCGCCGACCGCCACGCCAAGCGATGCCACCGCCACCAGAGTGTCCATGGCATAACTGGGGCGAGCCGGACTTTCTGGAGCGGGCACCGGGATTTCCACATGAAGGCCCAATTCGTCGCCACACCGCTGCTGCAGCCGCGTCGCTGCAATTTCGGCACGGCCCTGAAGTTCCGCTTGGTCACCCGCGGGGCCGTCAGCCACTTCCTGGAGCGCATCCCGCACTGCACTCTCAGCTGCCAACTGCATCTTCCGCTGCAATCGCGCCGCCGCCCCGGCTCCGCGCGATCGCTCCTGCGCCAGCTGAGCTCGCACATTTCGAGCCCGGCGCGCACTCAGTGTTTCCCCCGAGTTTCTGGGCGGGCCTTCTGCCAGCAGAACCAGGGTTCTGGCCATCCTCTCGTCCAGCGCTCCCATCGGGATTGTGCTGTCGATTTCCTGACGCCAGGCCTCGACATACTCACCATTGCCAATCAGGCCAACTGCAACGCGACCGGTGGCCTGGCTAATTGCTGCAACCGTGCTGACACACTCCCGCGTGGGCTGCACCTCGCTGTCTGCAACATAGAGCACGACGGCGCTGCGTTTATCCACAAACTCCAGCCGACGTGGCGGCATCGCAGTGTCAACGATCTGCGAGAGGTCCGCGCGGTCCGCTGCATCCCCAGCTTTGGTGACAAGGAGCGGTGGCTGCTCAGACCCCTCCGCCGAGACCGGGCGTGGCTCAACTACGTCCGGTGTTGCCATAGCAACTCCTCCAGGCTGTCTCTAGCCGCGGGAAAGGCTGCCGCGATCTCAGTCAACTGCACTGCGAGTAGCCCGTCATCATCGCGTGATTCGTCTTCCGCACCGTAGCGTTCAGCAATCTTCCGCAACGCGGAGCTGAACAAAAAAGTGTGTTCAGCTGTCTCGTTTGTGGAGATGTCGCAATACTCGTCGGCAAGCGAATGGCGAATCGGTTGTTGCTCGATGACCAGCGCGACAGGGGCGGGCAGCTTGTCGGCCAGCTCCGCGTGACATTGCGAAAATGCCTCGCGCACAGCGGTTTCGCGCACGCCCCTGCGCAATCGCGCGCAGATTATCGGTGGCCGTTTCTCGCGCTCAAGCGCCTTGGCGACGCACACCTCCGCGCCGCTCGTGTTAGCGGTGTCCGAGTGCGCGGCCTGCCGTGATGACAGCCAGTCCACCACGGCAGCGCGCAACGACGACGATGTAGATCCCGTTGACGGCTGTGTTGTTTCCGTGACATCAGTTGCGGAAATAAGGTCCATTCGGCCTAGTCCCCTCCCATAAAGCCCCTGCGTGGTTTAGTTAAAACCTGCGTAACCCCCATACGGCCCGTGAGCCAGATTCCGCGCCCTGAAACGCTGCGCTAGGCAGACCCCAAGCGCCGCTTCAACCAACAAATAAGCGCGGCTTCGCGTTCAGCCTACAGCGGACCGCGGATTCGGCAAGTCGACAAAACAACTTTCCCCGCCATGCCGCCAGTTCGGGACGACGCGGCATCGTCAACCGAAGTGAAACCGCCAGGACAACAACAAAAATCCTAGGGGCAATGATTGGATAGTTGGCCGATGTCGTGGACAATAGGGAACGTGACTACTTCTGATTTTTCTGAAAATATCGAACAGCCTGCGGTTTCGCAGGAATCTGAACCATTGCCAACTCGCGGAGACGAGCAGGCGGAACAGCCGCATGAGCGCCAGCCGAAGAAGGGCGAATTGCCTGCAGGTCGTCCGGAAAAGACCCAATTCGACGACGGTCTTGACTACCCGCGCATCGGCAATCTGTCCTTCCGCCGCGGCACTTTGACCCCCAACCAGGAAAAAATCTGGGAAGACAACTGGGACACTTACGGCAAGGTCCTCTCCGACGAAGTCATTGACGTGGAGGAATGGTTTGGCCGCAAGGGCCCGACCATCGTCGAGATTGGCTGCGGCACCGGCACGTCCACCGTGGCTATGGCTCCGCAAGAACCGGACCACAACATCATCGCAGTTGAGCTTTACCGCCCTGGCCTCGCGAAACTGCTCTCTGCCACCGTGCGCAATGAGGTGTCGAACATCCGCATGGTCCGCGGCGACGGCGTCGAGGTTTTGCAGCGCATGATCGAGCCGGAGTCGCTGGCCGGCGTGCGCCTGTTCTTCCCGGACCCGTGGCCGAAGGCACGCCACCACAAGCGCCGCATTGTGCAGTCCGGCACGTTGCGCCTGATCTCTTCGCGTCTGAAGCCCGGCGGCATTTTCCACGCCGCCACCGACCACGCGGACTACGCGGAATGGATTGAGGAACTCCGCGAGGTCGAGCCGACGCTCGAGCCCATCGCCTGGCCGTGGCCGGAATCCCCCATGCTTCTCGACCGACCGACGACCAAGTTCGAAGCCCGCGGCCTGAACCTCGACCACGACATCCACGAGTTCATCTGGCGCAAGAAAGAGGCATAGGAACATGAGCACTACCCAGAACACCTCTGCCAGCTACAACACCACCGAGACGCACCCCACCGCACTGCTCGTATGGGACGCCCCGAACTTGGACATGGGGCTCGGCGCTATCCTTGGCTCCCGCCCGACCGCCGCGCACCGCCCGCGCTTCGACGCCGTGGGTAAATGGCTTATCGACGAAGCCGAGCGCGTATCCAAGAAAATCGGCTCCGATGTCCTCCCCGAAGCCACGGTCTTCACCAACGTCAACCCGGGC
The DNA here is from genome assembly GCF_030232065.1 of Corynebacterium sp. MSK032. Taxonomy (NCBI): domain Bacteria; kingdom Bacillati; phylum Actinomycetota; class Actinomycetes; order Mycobacteriales; family Corynebacteriaceae; genus Corynebacterium; species Corynebacterium sp. MSK032. The sequence goes on along the minus strand of NZ_JASPJR010000007.1, from coordinate 68,756 downwards.
TCTGCGGAGATTGTCCGCCCCTGGGTCGAGGCCCTGCGCAATGTCGGTTTCGCGGTCTTCGCAAAGCCGAAGATCGAAGAGGACACCGACGTTGACCCCGACATGATTGCGCACATCCAACGGCGTTACGACGAGGGCGTGTTGCGCAGCGTCGTCGTTGCGTCCGCCGATGGCCAGAACTTCCAGGAGCTGCTGGAAAAGCTCGCCTCCGAAGGGATTCCGGTAACCGTCATCGGTTTTCACGAGCATGCTTCCTGGGCGCTGACCTCCGATGCGATTCGCTTCGTTGACCTGGAGGAAATCAAGGGCGTCTTCCGCGAGCCGCTACCGCGTATCGACCTCGACCGCCTGCCAGATGGCGGTGCGTGGCTGCAGCCGTTCCGTCCGCTCACGTCGTTGCTCAAGGAGCGCGACGGTAAGAACGACGACTAGGGAGACCACCGCGGCGACGTCTAGGGAGACGAACAGGAAGACGAACAGGCTTCTTATTTATGTCACGACTTAAAAAAGTCCTCAAAACCGGCAATTCGAGCTGGCTACGATCGATAATCCTCGTGGCCCTCGTGATTGCCGGTATCGTCCTGACGGTAAGAAACTGGGACAGCGTCGTCCAGGGGCTCCAAATCCTTGCGGATGTCGATGCTAAGTGGCTGTTCATCGCCATTTTTTCCGTGGCTTTTTCGCTCTACGCGATGGCGGAAGTGATGCGTCTGCTGTTGCGAGCTGGAGGCGTAAAAGCAGCCACTCGCCGTAGCACCAATGCGCTAACCCTCGCATCCAACGCGTGGGCGGTCACCGTTCCCGGTGGTGCCGCATTCTCCACGGCGCTGCAGATTAAGCGCATGATGCAGTGGGGCGCATCCGCGGTCCTTGTCAGCTGGTTCGTGCTTTTTTCGGGCGCGTTGTCGTTTTTAGGTCTGGCATTTCTGGGGCTTGGCAGCCTCTTCTTCGTCGGACAGGGTGGCACGACCGCAGTGCTCATCGCTATGGCAATTGCGGTTTTACTAGCCACCATTTTGCTGTGGCGGATTTCGCAGAACCCGGCTTTTCTCAACAAGACAGGCGCGTGGTGTCTGCGTGTCTTTAACAAGATTCGAAAGAAGCCCGCGGACACCGATGTCGACCGACTTGAAGAGTCCGTCAAACAGCTGACCAGCGTGAAGTTGCCCGTGCAAACTTTGGCTCTTTCCTTCACCTGGTCCTTTATCAACTGGGTCGCGGAAATTGTCTGTCTCTACGCCGCCATCCGTGCCGTTGGTGTCGATGACATCTCCGCTACGAAGGTGCTGCTGGCTTTCGTAACCGGCAAGCTCGCAGGTTTCATCCAGGCCACACCGGGCGGCATCGGCACTGTCGAGGCCGCTTTGACCGCGGCTCTCATCGCAGGCGGCACCACCGGCGCCGAGGCCTTTGCAGCGGTGCTGGTCTACCGCATCGTTTCCTTCGTCCTGGTGGCAATTGTGGGCTGGATTATCTACGCCCTCGGCTTCGACCACAAGGATCAGCCCGAGCATCAGCCAGTCGCTGACCGCTAATGGCTTCCTCGCCGCTGGTCGCTGGTCACCCACCAATCTGAGGGGTCGCTAGACTAAGAAGCATGAACACACGCGTATCGACGTTCTTGATTGACATCCTCGCCATCTTTATTTTCGCCGTGTTGGCACGTCTGGCTCACAACACTCCCGAGGATCCTTTTACCTTCATCAATATCCTCGATACCTGGTGGCCGTTCGCATTCGGTGTCCTCCTGGGCACCGCGCTGATTAAGAACGAGCCGAACCCGCGTGCAGTGAGTTCAGGCGCAATTGTGTGGCTCGGCACTGTCGTCGTCGGCCTAGCTGTGTGGGCCACCCGCAATTCGGCAGTCCCGCACTGGTCCTTCATTCTGGTTGCCTCAGTCATGAGCGCCTTGCTGCTGCTGGGTTGGCGAGCAGCGTCGAATGCGGTTGCTCGTAAGTCTCTGGACTAAGCCTTCGGACCCGTCCCTAACCCTTCGGTTTAGTTCACTGACTAAATCTGGTTTTTAATTTTTGCACTCCGCCTCGATAATTGAAGAATGGACAAATCTTCAGACGAGGCTCTCGGCAATCAACCAACTGCTGAGACCCAACGAACTCACAACCCCGCAGGGTCCAGCGAAGAACGCACGTTCATGGGCCAACCGTGGGGTCTCGCCAACCTCTTCGGCATCGAAATGTGGGAGCGCTTCAGCTTCTACGGCATGCAGGCCATCCTGGCTTTCTACATGTACTACGAGACCACTCAGGGCGGTCTCGGCCTGGACAAGGGTGCTGCTACCTCCATCGTCGGTGCTTACGGCGGTCTTGTCTACATGGCCGCACTCGTTGCCTCTCTGGTTGCCGACCGTATCCTTGGCTCGGAGCGGACACTGTTCTACTCCGCCATCCTGGTCATGTTTGGCCACATCTCCTTGGCATTCATCCCCGGCGTGATTGGCCTGGCTATTGGCCTTGTCTCCATCGCAATCGGCTCCGGCGGCGTGAAGACCAACGCACAGGTCGTGCTGGGTCAGCTCTACGCCAAGGACGACCCGCGTCGTGACGCCGGCTTCTCCATCTTCTACATGGGCGTCAATATCGGTGCCCTGTTCGGCCCACTGCTCACCGGCTGGATCTGGGGAATGAAGGGCTTCCACTGGGGCTTCGGCCTGGCCGCTATCGGTATGGCTGCCGGTCTGATTCAGTACATCCTGATGCGCAAGTCCACCATCGCCGAGGCCGGCCATGAGATTCCGAACCCACTGCCGAAGAAGCAGTACCCGGTATGGATTGGCATTGCAGTGGTCATCACTGTTGTCTCGGTTACGCTGGTTTCCACCGGAATTGTTCCGGTCACGACTCTTTCCACTGTGGTCACAGTGATTGCACTGATCGCCGCTGTGGTGCTGTGGTGGCAGATGTACTCCTCGCCACTTACGACGAAATCGGAGAAGACTCGCCTGGTCGGTTTCATCCCGATGTTCGTCTCAGGCGTGCTGTTCTTCGGTATCTTCCAGCAGCAGTTCACGGTGCTGGCCATCTACTCGGACATCCGCCTCGACCGCGAGATCTTCGGTTGGGAAATGTCCCCGGCCTGGATTAACTCGATCAACCCGATCTTCATCATCGCCTTCTCGATGGTCTTTGCAGCCGCCTGGTCCAAGCTTGGTGACCGCCAGTGGTCCACCCCAGTGAAGTTCGGTGTCGCCAACATCATCATCGGTATCTCGCTGTTCTTCTTCATCCCATTCTCCGGTGGCGGTGAGAACTCCACTCCGCTGTATGCGATTATCTGGATTCTCTTCCTGTTCACCATGGGTGAGCTCATGCTGAGCCCGGTCGGCAACGCCCTTGCTACCAAGGTCGCTCCGGCAGCATTCCCGTCGCGCATGATGGCCGTCTGGCTGATGGCAGTCGCTATGGGTACTTCGCTGGCAGGCACCCTGGCCGGCTTCTACAACTATGAGGATGCCGCTGCTGAGAACACCTTCTTCATCACCCTGGGTATCGCCTCGGTTGTCCTGGGCTTGATTCTGCTCGCCCTGCGCAAGTGGATTGTCAAGGAGTTCGTCGACGTCCGATAGGGCTGGCTCCGTAGGGCTGCCCCTCGCTCTGGCACAGCCCACGCTCACGCCCACGCCCCTCCCCCTCCTCCCCACTTCACGACACCTATGTCACCTCATGCCGCCTCCACAGATGGCACGAGGTGACATAGGTGTCGTGAAGTGTTTTTTGGGTGGCTCTGAACATGCTTCGCCACAAACTCGCCACCAGCACAACCGCCATCCACAGATTTTCCCCACCTCCCCACCGGCTAAAATTGAGGCCATGTTTGCCATCATTACCGTCACCGGCGAGGATCACACCGGCATCATCGCCGCCGTCACCACTGCTCTGGCGGAGCAGGACGTCAACATCGTCGATGTTTCCCAGACCCTCATGGATAAATGGTTCACCATGATCCTGCGGGTGGAGTTCAACGAGAAGGCCACCCCCATCAGCACGCTGCAGGGTTACATGGATTCCGTCGGCAAGCGGGAGGGGCTTGTCATTCGAATCCAGTCTGAGGCGCTATTCAACGCCGTCAACGAGATTTAAAGGGCGCGACCAGGATGGATTTCAACTTCGCGCAATCTAAGTTCCTCGACACTATTGACATGATCGAGAAGTACCGTCTGGATATCCGGACGGTCACCATGGGCATTTCCCTGCTCGAGTGCTCTCGCTCTGAAATGGAAGCCACCGCACAGGCGGTGTATGACCGCGTAACCAGGCAGGCCGCTCGCCTCGTGGAGGTCTGCGAGGGTATCGAGGCGGAGCTGGGCATTCCGATCGTCAATAAGCGCATCTCCGTCACACCAGTTTCCCTCATCACGGCCGGTTGCGAAGGCGACCCCACCGTGGTGGCCAAGGCACTGGACCGCGCCGCCCGCGATTCTGGCGTGAACTTCCTCGGCGGCTACTCGGCGCTCGTCGAAAAGGGCGCGACGACCAGCGAGAAGCGGCTCATCGACTCCATTCCCCACGCTCTTAGCGAGACCGAATTGGTGTGCAGCTCGGTCAACGTAGCGTCGTCACGCGCGGGCATCAACATGGATGCAGTGCGCCGCATGGGCGAAGTGGTGAAGGAAGCTGCGGCGCAGACCGCCGACCGCAGCTCGATTGCCTGCGCAAAACTGGTGGTTTTCGCCAATGCGGTGGGCGACAACCCCTTCATGGCCGGCGCGTTCCACGGTGTCGGGGAGCCAGATTGTGTCGTTTCTGTCGGCGTTTCGGGTCCGGGTGTGGTCGATCGCGCGCTCGGCGATCTGCATGGCGCCAGCTTTAACGAAGTCGCCGAGGAGATTAAGAAGGCAGCGTTCAAGATCACACGCACGGGTCAGCTGGTCGGCACGATGGCGTCGGAGCGCCTGGGCGTGCCTTTTGGCATCGTGGATCTCTCGCTCGCGCCGACCGCCGAGATGGGCGACTCCGTCGCTCATATTCTCGAGCATATGGGGTTGGAGCAGGTCGGCACGCACGGCACCACTGCCGCGCTGGCACTGCTTAACGACGCCGTGAAGAAAGGCGGCCTGATGGCGTGTTCACGCGTCGGTGGACTGTCCGGGTCGTTCATTCCGGTCTCTGAGGACAAGGGCATGATTGATGCTGTGCGCGCGGGGTCGATCAGCATGGACAAGCTGGAGGCGATGACCTCTATTTGCTCGGTGGGCTTCGACATGATCGCGATTCCCGGCGACACGCCTGCGACCACGATTTCCGGCATGATTGCCGACGAGGCCGCCATCGGTGTGATGAACCACAAGACCACCGCAGCCCGCCTCATTCCGGTGCCGGGTACCAAGCCGGGCGATGAGGTGAACTTCGGTGGTCTGCTCGGCTACGCGCCGGTCATTGATGTCAATGCCAAGGGCAATGCCGAGTTCATTGCCCGCGGCGGCTACATCCCCGCGCCGGTGCACGGCTTCAGGAACTAGCGGATTCGGACGAGGCTCCTACGATTGCAGGCGGCGCCCATTTGCGTCATAGGCGTAGGAGCCGCTACCGACGAGAATCAAAATGAACTCGATAAATGCCCAAATGCTGACGCCGATAATGAGGAAGAAGCCAACCAGGAAGATGGCGGTAATCCAGCCGAATACCGTCAGTGCTAGCTGAATAGCACCACGCGAGTTGTGCCCCAAGTAGAAATTGTGAACACCCAGGGTGCCCAGGAAGAAAGCAAGCAGAGCCGCTGCAATCTTGGACTTATCCGAGACAGGGGAACCTGCCACCCCGTAGCCCTGGTGCGGGTTCGGGCCGCCGAAGCCAGCGGAATACGCCGGCGCCTGCTGGTTTGGGTAACCACTCTGATACGGATTCGAGTACCCGTTGTGGAAATTGTGCTGGCTCGGGTCCTGATAGCCCTGCCCCACGTTCGGCTGCTGCGGTGGGTATGGATCCGAGTACGGCATACCGGAGCTGTAAGCACCCGAGCTGTTAGCGAACTTCCCCTTGGACCTCGGCATACCGTCTTCGTCGAAATCTCCATATGGGTTTGTCGGATTCGTCATTGCACCCTACCTTTTCGCCTAGATTTCCCCGGTCATGAACAGCAGTTCCTTGGGCGATAATAACCGGTTCCGTCAGACTGCTTCCTGCAACTTTGTCAATTTCTTTCGAAATTTTAGTGAAACTGTTGTTTTGGAATATTAAACACCAGTTCTTGAGCAAGATTCTAACAGCAAGTCCCCGTCGGGGGCGTCTCGCACATTGTGAGCTGCCTCGACTACCGCGCCAGCGATTGCTCAATCAGTTCGCGAGCCCAACCCTCAGTCCAGGCCAGCGGAGTCGTCCCCGGAATTGCCGCATCATTCGTGGCGTAGGTCGCGTGCGCACCCGCGCCGGTAATCATCTCCTGCGCTCGTGCAATCGCATCGGCCACTCCCGGAGGCACATCACAGAAGGAGTCCGATGGCACGCAGACATTCTGGACCTTGTCATTAAGAGGCCCAAAGCCGTCTCGTGGACCGCGCATCGTTGCGCCCGGAACCACAGCCTGCACAATACCGCCGAGCGGCTGCAATGACAGCTCGACGCCCACACCAGCCAGCGGAACGCCCTGGTTCACGCCCTGATTGGGGTCACGCCGCGGGTCACCCAACAGAGCCACGCCCGCAATGCGCTCGGCCGGAACAACACCGCGGCCATTGCCGATGTCAGAGGCCAAATCACCTGCAATAGCGGCACCCTGGGAGAAGCCCATCAGGACGAAGTCCGTCAGCGGACACTGCCCGTGCAAGTCAGCCATTTCCTTAGCGGTGACATCGCGCCCGACTGCCTGCGAATCATCGTAAGTGAGTTGGTCGGGCAGCTGATGCGTCTTAATCTGTGCCGGGTACGGCGTAGTCCAGACCTTGACATCGCCCTCCGAGTAGGCCCCTGAGATCGAGTTCGTCAGGCCAAGCAGCAGCGAATGCGGGTTCGCGGTCGGGGCCATCGGATCATCGTCAGCACGCGATTCTGCAGTTCCGGGCACAGCGATAACTTCTACCGCCGGGCACCACTCGGGTTGTTCGGCCAGAACCCCGCCATCGTCACCGGGGGTCGGTGGGGTTTGACCGCCTTGGTCGTCGTTAAGCCATTGCACTACGCCGAAGCCAATAGCGGCCACCAGCACAATGACCGCCAGAATTGTCAGCACTTTACGCATGAGTGCTAGCAATACGCCTTTTTAGCGGAGCTTGCAATAGTCTTCGCCACTTCCTCAGCGCTTTCCTGTGAGCGCCCCTGGGCGACCAGCTGCCCGGCAATCGCCAGCGCGATGACTTCACGCTCCTCCTCCGGTGCGTCCGCGCATGCCGCGCGGCCAGTGCCGATGAGCTGATCCTCCACCCCATCAACATCGATTCCCGCTTTTTCCAGCGCTCCGAGGTATGAATCGTCCGCCTCGCTGAGCTTCATCTGCCCATCGGGCGCTTCGTCCACGCGCTTAGCTTGGGGATCTGTGATCTCCGGCGCAGACTTTTCGCTCGACTTCGGCGCAGAAGTCTTCGTGCTTGACGACGTCGTGGAGGTCTTCGTAGTCGGTGACGAGGTGACCTCCGAAGATTCCACTGTGGAACTGCCACAGGCGGCCACTCCGAAGGTCAGCAGCGCAACAGCTGTGGTTGTAGCCAGTGTCCGGAAGGACTTGTTCATGGACATTTGTCTATCCCCTACTCAGTGCCCTGCTTTGGTTGGCTTACTTGTCATCAGCGTTGTCGGCGGCTGGGGCCGGTGCATCTGGCTTATTGCGCTCTTCGACAATCTTGCCGTTGAGCTGACGGATCCAGCCACCCTCGAACTGCTGCTCAAGACCGCCGGCCTTGACTGGCTGCAGTGGGCCGACCGGGTAGCCGAACGGTCCATTCTCGTAGCCAGTGCTGCCCCAGTGGTCAGTGATGTCGTTGGAGCGCACCGGCTGTGCACCAGTTTCCGGAGTCCAGTAAATGGCACCGTGTTCGAAGCGCTGGAAAGCGCCGCGGGCGAGCTTGACCTCGTCGCCGTCGACAGGCAGACCCAGATCGGACTCAGCGCCACCGAGCTCCTTGTAGACACGGCCGATTTCACCACGCACGATGCGAGGTTCTTCGCCGCCGATCTTGACGATGGTGCCACCCTGGAAGTCCTGGGCGACACCGCCCGGAATATCGCGGTGGTTGGCGACTGGGTAGCCCAGCGGACCGGTCTCGAAGCCGGCCTTGCCCCAGACGTTCATAATGTCGCCGGTGACTTCGTGGGCTCCGCCTTCCGGAGTCCAGTAAATCGAACCCTTTTCGAAGTGAACGAAGCGTCCCGAGCCATCCGGCGTAGCCAGTTCGTTGGTCACTGGGTAGCCGAGCGGCGAGGACGGACCACCGAGCTCGTTGTAACGCGAACCGATGCGCCCCCAGACCACATGTGCCCCGGAATCCGGGTGCCAGTAGGCGGTACCGCCGGTAAAGTCCTGAGCCACGCCATTCTTGGCGACGCCATACTCATCCGACAGGCAGGTGCCAATTCCTGGCAGCGATGCGACGGCCTTCTCAATCTCGCCGCCTACACGGCAGACCGCGCCACGATCGGACTCCGGCAACTGCAGTGCATCGGCCAGCGTTGGCCAGGCCTGACTGACCTCGAATTGCCAGTACGGCCAGGTGTGAGTACCCGAGCTCCGGAAGTTCACAACCGGCTCGACGCCCTTTTCGCGAGCATTTCGGATGAAGGTCTCACTGGTCATGCGGGAAAGCACTTCCAATGCGTAACCGGTCGGATTGTCCGGCTTCGTCGGATCGATCTGCGACGGCACGTCCCACTCACCGGTGTTGCCGTTACCCGCCGAGATGTACAGCGACATGCCCTTGAGCTTGTCGATGTTCAGCTTCGGATCATTGTCCTTCCAACGCTGCGAACCGAGCGGGCCCCACATCTTCGTCGCGTCATAGCCACCGGTGTTCTTCATCGCCAGAGAGATTGCCTGCGGCATGCCCGGCGAAGTCATATCCAGGTAACCAGAGAGGCTACCGGCAAACTTCCACAGCTCCGGAGAGTGTGCTGCAACGTTGTAAGCACCGGTAGCTCCCATGGAGATACCGATAATGCCGCGTTCATCGTTGCCGCGGAAGCCGTTGGTGATAACCGGCACGAGCTCCTTAGTGATGAAGCTCTCCCACTTGTAGTTCTGACCGTTATCCGGCTGATCCCAGTCAGAGTAGAAGGACGATGTACCGCCGGCAGGCATAACCACCAGGACATTCTTGTCCTCGTAGAAGCGCTCGATATTAGTAGCGCGAATCCAACCGGAGTAGTCATCAAACGATGCCATACCGTCAAGGTGGTAGACGCTCGGGAATGTGCGCTCCTTGTCGCGGTACCAATCGCGCGGCAGCAAAATCTCAACCTGGATTGGCTTCTCCGGCATGGCAGCCGAGCGAATGTGCGCAATGACGTGGTGATCTGTGTACCACTCGACCTTGTCTACGCTGACTCCGCTGGGGAGGTTCGCCACTGCGGGAGTATCGACTTTAAATGGCGTACGCTCCGGCCCTGGCATCGGCTTCGGCATACCCAGGCCAGGTAGCTGCGCACCAGCAGCTTGCGCTGCTTCAGCGGCCTTAGCAAGGTCTCCCAGGTCTCCAGATTGAGCCAACTGCCCCTGAACGGCCTGAAGCTCCTCGTAGCTAGGCAGACCTGGCTGAGCTGGCTCCGGTTCCGCCACTGCAGCAGGGGCACCGAGAGCGAGAGTCAACGGTAGTGCCAAAAGTGCGGTCAACGCCCGCGATGACTTCCGGCTGTTGCCGAGGCCACCACGGGGGAATCTAGCGGTTACGCGCATAAGAGGGCTTCCCTTTACAAAGTCGCTGGTTGAAATTATTTGAGACGTTGAGTGTTGCACCGGCGCCGATTAGGCACCTGCAGATAGCATCACGCGGCGCTAGAGCTATGCGTTTACCGTTCGACTTCGCGGAATTACGTGGTGACCAGCAACGTATCCGAAGGTTCCCCTCCTCCGGCATGCCGCTGCACGAAGAATCTCACACACGTTCTGCGAAACAAACGGTATAGCTACCTGAATAGCTTCACCCTTTACTTTAAGGTTCGACTCTCATGTTTACCCTCTTACGGGTAAAAACCGTGGAGACACACGCAAACGGAACTGAATTCAAGCTTTGACAGCGCAACTCTTTGTGCCCCTCTTTAAGCCGTTACCCACACCTTCCGCTCAGCATCCAAACCGGACTCAACACAGAAAAAGACCAACCCCAACAAAAGGATTGGTCTTTTTCAAAATTGAGACGTCTTAAGAAGCTAGTCCCTTTAAGAAGTCATCCAGCACCAGAACTAGGCCAGCGCGCCAGAGCGCCAGAGTGCCCTGAAATAATTACCGGCTTAAAGCCCCAGCGCCCGAAGAATGTGCGGGCGAGCAAGCGCGGCATCACGGCCCCACAGCTCCCACGAGTGGATACCGTTGGGGCTGTAGACAAACTGCGCATTGAGGCCGGCAGCGCGAGCATCCTGCTCAAAGCGCTGCGTCGAAGCGCGGGAGACGGACTCCATCACGGCACGCCAGACGGTGTCAGGGAGCTGTGGCACCGGACGGTTCAAAACCTCCGGATCACTCCACAGGCTCTGAACACCCTGGGCGGAGGAAACATACATCGGCAGCCCCTTGAGCTGGTCGAGCAGCATCGAAGGGTCATGGGCCTGGCGTTCCGCCGAGGCCGGAACCGGAAGACCCCACATGCCAGTCGGATTCACTACACCAGTGCTAGCCACCATTGCAGTGGTACCCGTAGCAACAACTGGGTTGGACATCTGGTAGTAACCGGACAGCGAAGTAACCTGCTTGAACTGATCACGGTGGCGGGCCGCCAGAGAAACCGCCGCAGCCGCACCCATGGACAGACCAGCGATTGCGTTGCGGTTCGGGTTGACACCAAACTCACGCTGCAGATAGACCGGCAGCTCCTGAGTCAGGAAGGTTTCCCACTTCTGAGTCTTGACCCCTTCGGAAGTCACGGCCGGATCGCTCCAGTCGGCATAGAAGGAGCCGTCGCCAGCAGCCGGCGCAACCAGAGTGATGTTGTCATTGGCGAAGGTCTGAGCAATGTGACCCGACCAAATCCAACCGGACGCGCCCTTATTAAAGCCCCACAGACCGTCGAGCATGTACAGGGACGCATCGCCGCCACCAGTAGCCGCCTTAATCTGAACCGGAATATTGCGGTTCATAGCCGGCGAGAAGACCTGGCAGTACTGAACCCACCAGTTGTATGGATCCCACTCACAGCCTGGACGCAGTCGATCACGGTTTGGATCAGCACTCGCATCCTTCGCGGATGCGAGCATGATGCCACCAAACACCATTGCAACAGCCACAAGGGCAGCTACGACCTTCACCGTGAAGTTACGACTCACTGCAGTAAAGCTCATCGTTCTCCTCTTTACTTTCGGACTTACCTCCGCGCCAGACTTTTCGGAGGCAGTCGCTTACGCGAGCTTTCGCTTTTCTGCTTCCAGTTGTGACGCGACAACTGGAGACCCCACAAAAGAATCTCGAGTATGTAACGATACTCAATCGTTTCCCTACATCCAAGTTTAAATCGTAATCATTCCGTAATATTTCTCACATTTCTCCCCAAAACTATCCACCACAAGGAGAAACAATGTTTACCAGCATGGAATTACAAAATTGTAATTCTGCCCCCGGCTGATCCGTAGGACTAACTGAGAAACCTAAAACACGCCTACAAGAACCCCAAACACAACCTAAGTACTAACGAGGTACAGAAAAGCCCATGCACCCCTCGGTGCATGGGCTTTCAGCTACCACCCGAACCCGACGAGAAAACCGACGGAAATCGCAGTTCGCTTAAAGGGAAAAGAACTGGGAACTACCCCAGAGTCGGGACAGCGTAGACAGCGATAGCAATGGACAGCAGCCACAGTACGGCCAGTGCCTGCAGCGGACGGTCCTTGAGCGCAATCTCATCCGGGCTTCCCGCATCACCACGGTCAACGTCGGCTGCGAAGCGCAGGATGGCCACAGTGAATGGAACCATCGAGATCTCGTACCAAATAGCCGAAGTCGACGAAGTGCCCGGCGCGCGGCCCATCTCAAAGCCCCACAGCGCGTAGCTCAGCACCACGGCGGTCGCAGCGAGGGTCCACACAAAGCGCAGGTAAGTCGCGGTGTAACCCTGCAACGACTTACGAATCTTCTTACCTGTGCGCTCCGCCAACAGCAGCTCAGCGTAACGCTTACCGGCTGCCATGAACAGCGAACCAAAGGCGGCAACCAGCAAGAACCACTGGGACAGGTTGATGTTGGCCGCAACACCACCGGCCATTGCACGCAGCATGAAACCAGAGGACACCAGCGCAATATCAATCACCGGCTGGTGCTTCAGGCCAAAGCAGTAACCAAGCTGCAGTGCAATGTATACAGCCACAACAATTGCTAGCCCCGGCCCCTCAGAGGCAAACCAGGACACCGCAATCGAACCAATAATCAGTGCGACCGCCATAATGTACGCCATGCTAACCGGCAGTACGCCAGCGGCAATCGGGCGGAAGCGCTTGGTTGGGTGCGCGCGGTCAGCTTCGACATCGCGGGCATCATTAATCAAGTAAATCGACGATGCGGCCAAACAGAAGGCCACAAACGCCACCAGGATGTCGACGGTCAGCGTGCCGATCGAACGTCCCGAGTCCATGATCTCGTTGCCGGCCGCCAGTGGAGCCGCAATGACCAGGACATTCTTCACCCACTGCTTCGGGCGAAGCGCCTTGATCATGCCGTCCAGCAGATTCTTCGGCGGATGCCCCTGCGGGTGCGCAGGCTCATCGATACCGGAAGTGTGCGGCTCGGACCCAATCCTTGATTGAGAAGCTCGCCTCTGGTTGGCCGACACATTGGCCAAGTTGTCGTTCTCCGCCTGTGTCACTGTGCATTCCTTTCCGCAATGGAGGGCTGTCCACCCTGGTTATGCTGCGCCTTTTTCGGCTCGATGACCTTATCACCTATCTTGTCCACCGCAAGAGCAGTGGCTGTACCCAGCGCTGCTCCGAGAGCGACATCGGTTGGGTAATGCACTCCCAGCACCAGGCGGGAGAGCATGATTGCCGGCACACCCACAGCCGGGGCTGCCGGGTAACCCAACTTTGCAATCCCCACCAGCGCCGCCGTCGTCGACGTCGCGTGCGAGGACGGGAAACTCAGCTTGCTCGGCGTACCAACGCCGATTGCTATACGACGGTCATGGGGACGCGGGCGACGGACAATGCGCTTAAGCACCACCGATGCCGCATGCGAGGTAAAGGCGGATACACCGACCTTTGCCCAGCCAATGCGTCGCTCCTTATCCACCGCCGCCCCGAGGGCAGCGAGCCCCATCCACCCAAGGGCGTGCTCACCGAAATAGCTCATGGCACGCGCGGTGGGCAGCACACCCGGAACGTCGTTAAGCGTGTGCTGAATAGTAACGAGAACGTCGGACTCGCCGAACGGATCGCCTTTAATTTTCGAAGACATTCGCCCAGGCCTTCCTACTGGTCAGATCGTCATAGGCTGCGCGGTAGCGTGCCTGCATTTGCTCGAACCGCTCCTCAACCTGCTTTTGCAGCTCCCAGGATTCTTCCAGCAGAGCCTTGGCCTTGTCGCGGTCACGTTGGCGATACACCACGCCACGGCCGTCAGCGGTGGTGACCGTTGCGCCATCCAGACGCGACAGGGAGAACCAACGAGCCTCCAGCGGCGCCAGGTTTGCCTGCGGCACCGCATGGTGCTCGGAGTTTTCCGGGCGCACGCTGTGAAGCAGCCCCTTGGCCAGCCAACCGACCTTCTTCAGCTTGCCCAGGCGACCACCGACATCCTTTGTCGGAATCCCCGGAATACCGGAGGGCTTTGGCAGATCGCCTGCACTCGGCAGCACAACCGCGTCGGGGAAGCTCTTGCGCAGGGCATTGATGCGCGGCAGCGAAGATTCGAGAATGTCGAACAGATGCTCCGGACCTGCCAGGAAGTCCTTCATGGCTTCGTTTTGGATGGCAACAGTGGAGTACTCCAGGCACAGGAGGTGCTTGAATGTGGCCTTGCGCATGGAACGCACGATACCGGCAGCATCTCCCTCGTGCTGGAGAGCCGCGACGATCAAGCGGTTGCGCAGGTGGAAGTACGCCTGCCAATCAATCGCATCGTCCTTGTCCGACCAGGCCATATGCCAAATTGCGACGCCCGGCCACGTGGCCGTCGGAAAGCCTGCCTTGCCTGCGCGCAAACCGTATTCGGCATCGTCCCACTTAATAAACAGTGGCAGCGGCTGACCGATCGTCTCAGCAGCGACGCGCGGAATCAAGCACATCCACCAGCCGTTGAACTCAACATCGATGCGACGGTGAAGGTCCTTCGAATCAACAACCTCACCGGTTGCGTTGGTGCCATGCTCCCCGCGATCGCGCAGCGGGTGCGCATAAAAGTCGTGGTCATAGTGGACGTGCGGAGCGGAAGTCCACATGAAGTCATGGCGGCCGATGACTTCACCCATCGAGTGCAAGTGGCTGCGCTCCTGCAGGTTCAGCATCTGACCGCCGACCAGCATCGGGGACTTCGCGAACCGGCCGACAGCGACCGCACGCAGAATGGAATCCGGTTCGATGGCGATGTCGTCATCCATGTAGAGAATGAACGGGCTATCGGTCGCACGCTTCGAATCCGAATCCGGACCTCCCAGGGCCTCATACATAATGCGGGAGTACCCGCCGGAACCACCGAGATTTCCCTGTGGGAAGATACGCAGGCGGTCACCAAAGTGCTCGGCGACAGCATCGAAGCCCGGCTCGTCTGCCGGGTGCTTGGTGCCCTGGTCAGGCATCAAAACAGCATCGATGATGGCATCGACTTCAGGATCCGAGGACAGCGCCTCAAGAGCAGCAACTGCATCGGTCGGGCGATTGAACGTCGGGATGCCGATAGTGACGCGCCCCTCCGGCGCCGGGTGCTCCGTGCCGTCCGGGTACGTCTGGCGCGGTGCCTCGATATCGGAATACCAACCTGCAGAGTGGATTACCACGTCCGTCTCACAGGTGAGGTCAAACCAAATCCAGCCGCCGTCTTCAAATTGCGTCAGCGGTACTGGGATTTCGCAGACATGCACATCCTTGCCGTCCACCTTCGCTTCTGCGCCTTCAGCCGCCGCACCCAGGTCACCGACAACTTCGCCGGTCACGGCGATGCGCGCACCGTCAATCTTCGAACGGTAGATGTCCACGCGCGCGGTACCGGACAGCTCCAGGCGCAGGACAACATTGTCCAGATTCGTCCACCGGCGCCAGTAGCTGGCCGGAAACGCATTGAAATAGGTTTCAAAACTAACTTCATCACCCGCCGGAATGGTGGCTGACGTGCGCGAATGCGCTTGCACGCGACCGGCATTCGTCTCCGGCTCAACCAAGTAGAGCGAGCGGACATCACGGGGCTCACCCAACTTTGGCAGCAAAATCCGCTGCAGGCGTTCAACGGCAAGGCTTGACGACGTTGTCGGGGTATGTGTCCGCTTTTGTTCAGGCTGTGATGCCATGAGACGTATCAACCACTTTCCGAAAGGTCTACCGGGGATGTTGCCGCCGATAAGTTACCGACGTTTCTATCTCATAGCATCCTAGTGCCCGTGGCGGATTGCCTCTTGTTGCCACGCTAGCGACAGGCCAGAATGTGAAAGCCCCTACGCGCTGCGGACTATCTGCTGCGCATAGGGACTTTTCGTTCAGGTTCTAGTTTTAAGCTCCGAGGAAACCTTCGATGCGGGCTTTGGAGTTCTGGAGGTTGCGATCCCAGGTCGGCCAATCGTGGATACCGGTCGGCTCGTATTCAAAGGTGGCATCCAAACCGGAGGTACGAGCACGCAACTCAAACTCGCGGGTTGACAAGCGGGACAGCGACTCCAGCGCAACGCCACCGGCCTTCGGAACAACACGGTAGAGGTTCTTCGGGTCACGAACCTCATCCGGAACACCATTTGCCGAGGTAATAACCAGATCCAGCCCCTTCATCTTCTCGACGTTCAGGTACGGATCATTGCGGACACGCTCCGCTGACATAGGCGCACCCCACATGTCGAAGGAGCTGTAGCCAGCCGACAGCTGAGCAGCCTCAATTGCAGTGGTCATACCCGGCGCAGTGGTGTGCAGGTAACCGGAGAAGGCAAGAGCCTGACCGAACTGGTCTCGGTGGTTGTATGCCAGCGACAGTGCAGCAGATGCGCCCATGGACAGACCTGCAATGGAGTTACCAGTGCGAGAAATGCCGAACTCACGCTCAAGGTAAACCGGCAGTTCCTGAGTCAGGAAAGTCTCCCACATGTTTACAAACGGACCGTGCACACTAACCGACGGACGCTTCCAGTCGGTGTAGAAGCTACCGCCGCCACCACCTGGAATAACCAGGTTGACGTTGGACCCCTCAAAAGTACGTGGAGCGTTACCGTGCTCCACCCAGTCTGAGGCATCAGCCGGGCTACGCAGGCCATCTAGCAGGTAGAGAGCCTTGCTACCGCCATTGGCAGAGGCCACAATCTGGACCGGAATATCACGATCCATGGCCGGCGAATAAACCTGGCACTTCTGGGTGAAGTACTGGTACGAATCCCATTCACAACCCGGGCGCAGCGAACCTCGGTCGCCCGCCGCGCTCGCGGCCGGCGCCATGGTCAATGCAGACGCAGCCACAGCTGCTGCGGACGCAACGGCTGCAACCTTTCGGCGCCAACCACGGAAAGTAGAGGTGATTTTCACGTGTGCATTCTCCTCACAATGTGCGACTCCCCACGACCGGTGGGAGCTATCAGGCGTGTTTCCTCTTCAGGGAATTACCTTAAGAAACAATAAATCTTCGACAAACTTACCCGCATTCACTGTTGTTTTCCAGCAGAACACGTCGAAACCCCACCTTTCGGCGGGTTCCGGTATTCGCGTTTCTACTGCGCAAGCTCGCGCGACTCCCGCGCCCCGCGCCAGGTAATAATCGCGCCAGCCGCCGCGATTAGCACGATGCCCAGCGCCATGGACCAAGTCACTCGGTCACCGGAAAACGCCCAGCCCAGGATTGCACCGATGACCGGGTCCAGTGCAAAGAGCGTGCCGACGACCGCCGCTGAGACAATCCCCGCAGCGATGGTGTCCATCACGTAGGGAATAACAGCGCCAATAAACCCGGAAATAACGATGGTGGCCCACATCGAACCGTCGACAAGCGGTGCAGCGGAAACAGAAAATGGCGCGAGTACGATTGCTGCGACGACCACTGACAGCGCCAGGTCGGGCATGCCGCCGCCCTCGGTGCTGCCCATTCGGGCGGAGAAGAGCGTGTAAGCGCCGAAGAAGATTGCACCGATTGCGGCGTAACCAATGCCGATAATGTCAAGGTCATTGGAGGGCTGGGCAATCAGGGCAACGCCGATGAAAGCGACGATGGCCCATAGGCGGGAGCGCCACATTTTCAGCCCCAGGAAGGACACGACGCAGGGGCCGAGGAAGTCGATGGTGACGGCGACGCCCTGCGGGAGGCGCGCGATGGCTGCGTACACCATCATGCTCATCATGCCCATGGCGATGCCGTAGACCACGATGTTGATGGCGCGGGCGCGGGTCATCCCGGACAGTTTTGGCCGGAACAGAACCACCATAATGATGGCGGCGGCGGTCATGCGCAGGCCCGATATGCCCGGCGCGCCGACCGTGGAAAGCATGCCAGTGACCAGCACGGCTGCAGCCTGGGTACCAAGAGAACCGATGAGAACCAGAATGACAGGTGCCACTGGCAGGGTGAGAAACTTGTTCACACGCTGCAGCAATGGCCCCTGCTGGGGAATTCCGGTTTGGCTTTTCTCACGCGACACTCGCGCAATACTAGCGCGGGAGCCGGAAGCGGCAAATTAGTGCCCGCGCTCCTGCTCGATTGCTTCGCCGTCGTTGAAGAACGGCGCAATCTTGTTGTCGAACATCGACAGTGCGGAGCCGATGGCCATGTGCATGTCCAGGTACTGGTAGGTGCCCAGACGACCACCGAAGAGAACCTTGTTCTCCTGCGCTTCTGCTGCGGCGAGCTTGCGGTATGCCTCCAGCATCTCGCGGTCTTCCGGAGTGTTGATCGGGTAGTACACCTCGTCGCCATCGTCGGCGAAGCGGGAGTATTCCTTAACAATTACTGTCTTGTCCTTGACGTAATCGCGCTCCGGGTGGAAGTGGCGGAACTCGTGGATACGGGTGTACGGCACATCCGCGTCGTTGTAGTTCATCACTGGAGTGCCCTGGAAATCGCCGGTGTTGACAACCTCCATCTCGAAGTCCAGCGTGCGCCAACCCAGCTTGCCCTCTGCGTAGTCGAAGTAGCGGTCCAGCGGGCCGGTGTAGACGACCGGGGCGTCCGGGGAGACAGCGCGCAGTTCATCGCGCACCTCAAACCAGTCGGCGTCAACAACGACGTCAATCTTGTCGGAGGTCACCATGTTTTCCAGCCAGGCGGTGTAGCCGTCGACAGGCAGACCTTCGTAGGTGTCGTTGAAGTAGCGGTTATTAAAGGTGTAGCGAACTGGCAGGCGGGTGATGTTGCCGGCCGGCAGGTTCTTCGGGTCGGTCTGCCACTGCTTGGCGGTGTAGTGCTTGACAAATGCCTCGTACAGCGGGCGACCAATCAGGGAGATTGCCTTTTCCTCAAGGTTCTTCGCGTCACGCGGATCCAGACCATCGGTCTGGTCCTTAATCAGCTGACGAGCCTCGTCCGGGCTGTAGTACTTGCCGAAGAACTGGTTGATCAGCCCCAGCCCCATCGGGAACTGGTATGCGGTGCCCTTGTACATAGCGAACACGCGGTGCTGGTAGTCGGTGAAGTCAGTGAACTGGTTGACGTAGTCCCACACCCTCTTATTAGAGGTATGGAACAGGTGCGCACCGTACTTGTGCACCTCGATGCCAGTCTCCGGCTCTGCCTCCGAGTAGGCGTTGCCGCCGATGTGGTTGCGGCGTTCGACAACGAGCACGCGCTTACCCAGCTCAGTGGCGGTCCGCTCAGCAACGGTCAAACCGAAGAAACCCGAACCGACCACGATGAGGTCGTAGGTGTTGTCCTTGATGTCCTGTAGGGACTTCGGAGCAAATTCATTGGCAGTGGTGTTCTTTTCGCTACTCACGCCTTAAAACCTATTGCATTTCCATCCGGTTTGCGGGTGTACACGCGGGCTTTACGACGTCCACGTGAGCCCAGCCCAACGTTCGTTTGGTCACATTATTTGATAATTTTCCCAAAATTAACGAGGAAACACAGATGTCTCACTAGATTTTTTTAGTCACACTGGTAACATCCTCCTCAGAATTTTCTGTTGCTTTGCAACTTTCCTTCCTTTCGACCCCGGGTAGACCTCGGGTCGATAACCCTGTACCCCATTTTTTTGGAGCTTTTACCGTGCCAACTCGCCGTCGCATCAATGCCCCGTCGATGGGCCGTCGCACCTTCCTCTATGGACTGGCAGCTACTACTGCCGCAGCTCCGCTAGCAACATGGGGTATTCGCCAGGCCCCTACCCTGGTTGAAAGCCCAGGCGTAGGCCCCATCGCGGCCAAGATCTCGACATCGCCGCTGGTTGACGCTGTCACGATGATGATTGACGACGCAGCCGTCGGCACGCATGCCATTACCGATGCCCTGCACCCGCTTCGCGGATTCGTAAAGGACATCACCCGCGACGAACCGTTCTCCCAGTTCGCCCTGACCTGGCCGGGCGATGACAATCTGCAGCTCTACGTTCGCGCCGAGCGCGAAGACGGCAGCTTTGGCCCGTGGTTCCACGCTGATTCACACGGTCCGATGAATAACTCCGGGCAGTCCGGCACCGAGCTGCTGTTCGTTGAGCCCACCCGTCGCGTGCAGGTGTCGACTGTCGGCCTGAACCTCCTCGAAGGCCTGGATCCCCGCAACATCATTGGTATCGACAACCTTGACCCCGCCACTATCGGCGGTTCCCTGCAGGACCTCGTCAGCGCTACGGCCGCGTTGTCCCTCAACGCCGTCCAGGCAGTTTTCATCGACGGCGTAGAGCAGGCCGGCGAGGTTATTCAACCAGTTGCATACGAGTCGTCGATTTCCGGTGCGCCAAATGTAATCAGCCGTGCAGCGTGGGGCGCAGATGAGTCCATCCGCAGCGGTTCGAGCTCCTACAGCACTTTCAAGGGCGCGTGCATCCACCACACCGCGGGTTCCAATAACTACTCAGAGTCCCAGGGGCCAGCCATTGTCCGTGGCATTTATGCTTACCACGCAAATACGCTGGGCTGGGGCGATATTGGCTACAACGCGTTGGTCGATAAGTACGGCAACATCTACGAGGGCCGCTACGGCGGCCTGGACAAGAACATCGAGGGCGCACACGCAGGTGGCTTCAACAACGGCACCTTCGGTATCTCGGTGATGGGCAATCACGACCAGCTGGAGATTCCGGATGCGGCCGTCACCGCACTCGGCGAGATGGTCGGCTGGCGCATGAAGGTCGGCGGCGTCGATCCGATGTCCACCGCCGCACTGACCAGCGCCGGCTACTCGAAGGCACGCTACAGCTCCGGCCAGACCGTGAACCTCCCGGCCATCTTCGGTCACCGCGACACCGGCTACACCTCCTGCCCGGGCAACTTCGGCTACCAGCAGATGGATGCCATCCGCGCTGCAGCCAAAGCCAAGTTTGATGGTGCCGGTGGAGCGGATATTGCCGACCGCTCGACGGATCCGAACAACCAGGACGGAGAGGCCGCCAGCATTCCGCCGATTCCGGGCGCCGGCGAGTCGGGCGACAACGGCGGTTCCCTCGGAAACGTGGAAACGCCCACGCCAGGCGAGGTTGTTGGTGAGTTTCTAACTGAATCCCTGCCAACCAACCCTGCCGAAGCTACGCAGGCCTGGTTCGCACCTCAGAACTAAGTCCCCCGCTTATCCAATCCAGGCATAACCACATCACATTTGTGGTGTAACACCAGATTTTCGTAATCACCCAGGAGTTATTACCGTGTTTAGTCGCCGCCGCATCAATCGCCGCGCAGGTGCCAAGCAATCCTTGGTACTCGCTGCCGTGGCGACCCTTGCCCTGACACCCGTTGCCGTTGTCGGCGCAGGTGCCGCTTATGACCTCATCGAGGAAAACGGCGCCGGCCCCATCGACCCGGTTGTCCAGAGCAAGTCGCTTGCAGACAGCGTCTCCGTTCTCGTCGAAGATGCAGCAATCGCAACGCAGTCGCTTGCCGACGAAGCTCATCCCAACCGCGGTGTCGTCAAGGAAATTACCTCCGATACTGAGTTTTCCCAGTTTGCGCTGACGTGGGCCGGTGACCCTGATATCGCCAGCTTCGTCCGCGCCGAGCGAGCAGACGGCTCCTGGTCCGACTGGTTCAGCGTTGACCCGGACTACCCCGCTGAAGGCAATGGCAACGGCCTGAACGGAACGGAGCTCATCTACATCGAGCCAACCAAGCGCGTTCAGGTTTCCACCCACGGACTTAACATCTTCGGTCCGGGTTCCGGCGTGGATCTGAAGGACATCAAGGGCGCTGAGAAGCTGGATCTATCCAAGCTCAACCTCGACGAGATTAATGCCGAGGGCGCCAAGAAGGCCGTGGAGGATGCAAAGGATTCCGCTACGGATGCGGCCAAGGATGTCGCCGAGGCCGCTTCCGACTACCAGCAGACTCCGGATGCAGCTCCTGGGGACGCACTCGATGACCCGACTGCTCCGAGCGCTAACGACGCTGCAGATCTGGACTCGCCGAACCTCCCAGTGAAGTGGACGGACATCGAACCGGTCGCCGATGAACTGCCGATCGACCAGGTCGACGCAGTGCTAATCGACGGCCAGGCTGCTGCATCCGGCATCGACCCAATTGTCGATGCCAAGAATGTCACGGGCATGCCGAAGGTCATTACCCGTGCCGGCTGGGGAGCCAACGAAAATAGCCGCTGTAAGGGCGCGGACTACGACAGCAAGCTTGTCGGTGCCACCGTGCACCACACTGCCGGTTCAAACAACTACACCGAGGGCCAGTCCGCTGGTATCGTCCGCGGCATTTACCAGTACCACGCACAGACTCTGGGCTGGTGCGACATCGGATACAACGCCCTTGTCGACAAGTACGGCAACATCTACGAGGGCCGCTACGGTGGGCTAGATAAGAATGTCCAGGGCGCACACGCAGGTGGCTTCAACACCGGTACTTTCGGCATCTCCATGATGGGTAACTACTCTTCGGTTGCTCCCAGTGAGGCTGCACTGAACTCGGTGGGCAATATGATTGGTTGGCGCCTGAAGGTCGCCGGCATTAAGCCGACCGGCCAGATCCAGATGACCTCGGGTGGCACCAGCTACTCCAAGTACGGATACGGTCAGCAGGTCACTCTGCCGACAATCTTCGCGCACCGCGACGTTGGTAACACCACCTGCCCAGGTGATGCTGGCTACGCCCAGATGAGCAAGATCCGCTCGATTGCCGAGAAGAAGTACAACACACTCACCAGCGGAAAGATTGATAATGAGGGGCCTGACGGCTTGATTGATCTCCTCGTTCCGCAGGATGAAAAGGACGATAAGACCGCCGAGGACACAGACTCGCAGTCGAGCGAATCGACCGAGTCGAGCACGTCGACCTCGACCACTTCGACCACCTCGGCATCCACGGGTACGTCCACGACCTCGTCCTCCGAGAAGTCCTCGAGCGCATCGAGCACCACTTCGTCGACAACGTCGAGCTCCGACTCGACCACCTCGGGTACTTCGAATACCTCGGAGCCAACCGACGCCACGAACACCAGTGACACTGCTACGGCTGACTCCTCCGCACCGTCGGCAAGCGAGCAGAGCAACTCCTCCTCGCCGAGCGCATCCGACGAGCAGCAGAAGGCACAGGCTCTGGAGACAGTCTCGGGTGCACGTTCGATGCTGGCCTCGGCGCTGGGCATGCTCGGCGCACCGGGGCTCGGACAGACCGCCGATGCGATTCTGGGTGCCGTTGGACGCTCCATTGAAAACGGCCCATCGATTGCTGACCTGCCGGTACTGATTGACAAGATCATCACTATCAATGAGCAGAACGACCTGGCTGCCGAATGGCGCCAAGTTTCCGAGGAAATGGGCTCCGTTCTCGGTTACGCAATGTCCGGCATCCAGAGCGGTTCTACCGTAGCGAACAATGCTGGCCAGGCCGATGCCCTGCGCTACGTGAAGTTCTCCAACGGCGTAATCACCGACTCCGACACCACCGGCGCGCACGCTATCTGGGGCAAGATTGCTGATGAGTGGGCCCGCCAGGGCTTCGAGGTCGGCAAGCTGGGTGCCCCGACGAAGACCCAGGTGGTCGATGGAAACATCGAGCGCGCTGAGTTCCAGAACGGCTCAATCACCTTCGACCGCACCACCGGCGAAGTCAAGACCGAGCTGAAGTAAACGCTGTCGAGCGCTGGGTGAGCTAGCTGGCGCGAGGAAACCCTCGAGGCTAGCTAGAACCAGCGCTCCAGCACACGAGCAACACCGTCATCATCATTGGTGGCGGTGATTTCGTCTGCAATCTCCTTGACGTTGTCAGCCGCATTGCCCATGGCCACACCCGTGCCCGCCCACGACAGCATCTCGATATCGTTCGGCATGTCACCGAAGCAGACCACATCTTTCGCGGTCGCTCCGACCAGTTCAGATACGTATTCAAGCCCGGCGCGCTTAGTCACGCCCGGCGCGGACACCTCCAAAAGCCCGTCCGGCATGGAGTAGGTCACGTGCGCCAGGCTCGCGTCAATTGCGGGGGCGACCAGTTCATATAGCTGGGCACTGTTCACATCTGAGTTTCGCAGTAAGAGTTTCGTCGCGGGTTCTGACAACACGGCCTCTTCAGCAAGCTCACCGTGCTCATCCGATTCCCACGCATGGTCATAGGACGGCGCCACCACAAAAAGCTCATCGATGGCATCATTCGCCGACGTCCCAGCGCGCTCTGCCGCAATGCCGATTCCACCGATGGATCGCGCCGCTTCGCGCGCATGCTTGACGACGTATCGCAGCGTCTCCGGCTTCAGTGTGTTGGCGGCAACCACTTCATCACGGCCGGAGTCGTAAACCACGGCGCCATTGGCACACACGCACAACGGCTGAACCGGCAGCTGCTCGAGCACTGGTTGCAACCACCGAGCCGGCCTTCCCGTGGCCAGCACCAACGGGGTTCCGCGGCGTAGCATTCGCGTGACGGCCTGTCGCAGGCGGGGAGTTACCCGCTCCCGCGAGTCGATGAACGTCCCGTCAATATCCGAAGCTACGAGTAGTGGGTGTAGTCTCTCGGTCACTTCGAACTACTTGCCGTCCTCACTGTTGTCATCTTCACCGTCATCGCAGAACCGGTCGTGCAACAACTGCAGCGTTGCGGCTACTCCCCCATGCTCGACAGTGTCGATTACCCAATCCGCGTTCTTCAGCAGGGACCAGTCCGCATCGGCCGTAACTACCGGCATGCCGACACGCTGTGTGGCTTCCTCAAAGTTCGAGCGACCGGCAAAAAGAATCGCGGTTTCTTCCTTGCGAGCCTGCTTGCGCAGCGTGCTAACCACCGCATTTGTGACGTCCAGTTTGCTGGCGCCCTCCGGGAGTTCCACGACCTGCAGGTCAACCGACTCCAAAGCCGATAGATTCGGCTTATCTCCCGGTTCGTGCAGAACAACGATTGTGGCTCCGGCATCGCCGAGCTGCTGCAAGGCCTTCATGTTTTCTTCGCTGGTATTGCCCGCGTCGTCGGCAAGCGATGCGGGGTAATCGAAGATGAACGTCTCCGGCTGAGCGGTGATGAGCCTGTTCAAGCGCTGTGGAAGCTTGTCGCGGATCATCATCGACTGGCCGATAAGACGGTAAACGGTCTGCTGCGTCTGTTCGACACCGGAGGCGGAGGCCTTCTCTAGTTGCACGTACGCTTCGCGGAAGGTCACGCGCATCGAATCCGTGGCCGTACGCACGGACTCCTTGCTCTCCTTAGCACCGGCGACAACATCATCAGCCATCTGTTCCACAGACTGACGGAACTGCGCCAACAAGGCGGTCGTCTGTTCCCTTCGGCGAGCAGACTCCGCGCTCATCGTTTGCGAGGCATCGAGGAACTGCTGCCTGGTCTGATCGCCGAACTCACGCGCACTATCGCCGAATTCACGTGCCGACTCGGCTAGCTTTTCCTTGAATGCGGCCAGATCACCGCGCAAATGACGGATACGCTGACGCTCTTCTTCGACTTTCAGGTCCTCTGCCTGGGCCTCTTCGAAAGTCGGTGCGCCGCCGCCAAGGCGAGCCGGTACCCAGTAGGCGCCCTTCGGCAGGGGACCTTCTTCAACTGCATACTCGTCCCAGAGCTGACGGACACCCTGATCCATGATTTCGTGTAGCTTTTCGGTGGCTTCTGCCGGATCGCCCTCCGGGGTCCACGGCGGCAAAACCGTAATATGAATCGGAGTATTGCTGCGGCCGAGATGCTTGGGGTGCCCCTTCGTCCACACGCGCTGGGATCCCACAATCAGCACTGGGATGATGGGCTTACCGGTGCGCTGCGCCATACGCACCGCACCGGACTTCAGATTCTTGACTTCAAAGCTGCGAGAGATAGTCGACTCCGGGAAGATGCCTACCAACTCGTCGTTTTCCAGCTTCTTGCAGGCCTCTTCAAAAGACTTGGAGCCGTCGGTGCGATCGACCGGAATGTGTTTACAAGCACGCATGATTGGTCCTGCGATCGAATGGTCGAAGACTTCCTTCTTCGCCATAAAACGGACAAAACGGCGGTGCTTGCGGAATGGAAGACCGACATAGGTGAAGTCCATGTATCCGGTGTGGTTAGTAACGAGAACGGCGCCAGAGTCTTTCGGCACGTTTTCCCAGCCCTTAACGGTGAACTTCAAACCTTGGGCAAAGAAGACGGTGCGCGCCAATCCGATAATCGTTAAGTACACAGGATCCTTGAACATGGCCTTTACTCTACAATCTTTCGCACCCCTTAGCGGGGCGATATGTACTGGTATCTGAGACCCATGAATAAATGTCGTTACAGGCCCAGATCTATGTGTAAAAACCAGGTACATCCCCCTTGCGCGTACTGCGCACCTGTCATACAGTCCCGGTACACCCCATAGTCGCTTTTACCACCCCCGTTATGGGGTGCGCTCCGCTGGTGGGCATTCATTCCAAAAGTAGTAAACCTCTATTAACATATCTATCTACCTGCGGAAAACCAGACAACATTTTGGGGCGGGTTTTCTTGGCTTTTTGACCCATTGTTTATATCTACGTAACCGTAAGTTACCGCTTACAAGTAAGCCGATTTTTGGTACCCTGAGCCGTGAGCCGAGAAATTCTCTTCGACGAAAAATCAACGCCCCCACCGGGAAGGATTGGAAAATGTCGTCCTCTTCATCTCTCGCCCCATCTGCAGTTCTAAATAAGGAACAGCATGAAAAGACCTGGGAGAAATTCGGTACCGAGCAATACGACGTCGTCATTATCGGCGGCGGTTCTGTAGGCGCTGGCGCTGCACTCGATGCCGCAACCCGTGGTTTGAAGACTGCGGTCATTGAAACTCGTGACTTCGCAGGCGGTACCTCCAGCCGCTCCTCCAAGATGTTCCACGGCGGTCTGCGCTACCTGCAGATGTTGGACTTCCGCCTGGTAGCTGAATCCCTGCGCGAGCGCGAACTGTCCATGTCGCACCTGGCACCGCACCTGGTTAAGCCACTGCGCTTCGTCTTCCCGCTGACCCACCGCGTGTGGGAGCGCCCGTTCATGGCATCGGGCTTCTTCCTTTACGACGTCATGGGTGGCGCCAAGCAGGTTCCAATGCAGAAGCACTACTCCCGCAAGGGAACCCTGAAGCAGGCTCCGGGCCTGAAGGAAGATGCCGTGGTTGGCGGCGTTCGCTACTACGACACCCTGGTTGACGATGCCCGTCACACCATGACTGTCCTGCGCACCGCTGCTCACTTCGGCGCTGATGTCCGCACCTCCACTCAGGTTGTCGACTTCGTGAAGGAAGGCGAGCGCATCGTCGGCGCGAAGCTCCTTGACACCGACACCGGCGCCACCACCACCATCCGCGGCAGCGTTTTCGTCAATGCCACCGGTATTTGGTCCGATGAGATTGAGAAGCTGGCTGGCGTCACGGGCAAGTTCCGCGTCCACACCTCCAAGGGTGTCCACATTGTTATTCCGAAGTCCGCTCTTGAGGGCTCGGTGGCAATGACCTTCGTGACCGAGAAGTCCGTCCTGTTCGTTATCCCGTGGGGTGAATACTGGATTATCGGTACCACCGACACCGACTGGACCATGAATTTGGCCAACCCGGCAGCTACCCGCGCTGACATCGACTACATCCTCGATCACGTCAACGCCAAGGTTCGCCGTCCAATTACTTACGACGACATCGTCGGTGTCTACTCGGGTCTGCGGCCACTGGTGGAAGGCGACTCCGACTCCACCACCAACCTCTCCCGCAACCACGCTGTTGCCCACGTTGCCCCGGGCATGGTTTCCGTCGCAGGCGGTAAGTACACCACCTACCGCGTCATCGGTGCTGACACCATCGACGCTGCAGTCCAGGACGTCCCCCGCAAGGTACCGGAGTCCGTCACTGCAGATGTCCCGCTGCTCGGCGCTGACGGCTACCACGCACTGAACAACCAGAAGCCAGCCCTGGCCAAGCAGTTCGGTATCACCGAGAAGCAGGTCGAGCACCTGCTCAACCGTTACGGCTCCCTCATCTACGAGGTTCTGGCTCCGACAGCCGAGGACAAGTCCCTGCTCGAGCCGCTGGAGGCTGCTGAGCAGTACATGCGCGCTGAGGTTCTCTACGCCGTGACTCACGAAGGCGCAATGCACCTCGACGACATCCTGGAGCGCCGCCTGCGTGTCTCCATGGAGTACGCACACCGCGGTGTCGACAGCGCCCGGGCCACCGCTGAACTGGTTGCCCCAGCTCTGGGTTGGGACAAGGACACGATGGAGAAGGAGATTAAGGTCTTCATCGAGCGTGTCGAAG
Source organism: Corynebacterium sp. MSK032 (assembly GCF_030232065.1). Taxonomy (NCBI): domain Bacteria; kingdom Bacillati; phylum Actinomycetota; class Actinomycetes; order Mycobacteriales; family Corynebacteriaceae; genus Corynebacterium; species Corynebacterium sp. MSK032. The sequence goes on along the minus strand of NZ_JASPJR010000007.1, from coordinate 40,680 downwards.
CAACTCTGGCAGCTGAACGTGAGCTGACTGACAAGGCCGCTAACGAGATTGCTGCTCATGCAGTGGAGACTCGCGCGGACGTCGATGTCAGCCTCGACCGCTAGTTTGCCCCTCCCCCGGTGGCCGTACTAGTTAGTTCTTAGATGGCCACCAACGCTGTAGCCATAACGAAATAGCTTTCCCTCTTGGGAAAACGGCTTTGCACTTCAAGGGGCTAATGGGCTCGAAATAAAAGTGCCGGCGAAAAGAATCAGTTCTCGCCGGCATTTCTTATACCTAAAAGTTTACGTTGCACGATTCCTCGTGGCCTTTCCCGGTCACGACGCACAGAGAGTTTCACATCTCATGGAGACAATCACAGGATCCCAGGCATTCCTCTGGGAGTTTTTCGGAACCGCCATTCTAATTCTGCTCGGTAACGGAGTCTGTGCCTCTATCAACCTCCGGACTACTCGCGCAGCAAACGCTGGCTGGATGGGCATCGCCTTCGGTTGGGGTATGGCAGTTTTCGCTGGCGCATCGATTGCCGACGTATCCGGTGGCCACTTGAACCCAGCGGTAACCGTTGCCCTAGCAATCAAGGGCAGCCTGGCCTGGAGCCTGGTCCCTTACTATGTCGCAGGTCAGCTGTTGGGCGCATTCGTAGGTGCAATCCTGGCATGGGCCGCTTTTAAGCAGCTGTTCGACGCCAATGGTGTCGACGAAAACGGCAACCCAACCAATGCGAATGCCGAAACTGGCGGCAACTTCTTCACCGCGCCGGTTCACCCAAATAACTTTTGGAATGCCGTCACCGAGTTCATCGCGACCTTCGTTCTGCTCGCATTCATCCTGTTCGGCCCAGCCGGCGGCGAACTTGGCCCGCTGACCTACTTCGGTGTCTCGTTCATCATTGTGTCGATTGGTCTTTCCCTTGGTTCCCCGACCGGATACGCCATCAACCCTGTTCGTGACCTCGGCCCGCGTTTGGCCTACGCTTTCGTGCTCCCGATTAAGGGCAAGGGCGATGCGAACTGGGCCTATGCATGGGTTCCGATTGTCGCACCGATGCTGGCAGCCGTGGCTGCAGGCGCTCTTGCCTTTGCCATCGGATAACGGGAATATGAGAGATATCGCACAATAAAATATCGCAAGCCTGAACACTCACATTTACACACAATTTCGCTAGGAGTATCCCCCATGACGCACAGCAAATACGTCCTCGCCATTGACCAGGGAACTACTTCCACCCGCTGCATCATCTTCAACCATGACGCAGAAATCGTCACTGTTGCACAGATGGAACACAAGCAGATTTTCCCGGAAGAGGGCTGGGTCGAGCACGACGCTCAGGAGATTTGGACCAACACTCGTCGAGTAGTCAGCGAAGCTCTCGCCGATGTCGACATTGCTTCCCAGGATATTGATGCCATCGGTATCACCAACCAGCGTGAAACCACTGTCGTCTGGGACAAGAACACTGGTGAACCGGTCTACAATGCCATCGTCTGGCAGGACACCCGCACGAATGAGATCTGCAAGGAACTCATGGGGGATGAAGGCGCTGACCGCTGGCGTGAGACCACGGGCCTACGTATCAACTCCTACCCAGCTGGCCCGAAGGTGCGCTGGATTCTCGACAACGTCGAGGGAGCTCGCGAAAAGGCTGAGGCTGGCGATCTACTCTTCGGCACCATCGATACTTGGCTGCTGTGGAATCTCACCGGTGGTGCAGAGGGCGACAACGGCGAAGACGCAGTTCACGCAACCGACGTCACCAACGCCTCCCGTACTCTCCTGATGGACCTCAAGACCCTCGAGTGGGATGAGGACATTTGCCGTGAAATTGGCATTCCGATGTCGATGCTGCCTGACATCCGACCGTCGGTAGGCGACTTCGGCCGTATCCGCGCCCGCGGTTCTCTTGCGGAGCGACCGATTACTGGCATCCTCGGCGACCAGCAGGCCGCCATGTTCGGCCAGGGCTGCTTCGGCGAGGGCGACACCAAGAACACCTACGGCACTGGGCTGTTCATGCTAATGAATACTGGTGAGAAGCCGAAGTGGTCTGACCACGGACTCATCTCCACCGTCTGCTACCAGGTCGAGGGAGAGAAGCCGGTCTACGCGCTCGAGGGCTCCGTCTCCATGGGCGGCGCACTTGTTCAGTGGCTGCGTGACGAGCTGCAGATGATTCCGAATGCGGCATCCATTGAGAACAAGGCAAAGAGCGTCAAGGATAACGGCGGCGTGTACATCGTGCCGGCCTTCTCCGGTCTTTTTGCTCCTCGTTGGCAGCCGGACGCTCGTGGCGTCATCGTCGGTTTGACCCGTTTCGTCAACCGAAACCACATTGCCCGTGCTGTGCTGGAGGCTGCTGCGTACCAGACCCGCGAGGTCCTCGACGCCATGGTCGCAGAATCCGACACGGACATCACAACGCTGAGCGTTGATGGTGGCATGACCATGAACGAGTTCCTCATGCAGTTCCAGTCCGACATCCTGAATGTCGCTGTCACACGCCCGAACAACATTGAAACCACGGCCCTTGGTGCGGCATACGCTGCGGGCCTTGGCATTGGCTTCTGGTCGAACCTGGATGAGGTCAAGGCTCACATCACGATTGACAAGAAGTGGCGTCCGAAGATGGAGGCCGAAGAGCGCGATCGCCTGTTCCACCAGTGGAACCGTGCCGTTGAGCGCACCTATGGTTGGGTCGAGGATACGGATGCTGAGGAGGCACCGAAGCCTGAATAAGTCCTCGTAAGAGCCGAAAAATAGCCCGGAAAACCTATTCGGTTTTCCGGGCTATTTTTATTATAAATTCAGGGCTTGTTTGTTATAATAAAATTATTATAACTATCATCCACTCCTCGATTGAAAACAGAAAAGAGCAATCATGCGTCGCGCATCAATTTTCACTGCGAGTGTGACCACCGCCCTGACTTTGGCCCTGGCCACCCCGGCAGCATCAGCAGCCCCAACGGACTTCATCAAGAACCCGCTGGAACCAACTCCCGACCCGCAGTCCACTGCAATGGTCGAGCTGCCCACCACCCCGGCACCAACCACTACGGTTGACGGACGCCACGTTACGGTCACCGACGGCTACATGACCTCACAGGATGGCAAGGGCACCCAGATTTACTGGAAGTCCAACACCATCCCGAATGCCAAAGCCACTGTCGTCGTCGTGCATGGCGCTGCAGAACACCTGGGTCGCTACGAGTGGGTAACCGGCAAGCTGCTGAACGCCGGCTACAACGTTTACCGCATTGACCACCGTGGGCACGGCCACTCGGGCCAGGTCGAAGGAACCCCAGTTGCCCGTGGCCATATTGATGATTTCCACTCGCTTGTCGATGACCTGCACATGCTCGTCGAAAAGGCCAAGGCGGAGAACCCGAGCACGAAGACCTTCCTGCTCGGCCACTCCATGGGCGGCCTTGCCGTGGACTTCCACGGCATCAAGTACCCGGGCAGTGTCGATGGCATTGTCGCCAACGGTGGTGGCGCTCTTTTCAACCCCTACGGTGGCACGGACGAGGGCGAAACCATCACCCCAGAGGCCATGACCGATGTCCAGCGCGAGGCGCAGCCGACGATTTACCAGCGCCTGCCATTCCAGGACATGACCACATTCAACACTCGCATGCTCAAGGAAGTGCCGAACCGCACCGAGATGCGCGTGCCATCACTACCCGGCAGCGACTTGATTCAGCTTGGCAACCCGCTGGGTTCGAAGACCTCTTCTTCGCAGGCAGTGCGTGATGAGTACGAAACTGATCCGTACAACAACTCCAAGCTCTCGCTCGGCATGGCTCAGCAGATGGCTTTTGCCGCCACCTACAACGGCACCAACTCCGTCGACTTTGTTGAGCCGACCCTGGTCATGATGGGCGGCCAGGATGAGATTGTGCCGCCGTTCTTCTCGCGCGACTGGTACAACGGCATCTCGTCCACCGACAAGCAGCTGATCGAGTTCGAAGGCCAGTTCCACGAGACCTTCAACGAGCCGGCACAGCACGAGGCCATTGCGACGGCTATTGCCTGGCTTGATGCGCGTATCTAATTGAACGCTAAATAGGAACCGAACCGCTTCCTAGCAGTTACGAGTTCTCCATAGAGCTAACCCGGTGGAATGAGGGGCGATTGCCTTCTGGCAATTGCCCCTCATTTTCTTTGCCCTGCCCTCTCCGCGCCGTATAAAGCATGCAGTACTTGGCAATACAAACTACTGTGCGTATAGTTGGTATTACAAGGTACTAGGTATGAAAAGTATTCTGCCTGGGCAGATTCCTCCATACCGCCGGAAAGAAAGCACAACGCTATGCCCAAACGTCCACAGACACAACTGAAGAAAGGGGTACTTGAGCTCGCCATTCTCAAGCTGATTTCTCGCGAAGAGCTCTATGGCGCGGCACTCGTCGCAAAGCTCAACGCCTACCCCCACCTCAGCGCGCCCGCAGGAACCGTCTACCCCCTACTCTCGCGGCTTACCACCAACGGCTTGATTAGCAATCGCTGGGAGGAATCCCCCAAAGGGCCGCCGCGCAAGTACTACTCACTGACAGCCAAAGGAAAGCAAACACTCACGCAACTGCATCAGGACTTCATCGACCTATCCGCCGACATGACCGCACTATTTTCCGAGGAGCCCCAATGAACACCTACCTCACTGCCATTGACCACAAACTGCGCGAAATCGGCATATCGCACGCACAACGCAAGGCGATCATCGCCGAGCAGGAGAGTCTTCTGCAAGAGCTTAACGACGTCCACGCGGACCTGGCCGAAGAGCTGGGAACGGCGACCGAATACGCCGAGCAAGTCGCCGAACAAGTTGGTGAACCAAACACTTTGCGCAGGTACCTCTCCAAACCGCTTCGGGTATTTACCAAAAGCGGTCGCGCTTCCCTGTGGAACATGGACGACCCGCGGATCCTCCAACCTCACCTGTTGGGTTTTGGCTGGTCTATCAACTGGGCCGCAGTAGCGACCAAGCTGGGGATTGTCCGACCGGACGATATTGACGGTGAGGTTATCTCTGAAATTCCAGCTCGCACACTGCAGGCGACCGCTCTTCTCCCCGCGGCCGTGACGGTTGCGCACGGAGTCGCACTGGCTATGTCCTGGAAGCAGTTGCCTTCAGAAGTCCACACGAAATGGAAGCTAAACGGCAAGGCAGTTCAGAAAACAGCACCGAAGGAAACTCTGCTTCTTCCCTTCGTGGTTTCTACGGTCGGAGCTGGATTTTCAGCTGCTTCGCTGCTCAAGGCAGATGACCGTGAAGACGCGCTGCGCGTTGCGTCCCTAGGCGCGCTCGCAAGCACAATTGCGCCATCTCAGCTGATCGGAGTCCTCACGGAAGAAAACTCCAAGACCAATCCGGCATTAGTCCAAGCTGGTGTTGCCGTGGCATCGGTCGCGGCTTCGGCCGCATGCCTTGCCCTACCTCTCTTCGCTGGGCTGAAGGCTACGTGGAAGAAAGCTGGGGTGGCCTAGATCACGGTGCAGGAGACATCAGCAGGTGAAAGACTCATCAGAAAGATTGTTGTAATCCGAATGTTGTAAACAACCTCTACCACCTCGAGTGAGGCTATCCCCCTGGTTCAGGTGTGTTTTCGGTTGTGTTTCTACACTCAACCTTCCCGGTGTTTTTACCTTCTCAATCCCCCAATTAATTTTTTAGCGCAATTACACGACTCACGCCCGAAAAAGCCACTTCACGACACCTATGTCACCTCGTGCCAGCTGTGGAGGTGGCATGAGGTGACATAGGTGTCGTGAAGTCGCGGATGAACTGGGGCGGGGCCGCACCTGCTTAACCGGCTCGCTTAACCGGCTCGCTTAACCGGTTCGAGAACTTCCTTGCCCATCATGAACGGGCGCAGCGCCTCCGGAATCACCACAGAACCATCGGCCTGCTGGTGGTTTTCCAGAATGGCGACCAGCCAACGCGTCGTGGCCAGCGTGCCATTTAGGGTGGCGCAGTACTGAGACTTGCCATCGGCATCGCGGTAGCGGGTCTTCAAACGACGAGCCTGGAAAGTCGTGCAGTTCGAAGTCGAGGTCAGCTCGCGGTAGGTGTTCTGCGTCGGCACCCATGCCTCGGTATCGAACTTGCGGGCAGCCGATGCACCCAGGTCACCACCAGCAACATCGATGATGCGGTATGGAACATCGACCGCGGCCAGCATCTCGCGCTCCATGTTCAGCAGCTTCTGGTGCTCTGCCTCCGCCTGCTCCGGCGGACAGTAGGAGAACATCTCCAGCTTGTCGAACTGGTGCACGCGCAGGATTCCGCGGGTGTCCTTGCCGTAAGAGCCCGCTTCACGACGGAAACAGGAAGACCAACCAGCATAGCGACGCGGCCCCTCCGACAGGTCAATAATCTCGTTGGAGTGGTAGCCGGCCAGCGCGACTTCCGAGGTACCGACCAGGTAGAGGTCATCTTCCTGCAGGTAGTAAATCTCATCGGAGTGCGCACCGAGGAAACCAGTACCCGACATGGTCTCCGGACGAACCAGCACCGGCGGCACCATCAGCTGGAAACCGTTCTGAGTTGCCTTCTGAGCAGCCAGGTTCATCATGGCCAGCTGCAGCATGGCACCGTAGCCGGTCAGGAAGTAGAAGCGGGAACCGGAGACCTTGACGCCACGCTCCATATCAATAAGTCCCAGCGACTCACCGAGGTCCAGGTGGTCCTTGGGCTCAAAATCGAACTGTGGAATCTCGCCAATTTCCTCCAGCACGACAAAGTCATCTTCGCCACCGGCGGGCGCACCCGTAACGATGTTGCCAATCAGGTACTGCAGACGCTCGACCTCAGCCTCGGCTTCCTTCTGCTCCGCTTCGGCTGCCTTCACGGCGTCGGAAAGCTCCTTGGCCTTCTCCAACATGGCCGGACGCTCTTCCTTCGACGCCTGACCAATCTTCTTACCGAAGCCCTTCTGCTCCGAACGCAGCGCGTCGGTGGAGGCAATAACCTCACGGCGCTTAGCGTCAGCTTCCAGCAGCTGATCGACCAATGCCGGGTCCTCACCACGGGTGCGCTGGGACTCGCGGGCTACTTCAGGGTTTTCGCGGAGAAATTTGAGATCAATCACGTTACCTAGAGTACCTGGTTTACGTCGATAAGCAGGTACGCGCGGGTTAGAGCGCCGCTTCCGCTCCTGAGGCGACCAGCAGCGCGCCGAGGACGAGGAAGATCGCGCCGGCGACAGTGTCAATCCACGGCCCTGCCAGCACCATTCGCTTGACGACGGCATCCGTCGACACCACGATCGCGATAAATAGGAAGAAAGTGATTTGGGAGGCGATTAGCACCAGCGTACAAAGCACGAGCGTCCCCACAGATGCGCCCGCGGGAATGAACTGTGAAAGCACTGCCGTGAGGAAGAGAACAATCTTCGGGTTCGACATGTTGGTGAAAAAGCCCTGGCGGAACGTCGCCTTCGGCGACCGGAGCGCCTCGCTTCCCAGGGCTGGTGCGGCACCGGCGCGCAGTTCGCGGAGAGTATTGATGCCCGCCTTGGCCATGCTGATGCCCATGTAGATGAGATAACAACCACCGACGAGCTGGATTACGCCCATCAGCAAAGGATTGGCGGTGATGACAGCTGCGAACCCAAAAACGGTAAGCGTCATCCAGATAGTGGCGCCAGTACTGATACCTGCAACCGCTGCGATCGCGTGCTTTCGGGATTTGGTGGCAAGGCGCAGGATTAAGAAGACGTCAGGCCCTGGTGAGGCCATACCAATAATGTGGACGCCCAGCAGGCTGAGTAGTGCAGTCCAGGTCAAGACTCGTGTCCTCGGGTAGCGAACGAATACCGGACTATTGTAGTGCTTAAAGCTCTTGAGCAAATTTGGACCGCAAACTCGGGCAGAGCGTTACCTTGTCCACAGGCTCATTGGCGGTGCACAATGGGGTCACTATGGCTGATGACAATATGAACCAGGATCGCGAGCACGCTGCCGCCACAGACACTGACTCCGGTGCAGGTACTGGCGCAGATGCCAGCGCTGGTGCATCCTCCGCAGCCGGCAACGATGCCAACGCTTCGAATAACTCCCGTGGAAGCTGGGGAATGCGCGCTTTGTCGACGGCAATGCTGGTTGGCGCCGCGGGAATGGCATTCGCGCTGCAAGCGGGAGTCATCGAGCCACCGAGTGGGCCACTTGGGGGCAAGGGTTCGTCGGCAAGCGCGTCATCGTCGACAACGACGACCATCGTCGACAAGGAGACGACGGCGTTCACCAGCGCAACCGCGGGCAACTGTCTGGACTGGAATCTGGCAGAAGATTTGAATGTTTCTGACTTCCGCGTCGTGCCCTGTGAGCAGCCGCACGCTTATGAGGTCGCCAAGAAACTGAATCTCGCCGATTACGAGGAACATCCGGGGCAATACGCCAAAACTGCCAACTACCCGACAGCGGACAATTTGGTGGCTCTGCAAAATGGCGTGTGTCGCAACACTGTGACTGAATACCTGGGCGGCCAGTACGATCCAGACGGTCGATTTATCACGGCGCCGATCATTCCTTCACCTAGCCAGTGGGAAAAGGGTGACCGAACCTTCCTGTGCGGTATCCAGGTCGTCGATGAAGACGGCAACACGGCGCACATGTCCGGTCCTGCGGCCGGGCAGGACCAGTCCCGCGTGTTCGAGGGCGGCCGCTGCGTGACATTGGACGAAAACGGCGCCATCCGCCAGGTGCCGTGCGTGGAAGATCATCTGATGGAGTCGACGGGAGTTGTCAATCTCCGCGACCATTTCGGTGACAACGTCCCCACTGACCAGGAGCAAAATGATGTGCTCGCGGAACAGTGTGTGACTCTCGCGCAGAATTACCTCGGCGGTGACGACCCGCTGTATAACTCCACGCTGCTGCCATTTTGGACATCACTGTCGCAGGAGTCGCTCAATGCCGGCTCGCGCAGTGTGAACTGCTGGTTGATTAAGGACAATGGCCAGGGCGGGTTCTCCACTCTCAACGGCCACGCTAACGAGTCCTTCACTATCGACGGCCAGCCGCCCGTAGCTCCGCCACCGCGCAATCCGCTGCGGGAGGAGCAGGGTGACGCTGGCGCTGGCGCTGGCACAGGTGACGTCGGTGAGGTCGGTGCCGACGGTACTGGCGCAGGAGCAGGCGCTGCGGATAACGCAGTCGCTCCCGCCGGACAATAGAACAATCGGCCAGTAAAACAAGAGGACATTGCGAGGCAGCACCATAAATGGTTGACGTTAGCCCGGAGCGGTTCGATGCACTTGTCGATGAGGCCATCGACCGCATCCCCACGCAGTTTCTCGACCAGCTCGATCAGGTCATCATCCAGGTCCACCCGTATAACCTCGACGAACCCACACTGCTGGGCCTCTACGAGGGCATACCTCTGACCGAGCGTTCTAACAACCACTGGGGTCCGCCTGACCAAATCAGCCTGTATCGCGACATGCTCTGCCGCATCAGCCGCACCGAAGAGGAGCTGGTGGAGCAGATTCGGGTCACTCTCCTGCATGAGATCGGGCATTATTTCGGCCTCGAGGAGGAGGATCTGGACCGACTCGGCTACGGATAAGTTTGTCCCGCCGTGCACGGTCTCGTCCCTCTCGCGATGCTGTCCCCTCCCCTCTTCTTCCCTGTAGCCTTAATAACCATGAGCGACAACTCGAGCGAGAAGCCAGAAATCAGGGTCGGCGACAGGGAGCGCAACGCTGCCATGGAGCGTCTCGGCAATCATTTCGCTGATGGCTACTTGGATGTCGATGAGTTCTCCAAACGCGCCGAAAGTGCTGCTTCCGCTAAAACTCGGGCAGAACTGCAAACTCTCTTCGCGGACCTGCCCGCTGAGGTCTCCCCCGAGAGTTCACAGGGCACCCCGGCTAATCCGCAGCATCAAAGTGTCGATCAAGAGCTGCAAAACCTGATGAAAAAGGGCCGCCAGCTCAACATTGTTGATTCTGCTGCAGGCGTTATCGTATGTGTCACTATCGTTCTGATGTTTTTCACCAATATCGATAACGCGTGGCTCGGCTTCATCGTCGCTGCGGCCGTTGCCCTTATCGGGCGCGCCGCCTTGAACATCAATGATGACGAAGAAGAGCTCCTCAACGAAATCAACGAAGAGGAATCCAAGCGTCGCACGGAACGCCTACGCCTGGCAGCGCAGAAGCGCCGCGAGATTCAGGAAGGCCAGCAGTAACGGTCAGCAGTAACGGTCGCCGTTTCGCTCCCTTCTAGGGCAACTCGCTGTCGCCCCAGCGACGCACATCCCACGCGCGCGGTTCAATGCCAGCACGCTTGCCGACGGCCGCTGCGTTCGGAACCAGCTCAATTCGCTCGGTATTGGCAATGCGGTGTCGCAGTGCGTATTCCGGATCCACCCCGGTCAGATACTGCCCAATCAGACGAATAGCCGCGCCGTGGCTGACAATGACGACATCCTTGCTGCTGCCGTCCTTCTTGGACTCCTTGGATTCACCACCTGTCGCTCCTGCCTGCTCCAGCAGGTGCTGTAGCGTCGGCAGGTAGCGATTCAGCACGTCAGCACCGGATTCACCGCCGGGAAGGCGGTACTCCAGCTCCCCATTGAGCCACTGGTAGAAGGCGCGCATGTACTCCATGTGCGCATCGCGATCATTGCGCCCCTCCAGGTCACCGGCCTGAACCTCGTGGAGGCCACCCTCATGACGGATGCGAACAGAAGTCTCTCCCAGGTGGTGCAAACTCGCGACCGCGCCTGCACCAGTCTGGCGGGCACGCAGGGCATGGGATGTGACGATGTCACCGATTCTGTGGACGTCGGGAAGCAAAAGGCGTCCTAGACTGCGCGCCTGCCTCACACCGAGGTCGGTGAGCGGTGCGCCCGGCAATGCGGTATCCAGGCGGCGGTTGATATTCCCTGTGGTCTGCCCGTGGCGGATGAAAATGATGCGCTGGGAATCAACCGGCATGACAGATTCAGGGCGGTCTGGGCGGTCATCGAGGAAAGGCAGCTGTCCAACTGGATTTTCGGGCGCGGCGGGTGTCATGTTTTACCTTCGTCCTTCCTTAAGCGCGTCGACCCACTCAATTGACTGGGAAATATCCGGTGGCGGTGTCATAATGCTGCGGCGACCGCCCTCAGCGACCGGCCAAGACCCCAGATAGCGCAGGTCTTCGGCGTATTCGTGCAGTGCCGCGAGAGCTGCGGCAACCTGTGCATCATCAACGTGGCCGTTGCAGTCGATGTAGAAGCGGTAGAGGCCCAATAGCTCGCGTGTCGGCCGTGACTCGATGCGGGTAAGGTTGATCTGTCGCACTGCGAACTCGTTCATGGCGCGCATCAATGTGCCAGGCTGGTTCGGCAGCGTGAAGGAGACCGAGGTGCGGTCGGCGCCGGTGCGCCGCGTCGGCACGCCGGGGCGCCCTACCAGCAGGAAACGGGTGCGGGCACCGCGCACGTCGGCGACCTCCGTGGCCAGCGCCTCCAACCCGAGCAGTTCACCCGCGCGGGCAGGGGCAGCGCAAGCGTCGTGGGTGCCCTCGGCGACCTGGTGAGCCGCCGCCGCATTGGAGCTGGCCTGGTGAACTTCCACGCCCTGAAGGTTGGCGTCCACCCACTGTTTGACCTGCGGATACGCCACAGGATGTGTCGTAAAAGTACGCACCTGTTCCGCCGTCGTACCGGGACGGACCAGGATAGAGAACACCACCCCGACCTCGGTTTCGCGAAAAACCTGCAGCTCTGGCCCAGCGGCCAGGGCATCAAAAGTTGGTGTGACGGGACCGTCCACGCTGCTTTCGATAGCCACGCAGGCAAAGTCCGCTTCCCCTCGGCGCACGGCTCCAAGCGCAGCCGCGGGGCTATCCACCGGCACCGCATTGACCGCGGATTCCCCTGCCGGATCAATCTCGCCGGCACGCGCCATGTCCCACAGCGCCTGCTCGGTGAATGTGCCCGCAGGACCCAAATAAGTAACCGTCGTCATAAGCTCAGATTAGAGGGCTTCTACACTTATTGCATGACCTCTTCTTCCGAGATGCCCGCCCGCGCCCTCACTGAAGCCGTGCGCAGTGGCGCAATCTCGGTATCGGAAATCGTTTCGGAATTCGCCACGCTTGCCGACGACGCCGCGACCAATCCCGCCCGTTTCGGTATTGCCACGTCCTTGGCCGAGCACGCTGTCGACCGCGCGCGCAGCCTCACTGCCGAATCCGAACCCGCCCGGCGCGCTAGCCACGGACTCCCGCGTGACCTCCTAGGTCTGCCAGTGGCAATCAAGGACCTATTCACCATCGCTGGTGTCGAATGCACGATGGGCTCGACCAACTTGGCTTTCACCGCCACCGAAACCTCGGAACCCGTGGCGAAACTGCTGGCTCGCGGCGCGGTCCTCACGGCGACAACGCACACCTCCGAGGTCGGGATGACGGCCTACACCGAGCCGATTGGCTACCCGGCCCCAGAAAACCCCTACTTCGCCACGCCCAATCAGCTGTCCAATCAGCCGGATACCACGCCACGCACTCCCGGCGGTTCCTCGGGCGGCAGCGCGGTGGCTGTCGCAACTGGTGTCGTTCCCGCAGCTCTGGGCTCTGACGGCGGCGGTTCTATCCGTGTGCCCGCCGCCTGCTGTGGCCTCGTTGGGTTGAAGCCAGCACACGATATTGCGGGTGGAAATCTCTCCACGCCCGCCTTCCTCACTCGCACAGTTGATGACGCAGCACTGCTGGCCGGGGTGCCACTTTCCGCAACCCCGCATGCTTTCCGACGGCCCCAGCGTCCCCTTCGCATCGGTGTCACTGTCAGCCCTTTTCATGCTGAGGTGGACGTCGATAAGCGCTGGGCAAACGGTGCGTGGGCGGCGGCTGACCGTCTTGCCGACGCCGGGTACGACGTGGTGGAAGTGCCCAGCCCCTACGATCCGGCAGGTCCGGACGTGTTCGAGATTTTTCGACGGACCATCACGCGAATGGCCACGAAATTGCCGCGCGCGGACTACTCCGAGATTGTGCAGTGGATTCGAGCCTGTGGCCAGGAGATTTCCACAGCAGAGGCGGCGGCGACACATCAGCAGCGGATGGCTCTGCCCGGCGCGATTCGGTCGCGTTGGGAAGTCGATGCGGTGATTACGCCAACGCTGGCGTTTGATCCTCCGCGTATTGGGCATTTCTCTGCGTTGGCGCCGTGGGAGGACTTTGACGAGCAAACCCGGTGGACACCGTGGTTGTCGCTGTGGAATCTGACTGGGTGGGCGAGTGTGTCGGTGCCGATTGCTGTGCCGGGTACGAGCGGTGCCAGCGCCAACACAGTGCACCCCGCCACCAGCGTCAATATCGGTGCGGTGCGCTGCGGCGAGGCAGAGCTACTGGAGATGGCTAGCGTGCTGGAGGCTGCTAACGCCAACTAGCGCACGTACTTCGCCGCCATTGCCGCCGCCTGTCCGGCGTATCCGCCACCAAAAAGCACCGCGTGCATGAGCACGGCGTAGAGCTGATGGAGTTCGCAGCTCTCGGCGAAATCCGGCAGGGGATGTACGGATTCGTAGCCACGCAAGATCTCGTTGAAGTGCGTTGCCCCGAATAGCGCCAGCAGTGCCAGATCTTCCTCGCGGGCTCCGCCGTGCGCTGCGGGGTCAATCAAAATCGCGCCGTCTGCATCCCACATGAGGTTTCCCCACCACAGGTCACCGTGGACACGCGCAGCGTCTGGCTCGTTGTCGAAATCTCCAGCCAAGAGTCGCTCAATGAGCTGGTCAAAGATGTCTAGCTGACGGTTATTGTAGGAGCTTTCCAACTTTCCCAGCGCTGGCAGCAGACGCCCTTTGGCCCAGTATTCACCGAAGCTCTCCCGTGGAGTCAGGTCCATCTGCAGTGGCTGATCCAGTGGACCGAAGTAACCGTGCCCCTCCCACCCATCGGGGCCGGCACCCCAGCCAGCAGCGCCCAGATTGTGGGTAATGGCCAACGATTTTCCGAACTCGTACGCTGCCTGCGGAGTCGGCACCGTCGACTCAATTCGACGCAATTTCAGCGCATGCCCGCTCACGCCCAGCACCTCCACTACGCGCGCACCGCCGTCAGCTTCACCCTCGCGCAGCCAACCCAGCCCCGCCGCCTCACAGGCGAAGAAGTCCCGCGGGACACCATGTCGGCTCTTGACATAAACATCCGACTCGTTGACTGCACGTTCGTTGTTCTGGTTCATTGCGGACATATTTCCAGCATATTCTTCTTCGTTCCCAACCCCTTTCAGCACGTCGCATGCAGGGTAACGCCAGCGCTACCAAGACTTGTATTGCTGTCTCGGTTCTCTTAGTCCGCTGTCGTTGCCTATTCTTTATTGGTATGGAAGGCAACTTCGACGACTCGCGCATTGCCCGCGACCGATACGGTAGGCCGCTTAAAGATCGCTATGGCCGCCCCATCTACCGCCGTGTGGACGAGGCGTCGCCGAAGCATGCCCGCCCCCGTGAGGCCGATTCGCGTGGCGCTTCACGACGCCCCATCCCGCCCCGTTCCGACCGCCCATCTAGGGCAGGGGCAGCCCGCCCAGCGCCTATGCCTCCGCGCAGGTCTAGGCCGCAACCGGAACGTCGGCAGGCGCCACTGAACGAAACGCGCATTGAGTCCCGTCCACCGGTGAACCGGGCCGGTAGCGGACGCGCTGGCAGCGATCCGCGGTTTCCCCCGCCCGGATATAACCCGGATGCGGATTTCCAATCTTCCTCGCACGGCTCGTCACAGGACTACTACAGTGCCCCACAAGCAGCGAGTTCTGGCCGTGGTGGACGCCGTGGCAGTCGTGGCGGCGCCGGCGTCAGGTCTGGGTTCCGCATGCCACGCTTGCGACTGCCACGCTTGCGCTTTAAATCCATCATCCTGCTTCTCGTCATCTTCCTTGTCGTCACAATGGCACTTGTCGACATCCGCCTGACCAGGGTCGATGCGTTCTCCGGTCTGGCAGATCGTCCTGCCAATACGATGTCCTCCAACTGGTTGCTTGTCGGTTCGGACTCTCGTACGGGCTTGTCAGAGGAAGATGCCGCCAAGCTGTCGACGGGCAGTGGTGATTTCGGCCAGCGCACCGACACCATCATGATTGCCCACATTCCGGTGCTCGGTAAGCCGAAGTTGGTCAGTATCCCGCGTGACTCCTTCGTGGATATCCCGGGCAATGACAAGAACAAGATCAATGCGGCATTCGCATTTGGTGGCCCCCAGCTACTCATCGACACTGTAGAGAAAAACACTGGAATTCACATCGACCACTACGCCGAAATTGGCTTTGGCGGTTTCGCCGGTGTCGTCGATGCTGTCGGTGGTATCGAGATGTGCCCTGAAGAAGCCATCGACGATCCGCTGGCAGGACTGAATATCCAGGCCGGTTGCCAGAAATTCGACGGCGCGGGCGCCCTGGGTTACGTGCGCACGCGTGCTACCGCCCAGGGAGACTTGGACCGCGTAGAGCGGCAGCGTGAATTCATGAGTGCGCTGATGGGACGGCTGAAATCACCTGCGGTATGGCTCAACCCCTACCGCTGGATTCGCCTGGCCAATGCTGGCACTAAGGCCGTGTTCGTCGGCGATGGTGACCATGTCTGGCACCTGACCTGGCTGATGTTGCGCATGCTCTTCGGTTCCGATTCTCTTACCGTGCCCACCTCAGGCGCCATGGATACCGGTTATGCGGGCAATGTGCTGCTCTGGGACGAAATCGAAGCGCCAGCACTTTTTGCGGAGCTGAGATAGTCAAGAAGGTAGCTAAAACAGCTTCAGATAGCTTTCGAGACAACTAACGCGTGTGACTTAGCTTTTTGCTGAGCCACACGCGTTAGTTTTTAAACCAGCTACGCCTAGTTCCGAATGGTCACCTGACGGGACACGATGGTCTCACGGGACTTACGCTCCTCGGCGGTCAGCGGCTCTTCGCTGGCCAGCGCCTCAGCGATACGCTTATCGGCCTCTTCCACAGCAGCAATCCAGTGGTCGTGCGGCTTGGTGTTATCCAGGTCCCAGACCGGCACCAGCAGGCCATCGGTGCGGAAGACACCAGCGAACTTAGTGCCCTCTCCCAGCGAAAGGTTGTCCGCAGCGTGCACGCGTGCCAAGGCATCCAGCAGTGGCTTCTCATCTTCACGGCGCACCCAGCGGATGTGAGCGCGCTCGCCCGGATCAATCCACCACACAGCGCCAGCGACCTTCGCATCCAGGCGGTACGACGGGAGAATCGCGTCGTTAGCCACGGCCAGGTTCTGCTCGATCATCGGGGTGCGTTCAATGCCCTTGGGAATCCACCACTCGAAGTCCTGGTGGACCTCCAGGTTGTCGAGATCCACGGCGGTCAGGACGTCGGTAAGCGGTGCGGCCTCGCCGTCAGTGGCGGAGGAGAGCTGCTGGCCCGGCTCTGCGTCACGGGCCCATGCCAGCGCACGGGAGAGATCCGCAGCGCCGTCATTGGTGCGCGCCTGCGTCTGCAGCGCGACGAAAGCCTCATTGCCCTGGTCAGCGGCACGCGTCAGGGCAGCAACGCCGCCTGGCAGCACGGTGCAGAGCTTGATGTCACGCTCGGCGTCAGCGACCGTGACCGGAATGACCACAGCCGGAGCGAACTCGCGGACAGCCACGATGTCAGCCTCTTCGTCGAAGTCCTTGAACGGACGCGGATTACCCAGCAGCGCTGCACGCTCAGCAGCGCGGGCTGCCAGCTTCGCCTGACGACGGCTCATGCCCTCCGGGGCCTGATTATTCTTCTTACGAGATTTCTTTCCCACAAGGCCACAGAATACCTATTCGCTCTCCGTAGTTCGCGACTGCCTGGGCTACTTATAAAAATCGTCGACGAATTCGCTCGCCGTTCCTTCGAAAAGCTGCTTGTCGACGGCCATTGCGCCCGTCTCCCCTTGTTCATCGGTAGCTTCGCTGGGGATGAAGCCCTTGGACCAGAAACCGGGCTGGGTGCGTTCGCGACCGGATCCAACGGGAATGTTGCGATGCACTTCCTCGGGAGCCAACACGTAGCCGAGTAGCCGCGCTGTGAGGGCAGTCGTCACACAAGCTAAAACGGTGATGATTCCGGCCTGGAAGTATGTCCGGGATACGTCGGCAGCGATAAACCACCCCACTGCAAGTGGCCACAAAACGCAGGCCAGGTACCAGATAAAGCGACCTGGCCCCATTACGGCAGTGACTCCTGTTTCAGCCAACGCGACCACGGGCCCCGTGATGTTGCGCACTGGCCACATGTGCATCGTGCGCACATCCGTTGCCGTGCGCGACAGCAGTGGGCGAGCATACGTTGCGCGGTCACGCAGCACCTGGAGGGTCTTGTAGACCGAAAAACCCAGCCCAATGAGGGAAACCATTCCACAGAGACCGAAAGCCCATGCTCCAAACTCACCGAGGAGGGAAACCACTAGGTCCTGACCGGGGCTCAGGATGCTCATCCAGACGAAAACGGTAAATGCGGCGAATACTCCGGCGCCGCTCATCGCCCATCGAAAGACGCTGTCCGCGCGCTTGCGAACAATCTCATCGGCCTTCCAGCGCGGCGTCGCACCCGTGATAGTCGAATCCGAGACAGTCGGCTGCCAGTTCTGCTGCGGTGGCAGCACCACCTGAGGTGGGGACTGCTGTGGCTGCTGTTTTGGAGACTGCGGCGGCACAGCCCACCCCGCGTTTTCTGCCTGTTCATTAGACATTTTCCGCAGGGCTCCTCTCGTACGCGCGGCCGGCTTCTTCCGCAGTCTTTTCTCCCACGGTGTTTTTAAGTGCGCTCCCCCTAACCTACCTAAACTAGCCCGGCCCCTACCCCAGCCACTAGTCCGACCAGCTGCGAATCTTCCGCAGCATGATGCGGCTCTTACGCTGCGAACGTCCCATCTTCCGGGCCAGGTTGTTCAAAATCGCGATGGCCTCGGTAATGTGCGGCCCCTTGTTCAGCATCACGCACTCGGCACGCAGGGCGAAGGCCGCATCGGTAATCTCCGCGCGGGACGGCAGGCCGGCCTTGGCCATGTTCTCCAGCACCTGAGTACCCAGAATGGTCGGCACACCGGCTGCCTGCGCCAGCGTCAGAATCTGGCCTGGGACCTCACCCATACGGTCGAAGCCCAGCTCCACAGCCAGGTCACCACGAGCAATCATCAGACCGGACTTGGCGCGCTTCATGCTGGCGATGATGATTCCCGGCAGATTCTGGAATGCCGGAATAGTCTCAATCTTCAGCACAACACCCAGGTTCCGAGCCTTCGACGCCAGGTCCTCGCGGCCCGCAGCCTCATGTTCCGCCGCAATCTCATCGAGCACCTTGTAAACGTACTCAGCATCCCCCTGCGTGCGAATAAAGCTCACCGCAGCAATATCCGCATGCTCCACCACAAAGCGCAGGTGCTCAATGTCTTCGTCGGTAAGCGAATTGAGTGGCAGGTCGGTGTTCGGCAGATTGATGCCCTTATGCGCCGCCAGCGGCTGACCATTCGGCTTCGTACGCAGGACACGCAGCCGGGCATCGACGTGACTATCTTCGCTTGACGACGTCTCGGAGACCTCAACCACCTCAGCGCCGAGCGCACCGTCGTCGAAAAGCACCGGATTGCCCGGCTTCAGAGCCGCCACGGCAGACGGCAGCGAACAGGAGACGCGTGGAATTTCATCGTCAGTGCGTGGAATGGTGGTGATTTCCTCGCGGCTGGTGAGAATAAACTCATCACCGGTGTGGAAGCGCAGCTTTTGCACGGTCGGTGGCACGCCACCAGCGCGCGTGACCTCGTAGTTGCTGCGCAGGTGTGTTCCCTCGGCAATCCAGGCGTTCTTTTCGCCCTCGGCGAGGACAGCCTCGACCTCGCCCTCGGAGTCGGTGTCGATGCGCACAACAGTGAAGTGACGCTTCGCCGAGCGGGAGTCATGCAGCGTAATGACATCGTCAAGCTGCAGCTGTTCCAACCACCCCTGATCTGCTTCCAACGGCAGTGCGGGACGCCCCGGCAAATCGCTCGGAGCTGGCTTGGGGTGCTCATCCAGTCGCGGAGTCAGCCAAATCTTGGACTTGGAGATGACCGTGCCAGCGTCGTCACGCACAACACGGGCGCGCCCCACACGCGGCCCCGGTTCGATATCGCCCGTGCGCAGCTTCGGACCAGCCAGATCCATGGACACGAAGATGCGGCGACCGGCCTTCTCAGCTGCAGCATTGACGTTGTCAATCATGCGGCTCCACTGCTCAGGTCCGTCGTGGGCGCAGTTGATGCGAGCGAGATCCATGCCAGCGGCAGCGAAGCTCTCCACCAACTCTGCATCGTCGGCGGCCTCGGCGGGCAGGGTCACCATAATGTGCGAAGTGACATCCGCGCGCTCCTGACCGAACAGCTCGGTGGCGTTGTTATCCAGGGCAATATCCGCGCGCTCATCGTCGGCAATAATGCGGGCGACATCGATGTCTGAGGTGCGCCCCGCCAGCGCCAACAGCGCGTTGAGAGCGAGCTCAAGGCGCCCCCGGGTGAAAGTCTCCACCGTGGTCAGACTGGTCACGCCGAGGTCGTGCAAGCTGTTTTGCAGCTCACGGATGTCAATTGTGCGCAGGTGTGCGTAGTGCAGCAGGTTTTCCGCGTGCCGACGGCGCTCTTCCGGCACCTCTGCGAGCAGTGCAGAAGCCTCCACCGAGACGTCGTCCAACTCTGTGATCAGATCAGTGACCTTGCTGATGAGGTCATCCAGACGCGGTACGGCCGCGCCGCTTTCAGTGTTGTCAGTTGCTGTGTCTTGAGGGCTCTGCGCTGCCATAGAGAAGGCACTCCTGTGTTGAAGACGAAGCGTTGGCCAGAGTCGGCCACGCGGGCCAATAGAAGGTGGGCATTCTCATTCTCAAATGAGACGGCCGAAAGCGCATGTCGAGAAGACATCTACTCTCGCTACCAGCAGTTACTTCCAGAATGGATCCTGCACATCTCGGAGCGTCTGAATGGACTTGTCCAGCTGCTTCTTTTCGTATTCGTCCAGCTCAAGCTCGATAACGCGGCGAATTCCTCGACGGTTCACAATGGCTGGTGTTCCGATGAACACGTCCTCATGACCGTATTCACCTTGCAAGTATGCGGAGACCGGCAGAGCTACCTCTTGGTTCTGGAAAATGGCGCGCGTGATGCGGGCCAAACCCATACCGATTCCGTAGGAAGTGGAGCCCTTGGCATCGATAATCTCGTAGGCGGCATCACGGGTTCGGATGAAGATGTCCTCCAGCTCGTCGTGAAGCGTGGGGTCAGCGGCGAGACGCTTGGACAGACCGACGCCTGCAACGTTGGCGCTGGACAATACCGGCAGCTCGGAGTCGCCGTGTTCACCGATGATGTATGCGTGCACGCTCATCGGGGAAACATCGTAGTATTCACCCAGCATGTAGCGGAAACGTGCGGTGTCCAGGATGGTGCCGGAGCCGAAGACACGGTTGTGCGGCAGCCCGGAGTACTTCCACGCAGCGTATGTGAGTACGTCGACGGGGTTGGAAGCAATCAGTAGGAGCCCATCAAAACCGCTGTCCATAACGGAATCGACGATGGACTTCATGATTTTCATGTTCTTGTCCACCAGCTGCAGGCGAGTCTCGCCCGGCTTTTGTGCCGCACCTGCACAGATAACCACCAGCGCGGCATCGTCACAGTCGGCGTACGTGCCCTGGGTGACTTTGGTGCGCGACGACGCCCACACCACGCCATGGTTTAAGTCCATGACGTTGCCCATCGTCTTCTTCTCGTCGATGTCAATGATTGCCAAGTGGTCGACAGTGCCCTGGTTGACCAGCGAGTACGCGTATGCCACGCCGACGTCGCCAGCGCCGATCAGCACGACCTTATTTCCTGTGGATAGCTTCATAGCCCTCGGATCCTTCTCAACCGATTCGGAAAAAGTTGCGACACCCCACAGGCTACGCTTTGTGCGGAAAACTGGCGCGGGATGAATAACCCCCGTGGAAAAAATTTTGCCATGATGGGAGTTATGGGATTCCTGCGTCGCGCATTTACTTCGATTGCGCCCTCGATTGCGTCTACGGGCAACACACCTGTAGCTCAGTCAATCGAAACCACCAGGACAGTGCGAGCTGCACGAGCAGCGCGAACGGGAATTACAGGAGTCGCTGGCACAGCTGGCATGGCCAAAGCGCTGGGCGCAGTCGGCACCGGCAGTCTGATGGCTACCAAAGTCTTTCGCGAACGCCTCCTAGGTACCGGCCCTGGCACTATCCGCAGCGCACTGCGGGCGGGCATCCCCTCCAACCCCGGTCTAATTGGTGCAGAAATTGCGTCATGGGCTGCCTTTAGCCCCTCGCTGATGCCGCGCACTCGGACCGCCACCGTTACTGTGACCTTC
The DNA here is from genome assembly GCF_030232065.1 of Corynebacterium sp. MSK032. Classification (NCBI taxonomy): domain Bacteria; kingdom Bacillati; phylum Actinomycetota; class Actinomycetes; order Mycobacteriales; family Corynebacteriaceae; genus Corynebacterium; species Corynebacterium sp. MSK032. Next base: position 19,350 of record NZ_JASPJR010000007.1, on the reverse strand, counting down.
CTGGCACAGCTGGCGGGCCATGTCACCGGGGTGGCCATCGGCTATGGCTACAACACGACGATGCGGCGTCTGGCCAGCACTTCACTCAGCCGCTTTGCGCTGGCACCTCGTCACGAACGCGCACTGGCCGTGACCTGGCACGTGGCCACCACGGCCACCACCGCGGCGCTGTGGCTGCGCTCCATTTCCCAGCAGCGCGAAATTGGTCGCCTGGTGGGCAAGGATGAGCAGGAATCCGCACGCAGCCAGTTCGCCTCCACAATGATTGCCAGTGGTCTTTACCTGACCACTCGGGGGCTCTCCGCGCTGGCCAACCGCGGCTATGACCTACTGCGGGACAACCTCCGCCCCTGGCTTCCTCGCGGTCTCGCCCCGGTTCTCAGCGGTGCCATCGTCGGTGGTGCCGTGGCCGCCAGCATTGATCGACTGCTTATCCGTCGGACTTTGGAGTCCATCGCCAAGAAGTCCCGATACCTGAATACCCTGGTAGTTCCAGGCCGCATGCAGCCCTGGGAGCCGGAACGTTCCGGGAGTCCATGGTCTTTGGAGCCGTGGTACGCACTCGGCGCCGAGGGGCGCGTCTTCGTCGCCGAAGGCCCCCGTGCCCGAGATTTGGCGGTGGTCACTGGCAAGCCGCTCTCCGAACTGCAGGAACCCATCCGCATTTATGCGGGCAAGGTGCCAGGTCGTTCTCTGCGGGAACAGGCGGAGCTCATCATCCGCGAGATGCACCGCACCGGCGCGTTTCGGCGCGATCATCTGGTTGTCTTCACCACCACCGGCACCGGTTGGGTGCCACCGTGGTCGGCGCAGGCTGCAGAGTTCTTGACCCTTGGCAACTGCGCCACTGTCGCTCTGCAGTACTCTGACCTCCCCTCCCCAGTGGCATGGCTAACGGACCACGAAACCCCAATCGCGGCTGGCCACACCCTTATCCATCGGGTGTTGCAGGAAGTCGACAAGATGCCGGAGAACGACCGGCCAAAGGTCTACGTCGCCGGTGAATCCCTCGGCGGGTTTGGCGGTCTCGGCGCATTCGAGAATTCCGCTGACATGCTCGCACGCGTCGACGGTGCTGTCTGGACGGGCGCACCACAGTTCTCCGCGATGTGGAAAGAGCTGACGCACCGTCGGACAAAGGGGTCTCCGGAAATCGCTCCAGTCATCGACGAGGGGCGAAACATCCGCTTCGCTACGCGCCCCGACGAGCTGTACCACTCCTTCTATGGCACCAAGTTCGGGCCGTGGGAATTCCCGCGCGTCGCATTCCTGCAGCATGCCTCTGACCCCATCGTTTGGTGGGATTACCCACTGGCCTGGCGCCGCCCCGACTGGCTTGCAGAGCGCGTCGGCCGCGATGTTCTCCCCTCCATGCGCTGGCATCCGTTCGTCACCTTCTGGCAGGTGCTTATCGACGGCCTCGCCTCCGTCACCGTCCCCGGTGGTCACGGCCACCGGTACGAGGAAGAAATGTTGCCAACGTGGGCTTCCATCCTCGACATTCCGCTTGACGACGACCTGGGTGGCGCAGCCGGAATGCGCTTCAAGCGCGTGAGTAAGTGGATTCGCCGCACTCAGCCGCCGCGTTCATAAACTTGTGACAGATATCCCTGAACAGCATTTTTTATGAATTTCGCATTAATTGTATTGCTTAAATGGTTGCGCATCCACTCATCTTGAGTACCATCGACGGCACAACCTAAAAACGTGTTGAGGAGGAGTTTTCCTAATGACTAAGTACGAACTTCCTGAGCTGGATTACGCTTACGACGCTCTGGAGCCGCACATCTCCGGCGAGATTATGGAGCTGCACCACAGCAAGCACCACGCTAATTACGTCAACGGCGCCAACGCTGCTCTGGAGAAGCTCGCTGCTGCTCGCGAGTCCGGCGACTTCGCAGCTGTTACCGGCCTGTCCAAGGACCTGGCCTTTAACCTGGGTGGCCACACCAACCACTCCCTGTTCTGGAAGCTGCTGTCCCCGAACGGTGGCGGCCAGCCGACCGGTGAGCTGGCTGAGGCTATCGAGCGCGACTTCGGCTCTTTCGAGAAGTTCCAGGCTCACTTCAACGCTGCTGCTCTGGGCCTGCAGGGCTCCGGCTGGGCTGTTCTGGGTTACGACACCATTGCAGAGCGCCTGGTTATTGAGCAGATGACGGATCAGCAGGGCAACCTGTCCATCAACCTGAAGCCGGTTCTGCTGCTGGATATGTGGGAGCACGCTTTCTACCTGCAGTACAAGAACGTCAAGGCTGACTACGTCAAGACTGTCTGGAACGTCTTCAACTGGGATTACGCTGCAGAGCTGTTCGCAGCTGCCAAGTAATTTCAGCTAACAGCGCGCGGCTTTTTACGCGTCCCTGCCGCGCGCTAAAGATGGCTTACCGGCTCGCTGACGGGGCTTACCCTCAGCGGGTCGGTTTTTTGTGTCTTGTTTGAGACCACTTTTGGTATTTCCCGGGCGGCACACGTAGCCGTCGTTTAGCGTTAGTGCCCATGAACACCAGCAACAATGTCAACGTCGCCTATGAATACCTCGCCGTAGCTGATTCAGAGGCGGCGAAAATCGCTGTCGTCAGTTTGGACCGCGGAGACAAACTCAACGGTCTAACACTTGAGATGCTGACCGAGCTGTCCGCCGTCGCCCGGAAACTGGCAGCTGACCGTGATCTGCGTGGCGTAATCCTACGTGGCGAGGGCAAATCGTTTTGCGCTGGACTCGATTTCGCCTCGGCATTTAAGAAGCCCTCACGCATCCTGCGCTCATTCGTCCCCGATATCCACGGCACAAACCTGTTCCAGCGCGCCTGCTGGGACTGGCGAGGCCTGCCGGTGCCGGTCATTGCGGCGGTGCATGGGCACTGCTACGGCGGTGGTCTACAGATTGCACTAGGTGCTGATTTCCGCATTACTACGAGCGATGCCAAGTGGTCAATCCTCGAAGCGAAGTGGGGACTGATTCCGGATATGTCCGGTATGCGAACCATCCTCGATGAGGTCAGCGCCGATACTGCACGTTGGCTGACCATGTCTGGCGAAGAACTCAACGGCAAGGAAGCAACTGAGATCGGTCTGGCGACGTGGGCCGTGGACACGGAGGACGCTGCACTCAAGCTGTCCAAGGAGAAGTTGGCACAGCTGGCGACACGCTCGCCGGATCAGCTGGCGGCGACGAAGCGGCTTTTCCGCGATGTGCACCGCTCTCCTCGCGCAACATTCCGTGCCGAGCGCACACAGCAGCTGCTGCTGTTAGCCCGCAAGAACACGGCCATTATTCGCAATGCTGCGATGAAGAAGGTCTCACCTAAGTTCGCCCGGCGCGGCACGTGGGCGCGTGGTTAGCGCGCTAAGGAACCGGCAGGTCATCCCCATGCGGCAGGTCCGCGGCCGCGCGCTGTGAATCCAGCCAGTCGCGGACGTGGGCTACCGATCGGCAGTCATCGCCGTTGTAGCGCAGCAGCATGGCGCGAGCCTCGGCTTGCGTGAGCTTTTCAAAGGACTGTTCCGAGACAAAGTCAAGGTCAGTGGCCGTCGCAATGCGATACAGATCCAGCGATGCCTCGCCGTCAACATCGGCGTCGCGCCAGTGGAAGCCCGACCACGGGGCCACGACTTTAAGCCCCATGCCGACGGTGGAGAGGATCTGGCGACGGGCGACCTTCAGCATGTCCACCCAGTCCTCCGAGGCAATGAACTTGTCCACTTCTTCGCGGGTCGGCACCCGCACAATCTTTGTCGGGCCAGCTGCCTCGGAACTGGAACCAGCCGCATCGCCTGTAGCCAGCTCCGCCGAATCTGCGGGCACCACAAATTCCTGGCCGCCGAACCGGGTGGCGCTCTGACGCAGCCAATAGTTCTCACCCTCTGCCGCCCAGCAATAGGCGCGGAAGGTCTTGCCTTGTTCATGCGCCGCATTTCGACGACGCATCAGGTAATCCCAGAAAATCGCAAAGTTCCTGGCCTCTGCCGTGCCACCGAGCCCTTCTGGCCCCGGTGGCTCCCAGGTGATAAACCCGCGGTAGTCCTCCCCAGGCACCCACGTTCCCCACAGGTAGGCGCCATCGTTGGGGTACGCCTCCATATCGATATCCATCTCAATATCGCCACGCGTGGCCGATGTCTTAGCGGCTACCCGGAGCGCGTCGACGTCGGCAAGCCGCGCCCTCGCCATCCACACCTGCTCCTTGCTGACGTGCGGAGTGTTGGTACTGGCCTGCGCCAGTGCCGTGACTGTGTCGATGCCCACACTGCGCAACCGCATGGACTTATCGCCAGGTAGGAGGAGGGAAATATCGTCACTTGCGGTCAGCTCATCCAAGCAAAGGTCGTGGTGACGGCAGGTTCGGCACTCCCGGATGCGCCGTGGCGCCAGCGGCCAGGTGCCTGGCGTAAACCGTGACGGTCGCCCCTGAGTGGCAGCGACGGCATCACGCGCATCCCGCAACGCCATCCGGTACGAGGCCACGCGCGAACCTTCATCGGCAATGACAATATGCCGTGTATCCAGGTTCATCCCGGTGGCACTAATCGCCCCCACCAGACCACAGGACACGCCCAGGCGGTGCAGTATCGCCGCTGCCTGCCCAAGCTTCACAGCATCGGGTCCGTAATGCCGTAGCTTCCACTCGTCCGTGACAACCATCGCCTGACGCAGGGTCCGCCCCATCACACCATCACGCCCGAGCCGATCAACGCCCAGCAGTCGCACCTTCATCGCCGCCGCACGCGCCGCATTGCTTGACGACGGCTTACGCCGCCGGCCCGGTTTGCGCGCAGAGAGCAGGTGCCGTGTGACAACCAGGACCGGCATGTACGTCGGAGAGGTCGTCTGTGGTGAATCATCGACCTTGACCAGCAGATCGGGGTGGCAAATCTCGTCGATTCCCGAGTACACCCCGCCGGGAATCGGGCGCTCATGCATGAGCACGCCACCGGTGATGACGCTTTCTCCGCGGGCGATGGCCTCAAGGGTATCCAGGTGAGCGTCCGGTCCCGAGGCCACTGTGTACAGGCCGGGGATGGACGCGATGGACGTCGGCAAGCGGTGCTCGTGGTGAGAAGCAGGTTCGACTAGCCGCCCCTCGCGCAGGTCGAGGCTCAGCCGGTAGCGGCAGCCGATGAGGTCGCTCGCGTGGAGAAGCGGGCGCGAAACGGATGAATCAGTCACAATGAGAATTAGCGTATCGCCACTCGGTAGGAAGTTTCACGTTAAGCTTGGATAGCAAGAATCGTGATGCAGCCACTGCATCTGGCAAGCGCACTCCGGCGCGGTGGGGTTTACGGGTTTTCCGCCCCGCTTTTCCGGAGGGACTATCTGCGAGCAACTAGGCGAAGGAAAAAATGAGCTTCTTGGGTGACATCCGTGAGCGTCGGCGCGAAACCGCCAAGCAGGTGAAGGCTGCCAAGGCGAAGGCTAAGGAAGAGGCTCGCCACGCAGCTCGACTTAATCGCAAGGCACATAAGGCTGAGGTCAAGGCCGCTAAGCGCGACCAGAAGCACCAGCACAAGCTGGAGCTGAAGGAGGCCGCTGGCCGCGTTCGTTCTGAGGAAAAGCTCGGTAAGAAGGAACTCAAGCTGGAAAACCGTGCTCTGAAGCGCGCGGAGAAGATCCGCAAGGCGAGTGCCAAGGACGAGAAGAAGGCGCTGGCCGCCAAGCAGCGTCACCAGACCAAGATGGCCGAGAAGATCCTGCAACAGCAGCGCAGCCAGGGCTTCAACAAGGACAAGGCAAAGTCGTGGATCGGTGGCGCACGCCTGCTGGTACCGGTGCTGGTTCCGCTGGCCTACCGCGCCATCACTGCCATTCAGCGCCGTGAACACTCTTCGGCCGCGCAGAAGTTCGGTGTTTCCGCTAATGATGCCGCTCGTTACCAGGGGCACGGTGCGCCGCTGCTGGCCCGCATTGAGGCCACTCGTGGTTCACTGACAGAGCTGCGTAAGTCGGGTGTCAAGGGTACCGATGGTTTTATCAAGGACGCCAACTCGCGTCTGGATGTCATGACTGACGCCATTAACACTGCCGAGAAGATGACCCCGGAGCAGCGTCGTCGCGCACACCACTCCATTACCGCAGAGCTGGATTCTCTGGATCGCCAGATCATTTCGGAGCTGGGCGCGTAAACCTGGCCGCTTCGGGTTAAGGCCACTCGCCGAGATTCGTCGAACTAAGCGCGACTGTTGTTGAGCAGCAATAGTCGCGCTTTCGCTCTTAGTACCCCCGTATCGGGCTATTTTCTCCCTCCGATGGCGCTACGGACTGAGAACTACTGTAATGAGGGCTATGCCATCTTCAGATAAATCTCAGACTGCAGCCTCGGATCTGAACGGCGCAGTCTCGAACAGCGACGCAACAGCCCAAAAGCCATTCACCCCTACTCGTCGTGCCGTACTGCGTGCCGGCGCTACCGGTGCTGCTGCTGGCGCCATCGGCCTGGCGACCGCTACTAGTGCGGGGGCCAATCCTGAGTCGCAGTCCCCAGCTAATGCTGGCGGTTCTGGTGGTTTTCAGGTCTTCCAACACGGTGTGGCCTCTGGCGATCCACTGCCGGACTCCGTTCTTATCTGGACTCGTGTGACATCGCACCCAGGCGACACCGCAGGTGCAAACCAGGGCCGCCCTGTTGCACTGAAGTGGGAAGTCGCTTCTGATGAGGGCTTCGGCAACATCGTTGCCTCTGGTGCCCTGAACACCGACCCGGATGCTGACAACACCGTCAAGATCGATGTCAAGGGTCTCTCCGCTGATTCCTACTACTTCTACCGCTTTACCGTCACCGCTGGTAATCACGCGGGCCAGGTTTCCCCGATTGGCCAGACTCGCACTGCGCCGCCGGTGAACTCCTCGCCAGATCACCTGGGCATCGCGCTGACCTCCTGCGCTAACTGGGAAAGTGGCTTCTTCTCCGCTTACCGCGATATGGCGGAAAATGACCGCATCGACATCATTATGTGTGTCGGTGACTACATCTACGAGTACGAGGCCGGTGGCTACTCCGGCAAGGGCCCGGTTCGTGACCACAAGCCGGCTCACGAGATTATTTCTCTCGCTGACTACCGCCTGCGCTACGCCACCTACCGCACCGATGCGGACCTGCAGGAAGCTCACCGCGCAAAGCCGTGGATTGTGACCTGGGATGACCACGAGGTCGCCAACGATGATTGGCACAGTGGCGCTGAGAACCACGACCCGGAGACCGAAGGCGACTACGTTGCCCGCCGCGACGCCGCTATCCAGGCTTACCTGGAGTGGCTGCCGGTTCGCGCTGTCCCCTTCTCCCAGGGCGGCAAGCTCTACCGCAGCTTCCGTTTCGGCGATCTCGCCGACCTGACCATGCTGGACCTGCGCACCTACCGTGACCAGCAGCTGAAGTTCATCCGCGCTGGCGAAACCGATGATGAGAGTCGCTCCATGCTCGGCTCTGAGCAGTTCAATTACCTGCTCGGCCAGTGGCGTTCCTCGAGCGCAAAGTGGCGTGTCGTGGGCAACTCCGTCATGTTCACTCCAGTGCTGGTTCCGCCGCTGGATCCGGAGGCCACTCGCGCTGTCACTGAGCTGCTGAGCTTGCCTCAGGACGGCCTGCCGTACAACTTGGATCAGTGGGATGGCTACGCTGCTGAGCGTCGTAAGCTGATCGACATCATGGGTAAGGAGGGCTACGACAACGTTGTCTTCCTCACCGGCGATATTCACTCCTCCTGGAACTGCAACGTACCGAAGGTCCCGGGCCAGTACCCGAGTGCCGGTATTGCCGCCATTGAGATTGTCTGTACTTCCGTCAGCGCCCCGAACATCGATGACATTGTGAAGCTGCCTCAGGACAACCCGATTTCCTTGGCTGCTACCGCTGGACTCAAGGCTGCGAACCCGTACGTCAACTACCTCGAGTTCGACCGCCACGGCTACACCGCTGTCTACTTCGGCCGCGAGGACGTTACCTCTGAGTACCGCCTCGTCGAGGTCAAGGAGGAACCGAACCAGCCACTTTTCGTCGCCGCTACCTACCGAGGCAAGCCTGGTGAGGGCATGACCCAGGCTTAAGCGCCTTCTCATCCTTTCGCTTTCCGACGACCACTGAGAGCGCACCCCGCATTGCGCTCTCAGTAGCGTAGTTGCTGTTCACGACGGCCCTGCACAACATGCAGGGCCGTCTTTTTATTACCCCAAGTTCTTGTGCACAATTAATCGAATTATTAACAAACCATGTATTCGATATAAGTTGCACAATCTAACTCAATTATCGTCAATAGACATTAAATTTCTTTGCACTTATACTGTGGGGGAAAGAAAACAGGGCTTGATATTAATTTGAAATTTCACCGTATTGAAGTTTCACCGTAAGCCTTCTTCATTATTACAAGTTCAGCACCAAGCTTAGGCAGGGATTCTATGGCACGCCGCGAACTAATTCAGTACATCGACGACCTCGATGGGACTCCGCTTGATTCCGCAGATCACCAAGTCGTTCGTTTCTCTTTCCGCGGTAAGAACTACATTCTCGACCTCTCTCAGGAAAATGCTGAGAAGTTCGAGCAGGTATTAGAACCGTATATTGCGAACGCTTCTATTGATCACAGCACGGTTGTAGCTCCGCGTAAGCGCTCTTCCGCTAATCCCAATGCCGCTGAGGCCCGTGATCGCAATCGCAAGATTCGCCAGTGGGCACGAGAGAATGGCATGGATGTTGCAGACCGCGGTGCGCTGCCAAAGCACATTATTGAAAAGTACGAGAGCGCTAACTAGTTCTCACCCAGGTTCGTTTGCCTTCCACTGGATGTCATCCAGCTTCACTATCTTAAAGACAGGGTCCCGCCACAGCGGGGCCCTGTTTTAAAGTTGGGGCAGGTGATTCGAGTCGCTAGGATAGCGGCTGGAATTGGCACACCGGCCTAATCCGGTTGTCTTACTTTTCTTATCCTTGACATGGAGGAGTCGGCCCGTGGTTATTTTGGAACCATTTGTTTGGCTGGTCTCGTTTGTCCTTAAGGCGTGGCACCTTTTACTGGCCTCAGTGTTTCACCTGCCATCTTCTCTGTCCTGGACGCTTTCTCTCTTCCTGCTGGTGTTTACGGTGCGTGGCGCTCTGGCGTTTCTCGCGTTCCAGCAATTTATCTCGGCGCGCAAGACGGCCAACCTACGGCCGCAGCTTTTTATACTCAAGGAGCGCTACCGCAGGAGCATCGAGCCGAACTCGCCACAATACGTAAACTTTGCCAGCAAGGAAATGCGCAAAGCCGAAGGTATTAAGACCTCCGTAATGCTGGCGCCCCTCTTCGTCCAGATTCCCGTGATTATGGGCCTTGTTCGCATGCTGAGGCACATGCTGCGGGCGTCTGAGGGGCCTGGACTGCCTGCGTCTCATAATGTCGGATTCATCTCTAAGGATGAGATTTCCGACTTCCTGAGCGCGACATTCTTGGGGCAGCCTCTACCCGCGTATCTGCGCATGGACCCGGAGCAACTACAAATCCTTGGGGGCAATCATGATTCGCTGTTAGCTTTCTGCATTATCGGCATCGTGGCAGCGGCCATTTTCACCGGTTTTAACTTGGTCATTTCCTACCGCCGGTTGCAGCGCACTCTCGACTATTCCAATAGCGTCAGTGTATTCCTCAGCAAATTCATGCGCGTAATGCTTATCTACGCACCGCTGATGATCCTCTTCGCGGGGTTCTTTGGCCCAACACCTGTGGCTCTAATTGTCTACTGGGTCACCAATAACTTCTGGACACTGACCCAAAATATTATTCTCACCCGCTATGTAGAAAAGACCTACCCACTCACGGACGATTTCCGAACTCTGCAAAACCACCAAAAGGGTGAATACGAATCGGAGCGGGAAGAAAAGAAGAAGTTAAAGCAGGCCAAGCGTCGCTTTTATATCAAATCCGCATTCGCTCCGTGGAAAATAAAGCAGTATAAGAGCGAATATGCCGCTATTGAGAAGGAATCGCGGGACCGTCGTAAAGCAAAGCAGGACGAAGAATATGCCCAGGCTTTGAAAATTGCGAAGGTTCGCTACATGGTGACCCAGATGAGGCCTGGCGCTCAGGACAATTTGCCGTCCCTGACGCAGGATATGAAGATTTCCTCGGGTATAGTTCCGCCGCTTCCCGGCCTGGCTAAAGTGCGGGCAGACATGAAACGACAAGCCGAGAAAGCACAAAAGGCGCAGAAGCGGCCGAAACCAATTCTGATTGCAAAGAACCTGGGAATGCTGCTCGGCCAGAATACGAAGAATATGGTTAAGAAAGCCACCGGCTCAAAGGAGTCGGACTGGAAACGCTTCCGGGATTAGCCCGTGAGCAAAAGGCGAGAACTAGGGCGCGTTAAAAAAGGGAATTAGGTATTTACGTGACCAAGTCACGGGCCAGGTCGCGCGCCATCTGCAGCGGGTTCAGATCCTTGGACATCTTGGCACCCGCGAGGCCGCCGTCGAGGTAGAGCAACAGCATATTTGCGTGAGCAGACGGCATACTAGATTCATTTTCAGTCAGCAGCGTGTGTAGCTGTTGCCAAACCCAGGAACGGTGATCGGCTGCGGCCTGACGGATGTCCTGCTCCGACTCCGTTTCCGGCCGCGGATATTCACTAGCCGCATTCTGGAAGTGTGAACCACGGAAGTCGATTGCCGGCTGCTCCGCAATACACTGATCAAAGAACGCGAGAATCTTCTCCGCCGGGGTATCCAACGAGGCCACTCGCTGCTCCCAAGCCTCCCGCCATTTGGCGTCGAGGTCTTGCAGATATGCAATGACTAGCTTGTCCTTGGATCCAAACAACGAATACAGGCTGGCTTTGGCCACATCAGCTTCCCGCAGGATGCGGTCAATGCCGACAACGCGGATACCCTCTGTTGTAAACAGAGTTGTCGCTGATGCCAGGAGGCGCTCCCGCGGACTGGGGCGGTTACGACGGCGAGAGGAAGCGCGGCCGCCTTTTGCGCCCTTGCCCGTTGTCGCTTCTGCCACGGCAGTACCTCTCGTCCTTCCAAAGTCACACCCCGTTCTAACAGCTGCTTACTCGCAAACACCGGCATTAGCGCCATTGCTTTCAGAGCACTGAACAGGGCGTTCATAGTCTGTGATATTCCATTGTAGGCGTATCTGCGACTGTGATTTTGTAAAAGAACAAACTAGTCAGTCTTTCAGCCTCTAGTCCTACTTTAGCGTGCGATGATTGCCGCCCCCAACAGATGTCGCGACAATCGCAGAACGCCAACGTCACGACAACCGCACAACAAAAAAAGGGCATCTCAATGTTGATGAGATGCCCCGCGCTCTAGCTCACTATCCAGTAGATAGCAGCGTTACGACGCTTCGTGCATAGTCGCGCTGTTTTGCTTGGCTTACTTGCGCTTTTGAACCAGGCCGACAATCCACAACAGGATCACGGCGCCGAGCAGACAGGTGAGGAAGCTGAAGAACTTTCCGCCACCGGCGACATCAACGCCGAACAGGGTGAGCAGCCAACCGCCCAAGAAACCACCGACGATACCAACGACGATATTCAGGACGACGCCCATCTGTTCATCGGTGTTCATGATCTTAGAGCCGATCCAGCCGGCAAGACCACCGATGATAATCCAGCTGATGAAGCCCATCGTGGGACTAAAGGAGGCAGCAAGAAGAATCTCGTTCATGATAGATATTCCTTTCCCGAAATCGTTCTGACTCAACTATAAGTCTTTCCGAAAACTCTTGCATACACTGCAAGCACTATCAGGCCATTTCGGCCACTGAGAAACTAGCGAGATAACAGTCGGATAGCCACAGGAAAACTCTTATAAAATCTGCACTTTCTGCATGAAAACAGGGTTTATGCAGACGAGAGGCCTCATTTGGATAAACCGAAGCCGGCCCCGACACCTGTCGGAAACCGGCTAGGTTCTACGTATAAATATTCGGTAACGGTTTCTACTCTCGGCGCTAACCGCGCCTCGACGACCGCCGCCGGCGTCTTTTCTCAGCCCCCTCGAAGGGCGCTTTAGGCGTCAGTCTCCGGGCGGACGACCATCATCGGGCAAGCAGCCGCCTGCAGGAGTGCACGCGAAGTGGAGCCGAGCAGCATGCCCTTGAAACCTCCGCGGCCGTGGCTGCCGACGACCAGCAGCTGCGAGCCTTCCGAGGCATCAGCCAGAGCACGAACCGGGCGGTCGCGGGTAACAACCTTCTTGATGGCCACTTCCGGGTACTTCTTAGCGTACTTCTCCAGACGGTGGCCGAGCAGAGCCTTCTGCTCCTCTTCCACAACCTGCCACTGGCTCTGAGCTGCAGAAAGGCCAGCCAGGGAAGCCTGTACCTGCATGTCCATCCAGGTGTGAACCGCAATCAGTTCGGCACCACGAGCATCGGCCTCACGGAATGCGTACTCCGTTGCCTTTTCGGAAATATCGGAGCCATCGACACCGACAACGACAGGACCGTACTTGGTCTCATCGGTTACCAGGTTGTCCTCGCGGACAACAACAACCGGGCACGATGCGTGGGAAACAACAGCGGCGGAAACCGAACCCATGACCATGCCAGAGAGCCCACCCAGACCGCGAGAGCCCATAACCACCATGGTTGCCTGCTCAGACAGGTCGAGCAGCATGTCAATCGGACTGCCCTCTTCAATCTGGTGGCTGACATCTACCGACGGTGCGAAGTCGAGGGCAATCTTCTTGGCCTCGTTAATCTTCTCCAGGGTCTCGGCCTCAAGATCGTCGTAAAGCTCCTGCGGCGGAACCATGCCCTCTGCGTAGAGGAACTGCGGCATGGAGTAGCTGCTGACCAGACGGAGCGGCTCACCGCGCTTCACTGCGGTGTTAGCGGCCCACTTGACGGCGGTCTTGGATGCCTCCGAGCCATCGACCGCGCACACAATGATGTTCTGCCTTGGCATTGATTGCCTCCTTATTATGCGATCCATAAAAATTGGCTCTCCGCGGCCCGACCGCAACGCAGCTACACCTATCGCACCTGCTTGGACGCCATTTTAATGGACAAGCTTTGCTATTTAGTCAACTCTTCCGAGCCAACCCTTTTATTACTTTCACCTCCACCCTACCCCCATTATGTTGCGACCGACAGGGCAGAATGTTGTCCACCTACGCCATTAGGGGCGGTACCAACACAGCCCTGCGCCAGCAGCTCCGCTTGCCCGCCGGGTGAATCCGGGGCACCTGTTAAAGTCAGCCGTATGCGTCGCATGCCACTGCCCATTCGCGATGGGCTCAACCCCTCCCGCATCGCCGCTCCCGGGCGTCGTGGCGATGCCCCCACCCGTGCGTGGGATCTGCTCGCAGGCGCTATCGCAGGTCAAACCCACCGCCACCCGGACGATGATGAAGCGGCCGTGGCTAAACGCTTTGCAGATGGGCTCGTCGTTCGCGCCAACTCAGTGCCGTACAGTCCGGATGACATGGTGAAGCCCGGCGCGGAAATGTGGTTTTACCGCACCCCGGCACCGGAGCGCACAATCGCGGGGCCGATGCCGATTGTCTTTCAAGATGACAACCTTGTGGTCGTCGACAAGCCGTCGTTTTTGGCAACGATGCCACGCGGCCGACACATCACGGAAACCGCTGTCGTACGCCTGCGGCGGGAGCTGGGAAATCCGGAGTTGGTTCCCGCGCATCGCCTCGACAGACTGACGTCGGGGTTGCTCATCTTTACCGCCCGGCGCGAAGTTCGTGGCGCCTACCAGGGGCTTTTCGCATCTGGGGAAGTCACTAAGCGCTATCACGCGCTGACATCGCCCACACCCATCGCTGGCGCGACCAGCGAAGCCCTGCCCGAGCCCCCGCTGGAATTGCGCACACGACAGCATAAAGTTGCTGGCCAGATGCAGGCTTATACTCTCGAGGGCGAGCCAAACGCCCACACCATCATCGAGCACATTTCGCTTGTCGACGTGCCTTCGGACGCCGACGGCCTCGCTGCCGACAGTGGTCGCGTTGCGCTGTGGCAATTGAAACCCATCACCGGACGCACTCATCAGCTGCGGCTGCACTTGAGTGAGCTGGGCTTTCCCATCCTGGGCGACCAGTACTACCCGGAGATTCTGCCGCTGGAGGCCGAGAATACCTCGGAGCCCCTGCACCTGGTCTGTGTAGAAATGAGTTTCGCTGACCCCGTGACTGGTGAACAACGAACGTTCCATTCCCGCCGCAGCGTTTTCAATCCGCTTTCGCTGCCGGATTTTAATTCGCCGTTGATCAAATCTAATTAGAAGAGAACCCCCTCCCCCATGTCTGCCAAGCATGCACAACAATCCGCTAAATCATCCGCTGAATCTTCTTTGGAACATTCCGCCCCACCAGCGGCGGCCTACGCTGAGGGGCTCACCAAGAAGTACGGTGTCGGCAATGCCGCTGTTACTGCACTGGACCATGTCGATATCTCTTTTGCCGCTGGTGAGTTCACCGCGATCATGGGGCCGTCCGGGTCGGGTAAGTCGACATTGATGCACTGCATGGCCGGCTTGGACTCCGCGACGTCGGGAAGCGCGTACATCGGCACGACGGAACTGTCGAAGCTGTCGGACAAGGAGATTACGGCGCTGCGGCGTGACCGCCTGGGCTTTGTGTTCCAGTCCTTCAACTTGGTGCCGACGTTGACAGCGGCGGAGAACATCACCCTGCCTATCAATATCGCTGGTCGTAAGGTGGATAAGCAGTGGTTCGAGGAAATCACCACGCGCCTCGGGCTTAAAGAACGGCTTACGCACCGCCCCTCGGAACTGTCCGGTGGCCAGCAGCAGCGTGTCGCCTGTGCGCGTGCCATTGTCAGCCGGCCGGAGATCATCTTTGGAGATGAGCCGACGGGCAACTTGGACTCGAACTCATCCCGTGAGGTGTTGACGATTCTCCGCGATGCGGTTGATGACATCGGCCAGACCGTTGTCATTGTGACGCATGATGCCACCGCCGCGTCCTACGCAGACCGTGTTGTGTTCCTCGCGGATGGCCGCGTGGTTGACGAGCTTCGCAACCCCACGCCCGCCGATATTTTGGCGCGCATGGCAGATATTGAGAATCTTTAGGAAGGCAGGTCATCTCTCCCCATGGCATCATCGTCTTCCACGCTAAGCCGCGTCGCCTGGCGTAATATCACCTCGCACAAGTTGCGCCTCGTGCTCACAATTATTTCGGTCGTGCTGGGCACAGCCTTCATCACCGGCGCATTTGTGTTCACATCATCGCTGGACAAGGCCTTTAAGGGCGCAATGAGTACCGCTTATGACGGTGTCGACGTGGTGGTGACGGCCCCAGCTGACAATCCCGGTGCTCTCACCGAAGAAACCGCGCAGGAAATCGAAAGCTTCCCCGGGGTGCGCGCCCTCAACATTGGCGATCCCAACAACAGCATTACGGCCACGGGAGCCGACGGCAAGCCGATTCAAACCAATGGTTCGCCATCGATGGGTCTTCCCTACTATCCAGCGGCCGAAGCGGTGGGCAACAAGGTCACGGTTACCGAGGGGCACGCGCCGGAAACACCAGGTGAGGTGGTCGTCAACTCCACTACCGCCGAACTCGGCAACCTCCACGTCGGCACTGAAATCAAGGTGGCCACCCGTCTCGAGCGGGCGACGGTGAAGGTCGTCGGCATCGCCGATACCTCCATCGACGAAACCGGCTACCTCGCGGTCTTTTTCACCCAGAATCAGTGGCGAGAGCTCTACGGCGCGGACAGCCATATGGACATGTTCACCCTCGCCGCCGATTCCACCACTGACGCTGCCACGCTTACCCGTGATGTCGCAGAAGCATTCCCCGAGCTCAAGGTAGAGGCAGGCTCTAAGCTCGCCGACGAGGCCTCCGAACGTGTCTCCTCTGCCTTAAGCTTTGTCAACTACTTCCTCATCGCTTTCGGGCTCATCGGGCTGCTGGTCGGGATCTTCATCATTTCCAATACTTTCACCATGCTGGTCACTCAGCGCATGAAGGAATTCGCTCTCCTCCGCGCCCTCGGTGCTTCACGACGACAGCTCACTGCGTCCGTCCTCTTGGAGGCATTCATTGTTGGCCTCATCGGTTCCGCACTAGGTGTCATCACGGGATTTGGGCTGAGCCAGGGGCTATTCATGCTTCTCGATGCCATGAGTATCTCCATGCCCGGCGATGGCCTGACATTCGAACCGGTGGCAGTCATCGTTCCTCTCCTTGTCGGCGTGGCCATCACCATGATCGCCGCCTGGACGCCGGCCGCCCGCGCTGGCGCGGTCCCTCCTGTAGAAGCCATGCGCTCTGGGGATCAAACAACCAGCAATAGCCTCAGTGCTAGGACGTGGACCGGTACTGTGCTGGCGTCCGCCGCGATCGCAATCATTGCCTGGGCATTGCAGTGGAACGACGCAGAAACCAAGATTCGTGCCGTCTTCGTTGGTGTCGGTGCAGTGATGGCCGTAGCCTCC
Source organism: Corynebacterium sp. MSK032 (assembly GCF_030232065.1). Lineage (NCBI taxonomy): Bacteria > Bacillati > Actinomycetota > Actinomycetes > Mycobacteriales > Corynebacteriaceae > Corynebacterium > Corynebacterium sp. MSK032. Next base: position 2,951 of record NZ_JASPJR010000007.1, on the reverse strand, counting down.
GTCTGGCTTGTCGGCCCCGCGCTGTCCATGCCTCTGATCGGAGGACTGGGGCGCGTCGTAGGTGCGCCTTTTGGAACCGTCGGCAAGCTTGCGGCGACGAACTCCCACCGCAATCCGCGCAGAACGGGAACCACATCGTTTGCACTGACGCTCGGGCTTGCGCTGGTGACTGTGATTGGCATGTTCGGTGTGTCCATGAAGGAGGCGGTCAATGAGTGGTCAGAGACCAATCTGACGGCTGACTTCGTGCTCTCGCCACCTCTGACCGCGCATTCGGCCCTGCCGCTTGGGGTCGAGGACGCAGTGAAGGATATCGATGGTGTCGACGACACCGCAACTTTGTCGATTGGTGCGCTGCTGGTGATCCCGCCTGAGGAAGCCGCCACGATGATAGCTTCCGACGGCGAACAAACTGAAGTCGGACCGGAATCTAGTAATGCGTCGGTTTTCAACTCCAACGTCGGCAAATGGTACGGCACTCGCGCCATCCAGGGCTCCCTGGATCTGGCCGAGTCGGATGCGGGAATTGTCATCAGCGAATCAACAGCGAAAAAGAATAGTTGGAACGTTGGCACTGAACTCGCAGTGGTTTCCAAAGGCGGCATAACACGGCTCCCCGTCACCGGCATTTTTGCTGACACGAATGATCCCGGCCAGTCGATTATTGTCTCCGACGAAGCCGCCCATAAATATGTCAAAAGCAGCCACCTGTTGCCGTTCCAGACCTACGTCGATGTTTCTGATTCCATCGCGTCAGACAGCGGCTCCATGGATGAAATGAAGCAAAAGCTTAGCGACGCAGTTGCGGACTACCTCGTAGTACAGGTGATGACTGCTAAGGAGTTTGCGGGCCTCGCGAATGCCTCTATCGATGTCATGCTGGGAATCGTGTACGCGCTGCTGGCACTGGCGGTCATCATTTCGATTCTGGGAATTATCAATACTGTCGCACTCTCAGTTGTCGAGCGCCGCCAGGAGATTGGCATGCTTCGGGCCGTCGGCCTGCAGCGCTCGGGGATTCGCCGGATGATTCGCCTGGAATCTGTGGAAATCTCCATTTTCGGCGCGGTTGTAGGTATTGTCCTCGGCTTGTTCCTTGGCTGGTCACTGCTGACCGTGCTGAAGGATGAGGGCCTGAATACTATTGCGGTACCGTGGCTGCAGGTTGTTCTCATGCTGCTTGGGTCTGCGCTTGTAGGCGTTATTGCTGCTCTCGGACCTGGTCAGAAGGCCGCGAAGACACCACCTCTGGCCGCTATCGCAGACGAATAGCCGCCGCTATATGAAAGCGCCCCGTGCAGATATAGTTTCTGCACGGGGTTTTATTTCGCCTTATTACCTAGGCCGAATCAGCTATCCGACTCACGCATTTCCGCTGGAAATTTATACGGCTGCGTTGGCCTTGCGAACCTCGCGTTCTCGATTCTTCAGCGCCTTATTGAGAAGCATAAAGAACCACACAAAGCCAACCGTCAGGATAATGTGGCCGAGTCCTGCAATTCCCGAGTACATCGCACCCCAGGCCTCCGGGCCTGAAACAACGTGCACGATACCGTTAGCCACCATCATGCCAATCGTCCAAACAATGCCGACATTCTGAACGATGAACCAGCGATCAAAGCCCTTGACAGCTGAAATATTGAATTGCCCATCCAATGCCAGCGCAACCAAGAAGAAAATCATGCCAAGAACAAGGAAATGCGTGTGCAGCGTATTGAGCTGCGTTTTATCCCCAAAATCCATCGCACGGGTAAATTCACGATAGAAAACGCCAGAAAACAGACCAAGACCGAGATACACCGAAGCAGCTGTGAATAACTTACGCATACTTCGTAGCCTACTCAGATAACACTGGCTTCTAAACAGACTAAACCCAGGGGGTTAAACGAAAGTTTGATTCCGCGAATCTAGACGGCCTCAAACTAACCGCGCGAATCGAGCCACCACACGTTTCGGCACAGTTTTGGATAGGGCCATCACTAGGCCATATAGGCCGGGCGCTACCTCCGCCCGACCCCTCTCCGCTCCACGTAACGTGCGCTCCACTAGATAATTGAGATTCTGCTCCGGCATGAGACGCAACTTCACCGACTTCGCCTGCTTCACGACGTCCCGTAGCGCCTTGGTCTTAACCTTTCCCGGGTAGCAAATAGTTACAGTTACACCATTAGGTTTCAATTCCTCTCTAAGGCAGATACCCCAGTGCCGAATAAACGCTTTCGATGCTGTGTACACCGCCAGCCCTGGAGTTGGTGCTACAGCTGAGATCGATGAAACGAAAATGATGTGGCCGTTCTTTTCGAATAAATCGTTTAGCGAGTAAACCGCTGCGACCGTACCGCGAATATTCGTCTGTATCATTTGATCAGCCTGCGAAAAATCCTGGGTTTTAACATCGCCATAATTCGCATACGCGGCATTGAGGATTAAATAAACTATCGTCGCGTGATGGCGGTCAACATGATTCCGGAGTTTATCGCCAAAATCATCATCGGACTGATCTAGACAAAGATATCGAAGACGAGGACCTTGCCTCTGCGAGAACTCAGCGTCTTCACCGGAAGAATCATCGTTGTAGCTACGAGAAACACACCAAATTTCATCTAGGTCTGGACGTAGCTGCCCAAGTCTATCGGCAAAGACGGCGCCTATGCCCCGAGATGCTCCAGTCACGATTCCCACTCGCATGAATTCCAAGATACAGCCGACTGAGTCGAGCAATTAAAACGGCGCCGACGTAGCGCGCCGCATAGGAATAAGCATACGAACAGCAAAATGCAGCACTAAAACGCTAGTTAATTCTGTTTACCCGTAGGTACAAAAGTGGGCCGCAGCACCCAACCCCACACAAGGGGCAAGGCAACCACGACCCACAAACAAGATTATTATGCCGGCGGCGACCTACTCTCCCACACCCTCCCGAGTGCAGTACCATCGGCGCTGGTGGACTT
>NZ_JASPJR010000006.1:0-139642 GCF_030232065.1 Corynebacterium sp. MSK032 | reverse complement strand
TGTATTTCGTTCGGCGGGTTTGCTTCACTACTTCTCCTGGTCGAAAGTGGTGATGCATTCACCGCCTGAACCTACCGAGCCATTTCTGTCATAAACGTAGTCAGTAACTTCCATCGCCCCACCGCCGCCAGCCATAAACGCAGTAACCGCCTGAACCTCCCCTCCCTAAAAACCAAAAACCGCAACCTTTAGCCACAGTAAAACTGCGACTTCAGATTGCGGTTTTGGCAATAAATGAGGAAGCTATTTGCTTCGCGCTAGCCTAAATAAGGCTTAGCCCTGGCGGGCCTTGAAGCGCGGCTCCTTCTTGTTGATCACGTAGACCTTGCCACGACGGCGCACGACCTGAGCGCCCGGCTTGTTCTTCAGCGACCGAAGGGACTTGCGGACCTTCATTCGGGCGCTCCTTTCTACTCGGCTCCGAAACGGGAATGTGCACACTGCACTCTCCCCGGACAATCACCCCAGTGACTGCCTGGCAACGCACCCTTCCTGATAATCCGAAGAAATATCAAAGAGTATGCGTTACGACACGAGTTGCCATACTACCTAATAAGCGGAATAACTCCAAAAATCCGGGGGAAACATGTCCTTTGACGGTCAACCCCAAGATTGCGACTCCCCACGTTGCAACTGCCTCCGCTTCTCTATTTGGCAGCGGCAATCATGTACTCGCGGACCTCGGCAAGTGTCTTGCCCGAAGTCTCCGGCACCGCCTTGATGGTGAATACCAGCGCAATTGCGCCCGTGATGGCAAAGAAGAAGAACGACCACGCACCACCGACAGCATCCACCATCGGGAGAAATGCCTGCGCCACAAACCAGTTCGCAACCCAGAGCGCGAGACCTGCCAGCCCCATACCCAGGCCACGGGCTTCTGTCGGGACAATCTCGGAAATCAGGAGCCAGGTCGCCACCGACACAGCCGCCTGCTGAAATACGATAAATACAGTCATCAGCAGAAGCGACATCATGGCACCCGTCGAAGAGTTACTCGACAGGCCATAGACGGGCGCCAGCACGAGCAGCGAGCTTGCACAGCCCACCAAACCGATAATCAGCATTCGCCGGCGACCAACGCGGTCAATAATGCTCATACCGATTGCACACGAGATCACCGAGGCGATACCGATGATGATGGAGGTGTAGACAGAGCTTTCCGTCGACAAGCCAACCTTGTTCATCATCGTCGGCGCGAAATACATAATCGCGTTCGCGCCCGTGACCTGCTGCGTCACGCCAATAAGCATCGCAATGATGACGGTGCGTCGCACCCACGGGGTTTTCACGGCCAGGCGCTCTGCTGCACGCTGATCGGCGCTTGACGACGCCTCACCAACGGCAACCTCAGCCAACGTCGCCTCATCTCCCTGCATCTGACGCAGCACGGCCAGCGCCTTGCCCTCCTGTCCTCGACGGACGAGGTAAGCCGGTGTGTCCGGCAGAACCAGCATGCCGATGAGCAGCACGATGCCGGGGACGGCACCGAATCCAAGCATGAGTCGCCAGTTACCGGAGGAGGCTAGGGCCGAGTTGGTGAGGAACGCCACCAGCTGACCAATCACGATCATCAGCGAGTTCAGGCTGACCAGGCGTCCACGCACATGCGGTGGTGCCATTTCGGAGATGTACATCGGTACGACGATGGAAACACCACCGATACAGACGCCGAGCAAAGTACGCGCAGCACCCAGCGAAAAAGCACTGGTAGCGAAAGCGCACCAGATACTGCCGATGATGAAGCCGACCGCTCCGAGCAGGATGGTGCCACGGCGCCCCAGAGAGTCCGCTACGCGACCGCCCAGGAACGCACCGATAGCCGCACCGACCAAGAGCATGGCGGTGACAGTGGACTCCTGTCCTGGAGTCAGCTCAAAAGAGCGCTGGATATACAGCAGCGCGCCCGAGATGACACCGGTGTCGTAACCAAAGAGGAGGCCGCCCAGAGCGGCGATGATAGCCACGGCTATCGACCGAGTTGTGGTGGTTTCCCGGTTCGGTCCAGTCTTATTCTGTTCGGTTGTACTCACGCTGGAAATCTTGCCACCGTCCAGGCAAAGACCCCCTATCCGAACAGCACTTACTCGATAAAGATGAGAGTTTTGGCACTCTTCTGGCAGGAAAATCATCCCTTTTCCCATCCAGAACTAGCGGTAGAGTGAGGCTCATGACACCAGTAGGCACACAGGATTTCCCGCATCCCCTCCAGTCGGAGATTATTAACGACCTCCACGTCCAGCCCACCATCAATGCCGCCGAGGAAATCAGCCGCCGAGTCGATTTTCTCTGCGATTATTTCCGCACCGCGCACGCCAAGGGATTCGTGCTCGGAATTTCTGGCGGCCAAGACTCCACGCTGGCCGGGCGTCTAGCGCAGTTGGCCGTCGAAAAGCTTCGCGACGGCGGTGAGGATGCCACTTTCATTGCCATTCGCCTCCCCCACGGCGTCCAGGCCGATGAGGACGACGCACAGGTGGCACTGCAATTCATTCAGCCTGACCAAAGGCTAACTATCGATATCGCACCGGCCACTGCCGCGATAACCACCCAGGTCACCGATGCCCTGGCCGGCAGCGCTATCAGCGATTTCAACAAGGGAAATATTAAGGCCCGCATGCGAATGATTGCCCAGTACGCAGTGGCGGGTGTTGACGGCGCTTTGGTCATCGGCACAGATCACGCCGCGGAGGCGGTCACCGGCTTCTACACCAAGCACGGCGACGGCGCCTGCGACCTCGTCCCGCTGCAGGGGCTGAGCAAGCGCCAGGGCGCGGCCTTACTCCGCCACCTCGGCGCACCAGCCAGTACGTGGGAGAAGGTGCCGACGGCCGACCTGGAAGAAGATCGACCTGCGCTTCCCGACGAAGTTGCGCTCGGGGTGACCTATACCGCCATCGACGACTACCTCGAAGGCAAGTCTGTCTCAGATGAGGATGCCGCGCGAATCGAGCACCTCTACTCCATTTCCCGGCACAAGCGAGCCGTCCCGCCCGGACCGGCCGATTCCTGGTGGCGCTAGGCTGCTGCCCCGGGCCACCGATTCAGCGTCCCGGACAGAGCAGCAAACCCCTTAAGAGAAACCCCTTAAGAGAAGGCCTCCGCTCCAGCGTCCCAAATAGCCCCAACTGCGGCCAAGCTGTCTGCCACACCGGCTTCGGCGCTGGGTTCCAGCGCAGGTGAACCATCCTGGACGAGCTCGGCGGTCACCAAACCGTGGGCGAACGCCCACATGGCCAATCCCTTAGGCTCATCGCCGGCAACCTTAATGAATGCATCACGAATCCAGGCATCCAACGACGAAGGCGAGACGACATTCACGAAATTAGTGCGACTCATCAGCCGGTAACCATGCGGATCGTCGAGAACTGCCTGGCGGTACGCCTGCAGCAGAGACGCCGAAGTGCATTCCTCATCAATGGCAGCGTGAATACGCTTGCCCAGATTCTCGAGGCTCTCGGTCAGCAGCAGCTGAAGGAGCTCTTCTTTGCCGCTGATGTGCTTGTACAGCGATGGCGCCTTCACATCGAGCCGCGCCGCTAGGCGGCGCATGCTGATAGCACTCCAGCCCGATTCGCGCAGCATCGCGCGCGCTTCATCTACGATCTTCTGCATACGTGGGGACTGCCTGCGCACATCGGGCTGCGCTGGCACCCCATCGGTCGATTCTATGGTGCACGTCACATTTGCGACTGTAACGCGTTGAATCTCACTTAGGGCGCTTTTGGGTAATTTAACCCAACAATTTTTTAAAAAACAGCTAACGGCGGTGCTCAGTCACTAAAAGCTGCCTTTGCACGCTACAAGCTTTGCTTCACGACGGAGCCCCCACCGTCGTAAAGCAAAAGTGCCGTATGCCACCGCTACACTTCGTAGCGATTCGGCTCCTCCCCGAGGTGGAAATGGCGACCCGAAACATCGTTCGGGGTAATGCGCACGTAGTTGTACTTTAACGTCGGCAGCCAGGGCTTCAGCGGCAGCTCATCTGCAGCGTTAATATCCGCGCGGGAGGTGAGAACCTCTGCGTCACCCTTTACGATGACCGACCAGGCCTTCTGAGCATCCTTGTCAACAAAGTCGGCCTCAAAAAGAACATCGTGGTTCAGAGAAACAGTAAAGAGCTTCGACCCCTCGGCAGTGCGGAAGTAAATGCTTCCCTCATGAACGACGTAGTTCAGCGGGAAAAGGTCCATATCGTCTTTACGACGAACAACCAGTCGCCCAAAAGTCTGCGTAGCCAGCAGCTCAAGGGATTCTTCGGTGGACAGTTTCTGAATAACGGAGTCGTTGTTTGCCATACCCCCAGTATTCCACCGTTCAGACAAAGTTGCTACAGCCATACGGATTACCAATCATTGAGGTAAACGGCGAGCACACTACCCAGGGGTAGATACAAGAAAACCCCCGGTCATTTCGACCGAGGGATTTCATACTGGTGGAGCTAACGGGGCTTCACAAACTAGCAGCATTTACGCAGGTAGACGGCTTACGAAAAAAATTAACCGTTCGAGCGTGCCAGATTTGTGCCACATTTTCCAAAAACAGCCGCCGAACCAACTAGAAAGGATCAACACAATTATGTCCAGCTACACCGCCCACGCGCTCCGCGAACTGCAGGAACTCACCGTGAGTATCGTCTGCCCCGAGCTCCCACTACTAGAGGAGATCAACGAGGGCGTGCCGCTCACCATTGAGCACGTGAACACCCTCACCGACACGCTTAGCCGTATCGCAGGCCGTGACACACACAAGGAAGTTCAAATGGCTCTTGAGGCCGCCCGTGACGCGCACCGAGCCGCGCCGGGCGATACCAACAACAGCTAAGTCATTAAGCGACCGGCCCGGCCATGCTAAGTGTAAGAATCACCCGGTTTTTACATAATCGCAGGTTGGGGCCGGTGCTGTAGAACGCCCTGTAAGCGATTAAGGGGCGTTAGGGTACGTGCTCCCGTCGTTCAACGCCTTAGAATGCGTTTGTGAACAGGGGTTTTGCGCAGGTCAACGAGGGTAAGCCCCACACGCACGGAATCTTACACCGGCGTAAAATTCACCGAGACAAAAAGCGCCCTACCACCAGCACGCAGGGGGGGGATGCGCTGCCAGCAGTAGGGCCAATGCCATAGTCTCACAGTCAACAGGGGCACCGACAGAATAACCCGGCATGCGGATTACCGCGCGCTAATCCCCGAACTCCCCTACCCACGCTGGCCCAATATCTTCGACACGCACCCCAGTAGGCAGAACAGCCGAAAACACCCGAGACATAACCGGCCGTTCAATCACCGAGCCGCCGCCATATCGTTCATTCCAGACTTGAATAGTAACCCGCACTTTGTCCGGGTAATGCTCTTCTCCCCAGCGGTCCGTATAGCGGGGTATCCAACCCTGCAGCTGCTCTTCCGCCGCGGCCACAGCCCGCCGTATAGCCCCCTGGTCAATGATCTCTAGCGGGATACGGTCACGGCCCGGCGCGGTGCGTCGCTTAGTGGGTACCCATTCACTCCATGACAGGGAGGATTCAACTAGCCCCCGCTTTTCTAAGCCCTCCATAGCCTGCAGCACTTGCCGGGGTGAACGGTTTACGGCTTTTGCGACCTCAGCGGTCAACATGGGCAATAGAAACACCTCTTGCCTGCCGGGGTGGGCCGTTATCCATTTTTGCAGCTCTGTGTAAGTGTGTGTGCGTAGTGCTGTCAGTATTGCCCGCTGAGTAGTGCCTAATCCCTTGCCCATGCTCTAACCATACCGTCTAGAGGGAAATCTAAGACTAGACAGAATACTTAGGTTTAAGCGTCGCCCACCTGTTAGCGCTTGCCAAACGGGGACTTTTCCAGCTGCTCAATCGCACGCGCCCGCTGCGCATACGCCGCCACAATCTCTTTCGCCGGTTTAGGCTCCATTGCTTCCAGCGACCGGATCAGCGCCGTGAGCTCATCAAACTGCAGTTGCCACTTGTCAGCTTCTAACTTCATGCAAACACCTCATATGCCCTTTACGTTTTGACACCGATAGTTTACGGCACGCCACACCCTAGAAACACCTCACAACCAGCAGTAATCGCCACCGAGTAGCAGCGACCCGGCCCCTGTTTTTGGGCCCGTTCGACACCGCTAGCCACCGGGGGAGGTACTGCAGCTATGCAGTGCCCTTTAGCGCCGTGAGCGTCGCCAGGGCTACCTCCCCATCTAATTAATTAGCACCACAAAACAAAAGGGGAGAGAGACAAGCGAGCACCAGGAGCCGAGAGAGTCGCGGGCGAGCCACCGCCCTAAGATTTCCCGGGGGCCTGCACGGTCAAGATGACCGCGCACCGAGTACAGACTGCAGCACGCACCCGGATTATCCGGCACCGACTAACCCGCCCGGCGCGCCGCCATTTCTTCTTTCACCCTCAGCACGTCGCTAGTTCTGTAGGTCCACTTTTTGCCGTTCCAGAACCCTTGCAGTTTTCCAGCGCGCCGCCAATTGCGGACCGAGGTAGCGGATACGCCGCACCAGGTGGCGACCTCTAGCGTGCTGCCTGCTGGTGGGTGTTTTTCGGGTGGGTTGATAGCGCTCTGCAGGGTATCGGCATACAGCTCTACTTCATCGAGCCATGAGACCCCGTTACTGCCCGAGCGCAGGGACCACCACGGGCCCGAGGTAACCCACTGTAGGGCTGCTAGTTGGTTGCTGTGGCCTGCTAGCCACCAAGCAAGTGCTTCACCGCTGCGATCGCGTGGAACGCCTGTAGCGCCGTCAGCGCGTGCCTGCAGCACGCCGCACTTGAGTAGGTCCTGCAGCTCTATCGACAACTGCAACCAGCTCAAGTTACACGGCGGTGTTGAGCGTGGATTACGCCGCCTGATTTCCCCGAACCTAGCGACACGGCCATGACCGCCGATTAAGTCATTAAGGTTTTCTGCCAGCCGCGCAATAGTGGTTAGTGCTGTGGTGAGCCTGGTTTCAATGGCCTGTTGTTCAGGTGTGTTTGACGTGTGAACCATCATGTTTTCATACTAGTTCACTTAGCAAATGTTTTCGTGTGGCGTTGAACCGTCTCACACTACTATCTGCTGCCACCGACGCCGAAAAAGCGAAAATGCTCAAACCCGTACACGAACAGCGCAGCAATGCCGTCCGACCGACACGGCAGGCTGGGGAGGGGGTCACCCCCTGGGCCTGGAATCCCACGGCCAGGCGCAGCCCTAGCGCCATTGCCAACCGGGCGACACATACCCTGGGGCCGGGGGTTATCCCCCTGGGGTATAAAACTCCAGACCTGTAACCGGCCCTCACACCTACACCGACGGGGGCCGGGATTAGTCTCGCGGAGGGGATAGCCCCCAGGGGTCTTTAGCCACAGGACGGCCCGGCGCGCCGGGCTGCTCCCTTTAGGCTAGGACGTCCTTTTTTCTTACCCCCTGTCCTAAGTGTCCTAAGTGTCCTATGTGCTGGTCAGGGCGTTTTTTGGTGTCCTATGTGGTGTCCTATGGTGTCCTATCTTCGTGTCCTAGGTTAGGACGGGTTAGGACGGTGGTTAGGACACTGGAAACCACCGCCTACCTGGGGTTAGGTCGAATAGGTCACTTAGGACGGGTACTAAGGGAAGCTACAAAGTCCTGCCATGCTTCACCCTTGCAGATAATCCAACACTGCTTATCGACGTAGCGAATAGCCTTAGCGTGCACCAGTTCCGCAATCATGTCTCCAGCGTCATTACGCCACCTACGTTGAGGATTAGTAATCTCGCTTACACGCACCTGCTCACTATCCTTTAACGCCTTGTAGACCAATTGGTGAATGCGCTTCCTACGTGCTGCATACTCTGCTTCTTCACGTGTCATCTGCTTGACCACGGCTGAGGCCTGCAGGCGTTCATTACAGGACTCACGTACTTTCTTTGAGTACGCTACGAGCGCGCCCGCGCGCCGCCAATCATCATCGGTAAAGCCGTGCTCTTCCGCGTGCCCTCTAAACACTGCCAGCAGTGCAGCGACACGCACCCGAGTTAACAACAGGTGCGAGTCAAGCCCGCCTGTATAGCCCTTAGTGAGCCGCAACCTACTGCGCTGCTTCACCTGCCTACTGGCCTTATCGCACGCGCGGATTACCGTCCCGGCCTTAGGCAGTTGCACCGCGTCCAACTCTGGCCCAACCTTAGGCAACTGGCTAGGCACGTTCGGATCTAGCAACTCCGTCCACATGAACCGGTGGGGCAATCCATCATCGGGGTTATCCAGCAGCGCCCCTACCCTGCCCCGCTGGGCTCCGATAATCAGCCCGGTGGAATACGTGCCCCCGGCTACGGTGTCCACACTGTTTTTCGTCGCATTACCGACAGTGCTACCGCTGTAGAGCTTCAGCAGGTTTTGCCTAAGCGTGGCCCCGTCGCGCTTCATCAATGTTTCGGCGTTGCTGATTTCCGTCTCCGTGAACAGCACCCGGGGGTTAGGTTTAGGGGCCGGGTCATCTTTGTCCGGCGCGGGTGACATAAACGCGGATACCAGCGATTCACCCGAGCCTAGCGGCCGCTCTTCCAGCACTTCCGGGAAACTGGTGCGGATCAGTGAGTAGGCCTTAGTAGACCGACTGATTACCGAATCCTTGCCCATACCGGAATCACCGACCAACACAAGATAGGCGTTAAGTGGTGTGGGGCCCAGCCCAGCGTTAACGGTAGTTGGGTAGCTTGCCGCCGCAATCCTTGTCAGCGTCACAAGCAGGAATGCGACCGGTGGCACGTAGTGGGCCCGGGCGTAATCCCGTAGGTGCTCGAGCGTGTCTGAGCCGTCGAATACGTCCCTATGCAGCTGCTCCCACTCTTGTGCGGTTAGTACCGAGTCCAGCGGAATATCCGCACCGACCCTAGCCGCGGTTGCTTCCGCGCGCTGCATTGTCTGCTTCACGTCGCTTGCAGTCATCTTAGGCATTAGGCCACCCCCTGAGCTGGAGAGTAAGCCCGGACCTGCTGCCCGTTGATCAGCGCGCGTTGCCCTGCTGCCTGCGCATACAGAACGCGGTCCACCACTTCACCAGTACCGACCAAAGTTGCTTCGTCTAAGCAGCGTTGGATACCCGCCTGAGCCTGCACCAGGGACGCAAAACCAGACTGTTCAACCAGCAGGCACGCCGCAACATTAATCAGCCCAAGCTCAGCGAAACACAGTGCTTTATCGGCGCGGTAGCAGCCACTTCCGGTAATCCGCTGCATTACCCGGACGCTCACCGGGCCTTGCCGCTCATGCAGACGCTGCCCGAACTGCACAACGTTCACAGTCTCCTGGCCCCGGCCCGTCTCCAGCAGCTCCAGGACACCACCTAGCAGCACCTCAAACGCCGGTTGATACAACCTAGGGAACGCCTGCACGGTTAAGCCGCGCCGGGCGATAGCGAACTGCGCTGTTTCCGCCGTACTGGAGACAAGATAGGCAAGTGTTTGTACCGCAAAGGACTCCCACACGCTAGGTGTTCCCTGCCCTACTGGGTTAGTATGGCGGTAGAAACTTGCTTGATTGTCCCCGTGCTGGCCCGGCGCGGGGATATTCTTTTCAGCCATGGGTTACGCCACCTCCCCGCCGTTGTCGATAGCCGGGTGGGTTACCGCACCACTGGGGTGCATACAGGTGGTGAACGGACGTACTCCCGTATGCCGCACGCCGTCGGTATCGACTTCTTCATACGGCTCTAGCCCGGTAACACGCAGGGGGATGTCATTGCTGTAGTGCGTGGCTGTATCAAGCCGGTGTACCCGGACTTCATACGCAAGGATCTTCTTCAGGGTCTCCAGAACAGTTACCGCAAGGTCTGCCTGTTCGGGCGCGCTCATATCGTCTGAGAGTGTGTACAGCGCTTCTATGGCCGCGTCGATTAGACCATTTTCATTGATGTAGGCCAGCGAATCGGCTGGGGCGTAGTTGGTAGTCATTGTTACGCCACCACCTTGCGGGTGGCGCGGGACTCCATGAGGGCATCGAGCTCGAGCATGTCCACACGCAGGGTGCGGGGCGTCGGATAGTAGCCGACGAGCTCCCCGGCGTTGATCATGCGCCGGATAGTCTTTTCGCTGATTGCCCAGCGGCCTGCAGCGTCTTTTACGCTACCCATAAGCCGGGGCTTCAAATTACGCGCCAGGCGGGCGTTGGATGTGGCGGTGTTCGCTGTGGTGCGAGACACATTAGACATGAGTTCTACACTCTTTCCCACGTACCTATTTTGGGTACGAGTAGTAATCCCCAACGAATCGGGGCTTTACTACAAAGCGCCGCATTTAGGCGCTAGGGACAGTAGAAACTCTGCCATCCACCGTCTTAGTCCCGTTCTTAACGGCCCTGCACTCCGGAATCGGAGTGGACTGGCTTCACTACAGTGATACGGCTCAAACCAAATGTGAAGAACTTCTTTCACCTTATCATGGCCTCACATGCTCGCGTCAGGACTGCACTGGCCGCTACATTCCGAGCGCACGCCTTAGAGCCGAATACTGAACCTCATAAATGTCCTCGCGTATTAGCGCGTCTAGTATCGGCGCCAGCTTTTCCTCACGAATGCGGAAGTCAGGGAACACCACATACCAGGACTTCTTAGGCCTCCCAGAACCCCGGTCAATATGGTAGTCCCTCCAGAGCTGTGAAGTCCGTTGGCGGGGGCCCACCACCCAATCTGGGATGAAATCATCCCCCCAACGGTTCACAACTGAGATTCTCCACGACACGCGCCCTCCAATGAGTCGAAGCCCACATATTAGGTCTCCCATGATGTACCGCCCATCAAGTACGCGAATAGTCAAACCGTCAAGCCGGTGCCGCTCACTTTTCTTTTCAGCCATATCTCTACTCCTGCCCTGCCCGACGCGCCGCCGTAACCGACACGTCCACCACGTCCATAAGCTCCGTTGTCCGCTCAGCCCGAACCTGCATGTAAATGCCCATAATCACACTCAAATCATCATCACCGAGAATGCGGCCAATCTCTTTTACATGCGCTCCCTCTTCCGCAAGCCGGGTCACCAACCAGCGCCTACCCGAATGCGGTTTAATCCGCTCAGACACACCCGCCCGCTTAGTAGCACGATCCAACACCGACCGGTAAGACGTATCCATAACAATTTCGCCCGCCCCGGTGGTGGTGAGCAATCGCGCCGGACGCGTGCCGCCGCCGAGCTCATCAGCCAGATTAAGCGCCACCGAGTCCGGGACTACATGCTTAGCCAGGTGCTCCCACAACAGCGGCACCATTGACGGCATAAAGGGGACCTCCCTGTTACCCGCCTGGCTCTTAGGCTTTTGCACCAGCATGTACGTGCTACCGCCGTCCGGTGTAATCCGCTGAGCATTCTGCCTAACCCGAATCGAGTACCGAGGGGCATACGGCACCGGCACATCGCAAATAACATCGTCCACTTCCAGAGCGATTGCTTCACCGATACGCAAGCCGTGGAACAGACACAACACGGTCAGCAGCTTGTAAGACGGCTTCATTGCAGACACCACGGCATGCAGCTCTTCCGTGGTTGGCAGATACGGTAATTCCCGCTCTCTACGCCGTTTAGCGGCCGCAATCTCTACCGGGCTACGGTCTATCAACTCACGTCGCTGAGCTTCATCACACGCCGCTTTAAGCCGCACATAGGCCTTGTGGTTGGTTTCCGGGGTGTCATACACGCGGGTGATACCGTCCCACCACGAATAAACATCGGCTTTAGTCAGTTCCACAAGGGGAATACCAGCAAGCCGGGTAATGTCCGGGTCCACATCACCAGGCGGCCGCGGGTCAGTAATGCGGTTGCGGACGGTACGCCGGTAGATCTGCAGCGTGGACGCGCGGACCGTAAGGCCGTCGTGATACTGCTCTAGCCATGCTTCCACGGTAAGGGCGTGGCGCTGCTGCGCTAGCTGCTCTTCCGCCGCGCGCTGCTCTGGTGGTGTCCACTCATTGAAACTGATTAGCTTTTCTTCTTCATTGAGCCAACCCTGAGCAAGGCCGCGGGTTTTGAAAGTGTCAGGGGCTTTACACTCCTGCCCCCGGTAGGTGTAGCGAGCCTGGAATCTTCCAGACTTGAGTTTTCGGATACTGCCGAATGCCATTGTTTCCGCCTGTGGTGGTCATGTCGGGCGTGCCAGATTTGTGCCAGATATGCCAGATTTGTGCCAGATTCCAGTCTATCCGAGTCCACAACAGGACATTAATCATGTAGACTGAAACCAGTCGCTACCAGGGTAGATACAAGAAAACCCCCGGTCATTTCGACCGAGGGTTTTTCTACTGGTGGAGCTAACGGGACTCGAACCCGTGACCCCCACACTGCCAGTGTGGTGCGCTACCAGCTGCGCCATAGCCCCAGAATCAACATCGAAGTGGCTTTCACCCTCCGCTGTGGACTCCTCAAAGGCTACATGGCACTGTCATGTATCACCAAATCCGCATGTAGAACACTCTTTTACGTATTCGTCGAGTGCCCTAGAGCAGATCTGCCGAACATGAACTGAAGATGAATCGTGTGAGCGTGCACGGAACCTAGCGCAGGGCCACCTTGACCCACTGCCCCAGTCCGCCATCACCGGAAATGTTCTCCAGAATATCCTTGCCATCGACAAAGACGTGCGGTGAGGAAACCTTGCCCAAGCGCTTCTCAAGGTCATCGAAGTTGGCATTTGCGCTTGCCTTAGCCTCGGTGGTGTCGATGCCGGAACGGACTTCGCTGACAATTTCGTCAGCAACACCGAGCTGCTCCAGACGGTCAGCCAACTCATCATCGCTCCACGTGACAGAGTTCTGCTGGTCAGCCATCATCATCGTGCGGAAGTTCCAATATGCGCGAGCATCACCGGTCTCAGCAATCTTGCGGGCAACCGCGAAGACGCGAGTGGAGTGACCGTCACGCTGCTCCTTCTCCTGACCATCCAGGAAGTTCAGCGTGCGGTATTCAGCGACAAGCTTGCCGTCGTTTAGCGCCTTGAGCTCATCATCGTGGCCCTCTTCGCTCATCTGAGCACAGTAGTGGCACGAGTAGTCCTCAAAAATCGTGGCTGTTTTAGCCCCTTCGGCGCCGTCCTTGCTCAGTCGGATGACATCGCCGTCGAGTGCGACGGAGAAGTCGACGTCCTCATCTGGCAGTCCCTCAATCGGCTGCGACCGGCCGATGTAGATAACGCCACCAATAACAACTGCAACGACAGCAAGAAGAGCAATCAGGCCGACGACGAAGCCACTGCCCTTTTCATTTGGATTCTTAATCTTCTGACTCACACCGCTTACGATAGCGGTGTTTTCTTGCCAATGACACAATTGCGCCTGAGAAAACGGAAATGGTTGTTAGGCCGCATCGCTAGGCCCCATCACCTTGCCCCATTCCCCTGGCCTATCCCCTAGGCTTCCCCTCTAGCCAGCGGACTAGGCGTAAATGGCAAACTTCTTCCACGGCCACACGTACACAAATACAGCCAAGGCCAGAAAACCGATGTCTCGGGCGATTGACTTTAGATATGAAACCGCGTCAGCGTTCTCGTCGTAGCCACCGCCACCAAAGCAACCGCAGTCAATCTGCAGGCCGCGCGCCCACGCCGAGATAATGCCGCCGATAAACACCAGCAAGAGCGCGCCAGACAACACCGCTACCGGGCGCAGGAAAAGCCCCAATACCAGCAGGAGTCCAAGGATGACTTCGAAAGCGGGCAGCGCAACCGCTACCATCGGCACCAAATCGCTCGGCAGCAGCTCATAAGCTTGAACTGCCTGACGCGATTCCAGCGGGTTCAGCAGTTTGATAAGACCCGAGTACAACCAAACTGCAGCCAGGCCGAATCGTGCCACCACGCCTACGAAATTCTTCATACACAGAAATGTTAGTACAGGCTAACTGTTTACAGCTAGCCCAATGGTTACCGATTACCCGTTCAGGACTGCCGAGACCACGTCCTGCGCCTCAGCCTGAACCTGTGCCAGGTGATCCGCGCCTTTGAAGGACTCCGCGTAGATCTTGTACTTATCTTCAGTGCCCGACGGACGCGCCGCGAACCAAGCGTTCTCCGTAACCACCTTGAGGCCACCAATCGCAGCGCCGTTGCCCGGTGCTTCAGTCAGTTTGGCTGTAATGGTCTCCCCTGCCAGGGTGTCGGCCTTGACCTGCTCCGGCGAGAGCTTCTTCAGGATTGCCTTCTGCTCACGGGTTGCGTCCGCATCGGTGCGGGCGTAAGCCGGGGCACCGTACTTATCGGCGAGTTCTGCGTAGAGCTGCGATGGAGTCTTCTCGGTCACAGCCTTGATCTCGCTGGCCAGGAGGTCCAGGATGATGCCGTCCTTATCGGTAGACCACACAGTTCCGTCGTGACGCAGGAACGATGCACCAGCGGATTCTTCACCGCCGAAGCCGATGGTGCCGCCGAGCAGACCCGGGACGAACCACTTGAAGCCGACTGGAACTTCCACGAGCTTGCGGCCCAAATTGGCAACGACGCGGTCAATCATCGACGAAGACACCAGCGTCTTACCGACCGCGGTCTCCTGCGACCAGCCCGGACGGTGCGCGAAGAGGTAGTCAATGGCAACGGCCAGGTAGTGGTTCGGGTTCATCAGACCCGCGTCCGGTGTCACAATTCCGTGGCGATCGGAGTCCGCGTCATTGCCGGTGGAGATGTCGAACTTATCGCGGTTACCAATCAGGGACGCCATCGCATTCGGCGAGGAGCAGTCCATACGAATCTTGCCGTCTGTATCCAGCGTCATAAAACGCCAGGTCGCATCAACCAGCGGATTGACCACGGTCAGGTTTAGGTTATGCGCATCGCCAATTGCGCCCCAGTAATCCACCGACGCACCACCCATTGGGTCGGCGCCGATACGCACGCCGGCATCACGGATGGCGTCGAGGTTGACAACATTCGGCAGGTCCGACACGTATGCGTTGAGGTAGTCGTGCTTTACGACGAGGTCTCCGGCCTTATCCACCAGCTGGCGCTTAACCCCATCCAGGCCCTTAGCCAAGTATTCATTAGCACGAGCTGCAATCCAGTCCGTCGCATCCGCGTCCGCCGGACCACCGGTCGGCGGGTTGTACTTAAAACCACCATCCCGTGGCGGATTGTGGGAAGGGGTAATCACGATGCCGTCGGCACGCGCGGCGCTACTCCCCGTCGGACCTCCCTCCACGTCGCGGTTGTACGTCAGAATCGCGTGGCTGACTGCCGGAGTCGGCGTGTAGCGATCCTGAGCGTCAACCATCACGGTGATGCCGTTGGCCGTGAGCACCTCGAGGGCGGAAATCATTGCCGGCTCGGACAGGCCGTGGGTATCGCGACCGACGTAGAGCGGACCTTCAATGCCCTGGCCCTTGCGGTAATCCACGATTGCCTGAGTAGTGGCGTGAATGTGGTCTTCGTTGAAAGCGCCGTCGAGGGAGGAACCGCGGTGACCGGAAGTACCGAAGACGACCTTCTGGTCGGGGTTATTCGGGTCCGGGTGCTTTGTGTAGTAAGCAGTGACCAGTTCCGCGACATCGATAAGGTCGGATGGCTGGGCCAATTGCCCGGCGCGCTCATGAGCCATTGTGGGTATCCTCCTGCTGAATCGGCGAACTGCGCAACCACCGATTTCACCGCCGACGAGCCGGCCGGAATGGGGAAACCGGACTTAAATGCGCTTCCTCTTCCCCAGTGTCCCCGTTTTAGGGTCAGCGCGCATGGCAAGAACCACTCGGTAAGGCAAACTCGCCCCTGCAATAGGGTGCAGTAGGTAGATTGTCGCGTGCCGACGGGAACACCTCCTGGTGAAAGATTCCGAATTGTCGGCGCCTACCTCCCCTTTCGCCACTGTGCTAGCGTTTTCACCGTGAATGAGGAATCTGTCGTTGCGAAACTGCCATCAGCAGGACGGGCGCAGGTTCTCATGGCCCTGGTTGTCGCCGGCGGTGCCGCTATTGGCGCGGTAAGTCGCTTTCTGCTCGGCGCGGCAATCGATGCGATTGTGAGCTCGGGAACTAGCGCAGTTTCGACCACTGCCATCAACTTGTTGGGCTGCTTTCTCTTCGGCCTGGTCAGCAGTATCGCGTTTGCTAATCCTCGGCTTTCCGCTTTCTGCGGTACTGGCTTTTGTGGCGGTTTCACCACTTTCTCCGCATTTGTCATTCTCTTGTTGGTGCAAGCGGACACGTCAGTCGTACTGATTGTGAGCGTCGGACTTATTCATCTGCTGTGCTGCCCTCTCGCCTACTGGTTGGGCACCAAGTGCGCACGGGAGGTCGCGGAATGACCGGCGATCTCCTCGGCTCTTTTTCCTCGGCACTCTCTGCCATCCTCGCTATCACAGTTGGCGCGGCAGTAGGTGGAGCGCTGCGCTATGCGCTGGCCGAACTTGCGGTGAAGTGGGCTGATTCCAAACTACCCGGAACGTGGACCGCGAATATGATTGCCTGCTTCGTCGCCGGTGTCGCTGCTGTGGTGTGGTCGCGGGGAACGTCGATAAGCAATGGCATGACGCCTGCTCTGGCCTATGCGACGGTAATGATTGGCTTCGCCGGCGGCCTGTCGACGTGGTCCACACTCGCCGGAGAGATCGTACGCCTTAAGAACCAACACTTTTGGAGGGCATGTGGGTACCTTGCTCTCACACTGATTGGCGGAATAGTTTTTGCTTTCGTCGGAATGTGTTTACCCCCACTTGTGGCGAATTAGTAGCACAATAATCATTTTCTGAGAAATTAATGATCGAATTTAGGCTTTCTACCAGTAAAGTTCCACAGCATGGAAAGCTTCAGCGATTTTGCCTCAGCGGCGGATAGTTTTATTTGGAGTCCGTATCTCCTGATCCCCGCGCTGATCGGCACCGGAATCATTTTGACCATTCGCCTGGGTGCAATTCACCTGGTCAAACTCGGCCCGGCACTGCGCCTCGGACTCATCGACCGTAACGACGAAGACGCCGAGGGAGATATCACCAACTACCAGGCGCTTGCGACGGCTCTCGCGGCAACAGTCGGTGTCGGCAACATTGTCGGTGTCGCTACCGCGATCGGCCTGGGTGGACCCGGTGCGCTGTTCTGGATGTGGGTGACCGGCCTGCTTGGTATGGCATCGAAGTACTCCGAGGCATTCCTGGGTGTGAAGTACCGTCAGGTCGATGCAGCTGGCGAACAGTCCGGTGGCCCGCAGTACTACCTGCGCAAGGCCATCCCGAATGGTTTTGGTAAGACGCTCGGTATTCTCTTCGCCGTCTTTGCTGCGCTGGCAGCGTTTGGTATCGGCAACCTGACCCAGGGCAATGCCGTGGCCTCGAACCTGGAAAACAGCTTCGACATCGATCCGACGCTCTCCGGCATGATCATGTTCATCCTGGTAGGTGCGGCGCTGATGGGTGGCATTAAGTCGATTGGCCGCATCACCGCCGGCTTTGTGCCGATGATGATTGTGCTCTACATCGGTGCGGCCGTGTGGGTGCTCGTCGCCAATGTCTCGGCGCTGCCCGAGACCTTCAAGCTCATCTTCACCGATGCTTTCACCGGCACCGCGGCCGTTGGTGGGTTCGCAGGCTCCACGCTCATTCTCGCCCTGCAGATGGGTGTTGCCCGCGGCCTGTTCTCCAACGAGTCGGGCCTGGGTTCCGGTGCTATCGCCGCTGCCGCCGCATCGACCACTCACCCGGTTCGTCAGGGTCTGGTCTCCATGACTCAGACCTTCATTGACACCATCATCGTCGTGTCCTTCACCGGCCTGGTTATCATCAGCACCGGTGTTTGGCAGGATGGCAACGTCGACACTGGCGCTCTGACTGCTGAGGCATTCTCCCGCGGTCTACCTGGCCACTGGGGTGGCACAATCGTCACGCTGTCGGTTGTCTTCTTCGCATTCTCCACCATGCTGGGCTGGTCCTACTACGGTGAGCGCGCATTCGAGTCCCTGGTCGGTCGCCGCGGCACCGGTCTCTACCGTGCGGTCTTCACCTGCGTAGTCTTCGTCGGCGCTGTTACTCATCTGGAAACCGTCTGGTCCGTCGCCTCGGCTCTCAACGGCCTGATGGCGCTACCGAACCTCATCGGTCTGATTGTCCTGTCCGGGCTCATTGCGCGCGAGACAAAGGCCTACCTCAAATTTGACCCGCAGTTGCGCGCAACGGCGGCAGAGATTGATAAATGGCAGTCTCAGCAAAACTTCGAGGCCTTCAGCAAGAACTAGCTGAAACTAGCAGCTGCTCGTAGGGACTACGACAAAAACTACGAGCAGGTCTGCGCGGTCTCCGGCTTTTCGATTGCCGCAAGCGCGTCGTCAAGCACAGAGACCTTTACCAACTTCATATCGCCTCGGTCGGCAGTCACAGCCTCTGCGCAATTGCCTTCCGGCACGAAGAACATCTCGGCGCCCTCATCTCGGGCGGCCGAGATTTTGTGTGTAATGCCACCGATTTCGCCCACGTTGCCGGCAGCGTCAATAGTGCCGGTGCCAGCGAGGTGCTGCCCCTCGGTCAAATCGCCTGGACTCAGCTTGTCAATCACTCCGAGCGTCATCATGAGACCCGCAGACGGACCTCCAATGCCGCTGAGCTGGTACTCAACCTTGGTGTCGTCCGCGGATTGCGCCCCCATCCCAACGCCGAGCAGCGCGGCATTCTTCTGATGCGGATTTTCCGCCAGTGTCACAGAAATATCGACGGCTTTCTCGGGGTCAGAGTCCTCGCCCTTAGCAGTCTTCTGCTTGTCGACGGTCGCAGACTTGACCCTCAACGTGACAGTATCGCCCGGGTTGCGTCCGGCAATAATCGCCTTGACTTGCTCAGGCTTGCTTACGGCCACCCCATCCACGGCGAGAATCACATCGTCTTCATGCAGTCGCCCATCGACGGGACTATCCGGCACTGTGTAGGCGACGGTGACTTCCATCGGCAACCCGAGATGTGCCAGCGCAGCGGAGGTGGCGTTGGCCTCTGACTCGGTGAATGCAGCCTTGTTCTCCTCTTCCACCTCGTCCTGACTCTGGCCCGGAGGGAAGACCGCCTCAATGGGGACGATATCGTTGTCACGATCGAACCACAGGCCAATGACCTGCGGCAATGTCAGGTTATGTCTGACTGCGACGGTTGTCATATCCAGCGTGCCCTTAGAGAGTTCGGAGTCCGCAGCACTGCCACTGACCGAGATAATGCTCTTGCCCTCGACATCGCTGAGAACATCGAAGACCGGGCCAGGCCCCTGCGCGGCATAGGGCACTGTCAGCGTTGGCAGCGAGAGCACAGTTGCCAACGCGGCGATGGGCACAGCGCCCGCAACAAGAGTTTGGGTACGACGATTCACAAATAACACCCTACATTCTCGCTATCTGCCTACTGGACACCTGATGAATCTTGTCCGTGTCTGTTCGCTGGGCGCGAAGTTGCCAATAAAGTGGTGCTTTTAAGTACTCACGCGGGTCATTGCCCGGTACGGTGGGAGCATGAGTTCTAACGGATTTGGCTTTGGTCCGAACGACAATGATGACGATCGCGACGACGCTGGCAACAATGACTCCGGTCAGGGCGGTCAGGGCGGCCAGGGCGGTCCTTTCGGTTTCTTCGGGTTTCCCTTCGGTGGCATGGGCGGCGCCGGTGGCTTCGGTTTCGGCGGCCCCGGGCAGCCCGGCAGCGGCGCCTCCGGCAAGGGGGACCAGCCGAACTTGGGCGATATTCTCAACCAGTTCGGCGAGATGTTCTCCGGCATGGGGCAGCGATTCCAGGAGTCTAACTCTGGCCCTGTCAACTACGACGCGGCCGAGCGCGTTGCGCGGACCCGTCTTGGTAACCCGGCTCCGGTGAAGGACTCGGCCCGCGAGGCGCTGACTGATTCCCTGCGCCTGGCCGAACTGTGGCTAGATGACGTCACCTCCCTGCCGGCTGGTGTCAACCGCGTAGAAGCGTGGAATAGCCTGCAGTGGTTGGAGAACACCAAGTCGACATGGACTCGCCTTGTCGATCCCGTCGCCAGCCGCATGAGTGATGCCTCCCTCGAGGGTGTTCCAGAGGAAGCTCGCGAGATGATGGGGCCGATGCTGGGCATCATGCGCCAGATGAACTCGATGAGTTTCGGTACTCAGCTAGGAAATGCGCTGGCGGAGTTGGCACAGACGAGCCTGACTGGTTCTGACCTCGGGCTGCCGCTACACACCACTGGTGCGGCGGTACTGCTGCCAACGCATCTCGTCGCTCTCGCGGAGGAACTCGAGGTTCCAGCGCGCGATCTGTTTATCTACGCCACTGCCCGCGAAGCTGCCCACCAACGTCTCTTCGACCGCGTGCCATGGCTGGCTGAACGCATGATTTCCTCTGTCGAGGAATACGCTGCCGGCATCGTCATCGATTACTCGGCGATTGAAGAGGCCGCCCGCGGTCTGGATATTGAGAACATGCAGGATCCGCAGCGTATGCAGGAGGCTATGAGCGAGCTGCAGAATATGGATCTGAGCCCGAAGATTCGTTCTCGTAACGAGAATGCTCGTACTCGTTTCCAGACGCTGCTAGCACTGGTCGAGGGATGGGTGGACATGGTTGTCACCGATGCCCTCGGTGAGCGTCTATCGGGTGCCGCACAGCTGGATGAAGCCTGGCGTCGTCGCCGCGCCACCGAAGGTGCTGAACAGGCGCTGGAGAAAGCCACCGGCATTGACCTCGGATCCCCCAAGGTGCGTGAGGCAACCAACTTGTGGCACCGTCTGACCACCGCTGTGGGCATCGAGCGACGCGACAAGGTCTGGGATCACCCGGACTTCCTGCCCGTGGCAGAGGATTTGGATGAACCCGCGGCCTTTATTGATTCGGTCCTTGGCGGCTCGGAAAACGATGACTTCGACCCGATCGCAGAGCTTGAAGAGCAGCTGCGCAAAGAGGCCGAAAAGCGCGCGGCTGAGGGCAACGACAGTGACGCCGACGACGATAAGTAGCGAGTTAGCTCTGGGTTCCCCAGCGTTGATACGCCTCTAAATAGCCCCGTGCCCGTTCGTGGTACGGGGCTTTTGCCGCCCAATACCAGAACTCTTCGGTATGACCACCGTCGACGAAAGTGTGCACCAGTTCGTGCACAATGACATCGTCGAGGACGTACCCCGGGACGTCGGCAAGCCTGTGCGAAATGCGAATGCGCCCAGGACTATCGACACCGCCGGTGACGGATGCCCACCTGCGCGACATGTTCTTGACCCATTTGATTGACTCGAACCGCGGGCGATCTTCCAGCACCGTACGAGAGAGCAGCCGTGCGCGGCGCTCCAGCTCGGAATTATCCAGGTTGCTGCCAACTTTCTTCCGCACTCGCGCAACAATTTCATTGACCTGCTGTTTTTCCGCAGCGGCGCTGAGATCGTCCGGAACCATGACAATGATCCGGTTTCCCTCCGCGCGGGCGGACACAGTACGGCGGCGGCGCTTCGAGCGCCGAACCTCAACATCCGGGCCGTACTCAGGTCGCTTGGTGCTCATGCTTTTTAAGCGTATATGCTCTGCGCTGCGATTGCGTAAAAGCTGGCCCCGGGGTAAAAGATATTTTTATGGGGGAATACAGGGATACGTCTCGGGGGCGGGATGGTACGGCTGGCGTAATAGGTTCGCACGCACCCGCTGCACAAACACTTGCCGCGCCTGCCACGGACTACGCGCTGCGGCCGGAGGTACCGATTGTCATGCGCCCAGGCGCGCGGATTCAGTTCGGCGTGGAACCGGAGCGCAGCATGATTCTGCCGCTTTCCGACGGCACCCCGCCGGGGCCTGTCTTCTCGGCGCTTCTTGCAGCTCATAGAGGTAGCACCTTAAGCGAGGCCTTTACTGACAGTCACGACAAACTGTCACCGCAGTTCATTACCGCACTTATCTCCGACCTTCACCGAGCCGCGCTGGTCCAAAAACCACCGACACGGCGGAGGATTACGCTGATTGGTCGGGACAGCTTGCGCACCGGACTTTTAAAGGAGCTTCGTCGCACGGGTTGTGGTAGTTGGACGACGGCAATGTCGCCCACCCGCAATGCGACGCTGAAAATATCTCAATCCACACCGGAAGAGATCGGGCTCGCGGTGGTCACGGGCATGGAAGTACCGAGCATGCCCTTGGTTCGCGCTCTGTTTCATCGTGGAATTGAGCATCTGCACACGCATTTCCGCGATGGGGCACTGATTCTTGGGCCACTTGTTCAACCAGGTCAAGGACCCTGCTCGATGTGTTTCGAAGCTTATCGACGAGACCGCGACCCCGTCCGGGCACTGATTGCGCTACAGCTTCGCACTTTTACGCCCGTGGCCGCACCGGAATGGCTGAACACAGCGGTGCCACTGTTGGTTGGGCAGCTGCGGCGGCCGGATCTCTCAGATCTATGTGCAACGGAGGTGCGCATAGATCTGGAAAGCCTCGATATCACTCGCACTACTGTTGCTCCCCACCCGCAGTGCCCAGTGTGTGGTCATGGAAACTCGCAGATGCAGTTCATGTAATTCGAAGTGCCTTGAGCAGAATCTGACTAGGAATTCACGAAAGAATTGACGATTCCCAAGATGCCTTCGCCGAAATGATTGAGCTTCGCTTCTCCAATTCCGGGAATCTGCAGAAGTTCCTCCGGCGTAGTCGGCTGCTGCTCACCGATGGCCAGAAGGGTCGCATCGGAGAAGATTACGAATGCGGGGACCGTCATTTCCCTCGACATTTCCAAGCGCCATGCACGCAATGCTTCCAGTAGTGCAGGATCCGCACTGACTGGGCACTCTTCACAACGCCCTGAAATCCGCTCGGCATCGGTGTGCAATGGCTTAGTACAGCCCTTGCACTGTTTGGACTGCTGACGCTTACTGCGGGAACTAGAGCTCCTTGAGCTTCGCTGTGCCTCAGCCGAGTAGTCAGAGACATCAATGTCGAGTTCATCGAGGAATCGTGTGCGGCGACGTGACCTGCGGCCGCCTTCTGTCCGCGACAATGACCAAGATAGCTCCAGATGTTCGCGGGCTCGAGTAATGCCGACATAGAACAGACGGCGCTCTTCTTCGATGGCTTCCGCCCCCTGCGCAGGAGAACGGTCGAATTTATTCAGCGCATGTTGGATAGGCAGCGAACCGTCGGTAAGCCCAACGAGGAACACCGCATCCCACTCCAGCCCCTTGGCTGCATGCAGGCTAGCCAGCGTCACGCCATCCAGCGTCGGTGGATGTTTGGCCTGCTGCCGAGTGTGCAATTGGCCGAGGAGCGCCTGGATATTGACCTCGGTGTTGGCATGAACGATGTCCTTACACAGGTCGAATAGGGCGCGCAGTGACTGCCAACGTTCCCTGGCACCAGTGCCTTCCGGCTCTTGGTCAGTCATGCCAAGACCCGCGAAAACCTGCTTGACCAAATCCAACAGATTCGTGCCCTGCAATGTCGGAACAGTCCGTGAGGAACGGGAAACTCGCACAAGTGCTGCGATGGCATCGCGGATCTCGGGACGCTGGTAGAAACCGTCCCCGCCACGAACCTGGTAGGCGACTCCTACCTCGGACAAAGCCTGCTCAAAAACTGCGGACTGTGCGTTAATCCGGTACAAAACGGCAATCTCCGATGCCGGCGTACCCGCGTCGATAAGTCGCTTGATGCTGCGCGCGGTCGCGCGAGCTTCCATTGGCTCATCGTCGTACTGATTGAAAGTCGGCTCCGGGCCGTCTTCACGCTGCCCAATCAGCTTCAGCCGCGAGCCGGCGATACGTCCCTGCGCACGGCCGATGACATTGTTAGCCAGACCGACGACCTGTGGGGTCGATCGGTAGTCCCGCTGCAGGCGGACCACTGTGGCTTCCGGGTAGTCCCGAGAGAAGTTCATCAGGTATTGCGGAGTCGCGCCTGTGAAAGAGTAAATCGTCTGGTTGGCGTCCCCGACAACTGTCAGGTTGTCACGGTCTCCCAGCCAGGCGTTGAGAACTCGCTGCTGTAACGGGGTGACATCCTGGTACTCATCGACGACGAAGCACCGATACTGGTTGCGGAATTCCTCCGCCACTGCACGGGAATTCTCCATCGCACCGGCGGTGTGAATGAGTAGGTCGTCGAAGTCGAGCAATAGCCCGTCCGGGGTGGTTTTTATGTCCTCGTAAGCGCGATAGCAATCGACAATTTTCTCCGCAGACAGAGGCGCCGTGCGCCCATGCTCCCGCAGCGCGGCTTGGTACTGATCCGCACCGGCCAGAGTGGCCTTCGCCCACTCAATCTCGCCCATGACATCTCGGATTGTTTCCTTAGAGGTGTCCAGGCCCACTCGACGTACTGCTTGGGCGACAACACGGAATTTCTTGTCATCCAACAGCTGCCAGGGCATATCACCGGCGACTTGGGGCCAGAAGTAGCGCAGCTGGCGAAGTGATGCCGAGTGGAAAGTGCGCGCCTGGACTCCAGGCGTTCCCATCTTTGCCAGGCGGTCGCGCATCTCCCCTGCGGCACGCGAGGTAAATGTCACCGCTAATACCTTTTGCGGCTGCACAAACCCCTGGTCAATGAGGTACTTGATGCGATGAGTAATTGTTCGGGTCTTACCTGTACCGGCTCCGGCAAGAATGCACACCGGCCCCATCGGAGCCGTGGCTGCCTCACGCTGATCTGGATCCAGCCCAGCTAGATATTCCGGCTCGTTCACATCCGCCTCTGAGTAAGTCAAAAGTTGTTAGACCCCATTTTTAAACTTGTCGAGTGCTATTCGTCATTGCTGTAGACACGGCGGACGTACAGCAGCCGGTCGCCTGGCTCCACCGATTCACACTCCGGTGAATCAATTCGGTACAGCTCACCCGAGCGCACCACACCGAGTGCAATATCCGCGAGGTGCCGTGGGCTGGCACCGATTTCCTCTTCGGTGACGAGCCTCTCTGCAACAGAGAATCCTTCATCCGGGCTCAGGAGGTCTTCCATCATCTCCACCACCGAAGGAGTCACCGTGGCCAGCCCCAGCATTCGGCCGGCGGTTTCAGAAGAAATGACCACTTGGTCTGCACCTGACTGCGTCAACAAGTGGCGGTTTTCTGATTCACGCACTGAAGCCACAATTGAGGCACCCGGTGCCAACTCGCGGACAGACAACGTGACCAGCACCGCTGTGTCATCTTTGTTCGGTGCAACGACTATAGAGCGGGCACGCTGAATACCAGCTAACTTCAGCACATCAGATTTAGTAGCCGACCCATGCACCGTCGCCAAGCCTTGATTCGAAGCGTGGTCGAGTGCTTCCTTGTCCGTATCAATAACAACGATTTCTGCCGGATCTACGCCGTCCGCGAGAAGAGCTGCAATGGCAGAACGACCCTTGGTGCCGTATCCGATAACGACGGTGTGGTTGCGCAACTGTCTCCTCCAGCGCTGAATTTGCAGGGTTTTCCGAGACTCTTGGGTCAAAACGGTCAGAGTAGTACCGACCAAGAGAGCAAGGAAGGCCACACGCAGTGGCGTAATGATCAAAATATTGAGTAATCGAGCCCTCTGTGTGACCGGCGTGATGTCACCGTAGCCCGTCGTCGACAGGCTGACAGCCGAGTAATACACCGCATCGATGAAGGTGAGAGGCTCCGTGTATCCGTCGTGGTCGTAGTAGACCACGACGGATGCAATCAGCAGCAAAAACACGGCGTAGTTCAAACGACGTATGATTAGCCGCCAAGGATTCTTCGGCGCGGACTCAGGCAGACCAATGACTCCCAGCAGTGCATGCCCGGGAAGATCATTGAGCCCGGTTTCGTATCCCGAAGATTTCCGAATTGGATTACGCAACCGCTCCTCGCCTGCCTTTCATGAAAACTCCTCCCGGTGAAAAATAGCGCATACAAACTGCTGCTTTCACCTGGATAACTGGCCACGGCCACGCGGCAGTTACATACGTAGATGATTATCCAATCAGCTCGCGCATTTTCCTGTCTAACTCTATCCTGCTTGGCAGTAGCGCTTCATCTGGTATTAGCGTCCGTCCTGCCGAAACGTAGAAGAACCCGGCTTCAATGTCTTCGAGGGCAGTTTCCATTCCCATCTCGCGCAGCCTATCCGACCACGCCAGGCGGTAAATCGCCAGCTGTAGCGCCGCTACTTCCCTTTCCTTTCCGCGCGGCATCTGGCCTGTCTTCCAGTCAATGACGCTCCACTTCCCGTTGTCGTTAAACACCGCGTCGATTCGGCCGACGACCCGCCTCTGCCCGATGGCAATTTCAAACGGCACCTCTACATGCGTTGGCGTGCGGTCAGCCCACTCAGATGCCTCGAAATTCGCCTTCAATTTCTCCAGTTCGCGTTCGGACGCGACTTGTTCTGTGCCGAGGAAGTCATCCAGTTGATCCCCGAAGAGATCCTCATCGTCCAGCAGACTGTGTGCACCGAAGCGATTCTCCAACCAAGCGTGGAATGCCGTACCTCGGCGCGCGAATCGGTTTGGCTTAAACGGCACCGGGCGTGCTTT
This sequence comes from Corynebacterium sp. MSK032, assembly GCF_030232065.1. Classification (NCBI taxonomy): domain Bacteria; kingdom Bacillati; phylum Actinomycetota; class Actinomycetes; order Mycobacteriales; family Corynebacteriaceae; genus Corynebacterium; species Corynebacterium sp. MSK032. The sequence goes on along the minus strand of NZ_JASPJR010000006.1, from coordinate 113,274 downwards.
CCGACGAGCAAACGCGACCGGATCCGCAATCATCGCTTGGTATTCGCTAGTGGACATGCTTGTCGGCATTGGTAGATGAATCTCCGCGGCCTTAGCTCGAAGGATTTCATCCACGAGAATGGTCGTTTCCGTTTCCCATACCTCAGACAGGTCACCTGCAATGGGGCGCTCATCCTGGTCTTCGCCCATGTAGCGCATGACGCTTTCGGCTGCTCGCTGCACACTATCTCGGCGGTTGCCCAGGGTATCGACGGGCCAGACCACCCCATCAACCGCAGTGTCGCAGTCCAAATCGACTTCAGTGTCCTCTACCTCAGGGTCCTCCCCATCTGTCCACGACACCACATAGTCACTGAATTGAGTGGCGATGGCTGCGAAGTCCGCCGACACGTCGGTGGGTTTCTTCAAGCTCGGATTAGGCCGCCTGCTTGCAGTGACAATGAGCTTTTTCGCGGAGCGAGTCATGGCAACGTAGAAGAGGCGCTGTTTTTCTTCCCTCTCCACTTCTCGCAGCTCTTCCTTGTAGGCTTTGATCACCTTGTTGAGGTCGGTCTGGTTATCGGTGCCTGATATGTCCAGTTCGGGGGCGTTGCTATCGACAGAATCAGCGACAGGAGCCCAATCGCCTGCTGCAAGCTGCGTTGCATCCTCTGTTGTTTCCGCACTAGCCGTTAGCGGATCCACTTGAGTAATTGCGCCAGGAGGAAGCTGAACTGAATTGGTGAGCCACGATGACAAATCAACTCTGTCGAACTTGCTAGTGGTGATGCCCGGAACAGCAACGGTTTCCCACTCCAAGCCCTTTGACTTGTGCATAGTCATGATTTGGACACAGTTTTCCGGCATGTTCATAGGTGCCCGTTCCAAGCCATCATCGTGTTCGACAGCGAATTCCAGATAGTTCAAAAACCCTGTCACATCGTCCGAGATATTTTGAGAATACGTCGCAGCGATATCGACAAACCGATCCAGATGTGCAGTCGTCGGCCTGGTTATCGCGGTAGCGGAACCGTACTGTCCGGCCGCTGCTTCTACGCGAATTCCAAACTCAGTAGCGATGTCCTCGACCAGTTCCGGCAGAGGCTTATTCAGCGAGAACCGGCGTAGTTTTCGTAGGCTTGCACCCAACTGTGCGATGCGCACCATTGCTTCATCTGTGTAGTTCAGTGACTCGCTGCAGACCAACCGCCCATTTTTTTCCACACTGCCGCGCGCCAGCGGGGTGCCGTCGTAAAAACGAATATCCGGGTCGGCGATGGCGTGCCCCAGCCCCACCGCGGACGATGCTGCTTCGGCATCTTCCACGAGCTTGTCATACTGGCGAGCGAGCTGGGAAAGCGGTGAGGAGTCTGAAGTCTCTTCGACGTTGCCCTTCTTGCGGGCCAACTCGTCCTTTCCTGTGATTGCCAGCTGATCTACACGAGTGCGAAGTGCCTCCACGTCTGCGGCACCCAAATTGAACTGTGGGCTGAGTAGCAGACGCAGAGCATCCTGGTCTGAACTGGGGTCGACCAATATCTTCATCACCGAGGTGATATCCATGACCTCGGGCAAGTGCAGCAATCCAGCGAGTCCCACAATGATTGCAGGCACACCCCGCTCAGACAGTGCATCTAAATAGACAGCCGATTCAGCATTTGTCCGAACCAGGATGGCAGCATCGAGCTTGTTGCCAGCTGCTTCACATTCGCGTAATTGCGCCTCCATGCAATCTGCGATGTATGCAACTTCTTCCTCACCGGTTGCAGTGAAAGCAAGCTGCACCTCGCCCTGACCTGCTTTTGGCCCCGCATCCAGTGCCTCTACCGTACGAGCCTGCCCCGCAAAAGCACGGTCGGAGACTGCGTTAGCAAGCTGCAGCACTGACTGCGGGTTTCGCCAAGAAATGGTCAGTTGCTTTTTCTCCGCTGGCTGCCCATCCGACCGCGGAAAATCATTGACAAACTGCACAAGGTTTTCGGCCGTTGCTCCTCGCCAGCCATAAATTGCCTGCATCGGATCGCCGACAGCGGTGACACAACCACCGGAGAACAGCGCACGCAGGAACAGCCGCTGTGTGTGCGACGTGTCCTGGTACTCGTCGAGCATGATGATCTTAAAGCGACGCCGCTCCTCCTCCCCGACTTCCGCGAAGTCGGTGGCTAGCCGGGCCGCACGAGCCATCTGCATACCAAAGGTGGCTACATTTTCTTCATTGCACCGAGCTCGAACCTGCTCTACCAGCGGCAAAATCTCTAATCTCTCCCGCTGCTTATCGACGATGCCCTGTAGATCGCCAATTAGCCCCTCGCGTTTACCCTTCTGCGGGGTCTGCTCAATATTGCTGATGAACGCTTCGGTTTCCTCGCGAATCGCCTGCGGAGTAGACAAGTTTGAGTCGATGTTCGACCCCAGCTCAATAATGCGACTGGCCAGCGTTGATGGCGCAATATCGACATCAATTTCGGTCACATTGCGAGCTGTTTCCCAGGCCAACTGCCACTGCGTCGCGCCATCCATAATGGTGACCCCCGGCTCCGTCGGCAGCAAAAGACCATAATTGCTCACGACTTCAGAGGCATAGGCATCGTAAGTAAGCGTGGTTGGGGCAATGACCTCGAGGCTTGCTAGCACCTCTGGTGAAGCTTGTGCACGAAATGCAGCGGAAGAAGCAAGCGCATTCAGCTGTTGGCGGATACGGACGCCGAGCTCGCGCGCTGCCTTCCTGGTGAAGGTCAAACCTAGAACTTCTTCTGGGCGGATAAAGCCGTTGGCGACCAACCACACAACACGGGCAGCCATTGTCGCTGTTTTACCAGCACCGGCACCGGCGACAACAAGCATTGGTTCCATCGGTGCACCGATTACCGCCGCTTGTTGCGGTGTGGGCGGAAAGTCCTGGCCCATCATCTCCGACAGGGTGACGGGATCAATGATGGTTCGTTCCTCCGACATGACTACCGATTCCCTTCTGCTGCCGGGCACGCCTTCGAAAGCGTGCAGAACTTGCAATGCTCACCAGCGAGCGCCAAGGCACGCGGGCCAGACGTCGCACGTGCTACCTGCTCCACACGACGCTCCCAGTCAGCCAACTTGTCTTCCGTGAGCTTTGACTGTTCTCGGCTAGTGATAATGGTCTTATTGTGTGACTTTCGCGGAAATACCAGGTACGCCCCTGATTGTTCAATGCCTTCGCCGTTGTCCACAGCAAGCCCAGCTCCGCTTTCAACGAGCTTCCCCTTCGACAACGCCAGCTGATATGTAGCTAGCTGTGCGTGTCCTTCTACTTCTTTACCGGAGGGCGCTGTCTTACCGGTTTTAATATCGACGATTTGAACTGCGCCATCAGCGTCTTCAATCAATCGGTCGATTCGTCCGACAATCACGATGTCATCGTTGATGGTGACTTTTACCGGAACCTCGGTCCCGATATCTTTCTTAGTCTCAATCCACCGCTGCCAATCCTCCAGCGCTGTCAACCAGGTGTCTTCCTCAGTACGCTTACGCCACTCCGGATCATCGGACAGGTCACCAAACACACGCCGGATTTCGGACTGCGCCTCAGGCACAGTCACTCCCTTGGCTACGGCTTCTACCGCCTGATGAAGTAGAGAGCCTAAATACATGGCCGATGTCGGTGCTAATTTATCCAGCATGGCCTTCAGCGGGCAACTCAGGGCTGCTTCCACCTTGGAAGGGTTGATTCTCATCGGCTTCTTGTCATTTACCGGCTTCGAGGTCGACGGTGCACGGAGCCCCCACCAGGTGTCTGGATGTGCGCCAGCAACCTCAACCTGCGCCAATCGCGCGAGTTGACGTGCAGCTTGTCGACGCCGCGTCTCAGTCTCCGCATCGTCTACAACGGCTGCACGCAGTTCTGCCAGCAGTGACTCCACAGAGAGCACCCGTGGCAGGCCTTCACCGGCCCATTTGGAATCTTCTGCCTCTGCAACATCCGGATTGCCGGTGTCTGCTTCATTAGCCGTAGCCCCGACTCCGTTCGCAGCCGAAGAGGCTTCTGACTGCTTCGCCAGCTCCGTCGCCGAATTACCGAGCTTTTCAACGAGCTCGATAACAAACGGACTGGGAACTCCAACATCATCAGGAGAATCGACTGCGGTCAGCAGTACCCTGTCGCTAGCCCGTGATACCGCGACGTGCAGCAAACGACGTTCCTCCGCTAGCGCATCCGCCATGGAATTGATGTACTCCCGCGGTGCAATCCCGTGGTCGACGAGACCGATGAACTCGTTCTGCTTCATCACCGAGCCAGTCACACCGAGGCTGGGCCACTGGCCTTCCTGTACTCCGACAACTGCTACTGCCTTCCACTGCCTGCCCAGAGCCGCATGCGCTGAGAGAATGCGCACGGCGTCGCGCTCTACCCCGCTACGGTCACGTGCGCCGATGGGCAGCTCCTGTTCTTCCACAGAAGCGATAAAACCGTCAACCGTCAGCTTTGGATTCAGCTCCACACGGTCACCAGCAAAGTCGAACAGTGCCATCACAGCATCCAGGTCGCGGTCAGCCGATGCTCCAGCTGTACCGCCGCGCAACGATGTCGCCACCAGATGGTCTGCCAAACCAGTGGACTGCCAAATTGCCCACAAAGTTGCTTCCACACCATCACGCAACGCTTCACGCGCTGCGCTCAATAGATCCAGCGGCGCCTGCAGCGCCTGACGTTCACGCTGCGACAGAGACTCAATAAGCTCCAGCTGCTCTGTTGTGAGTCCATCTGCTTTCAAGATTCCGATGAGCTGAGTCATCGCGGCCCCGCCGAACAGGTCGGCCTTTCGGATTCCGCGCAGCAGACGCTCTTTGACAATCGGATCCATGTTGACCAGTGGGCCGGAGAGGAACTCGTCCCACTCCACGTCATCGAGCTGGTTCATAGTTGCCCGCAACGCCACCATCAGCGCTCGCACCAATCGCTGATGACTTAGCACGATGTCCGTTGGGTCAATCTGCACAGGCACCCCCGCACGCGACAATGCACGGAACAGAGAGGACTCCCCTGCGCCGGACCGGACAATGACCGCCATATCCTTCCATGCCACCCCCTCGTCAATATGAAGGCGCCGGAAGTAGTCCGCGGCTGTGGCTCGCTGTGCACGTTCAGAGGGATGAATAGCTATTTTTACTGCACTTTTCGCTGCGTACGAGTTTTCCGCTGCGACGGTCTCGCTGTTGTTTCCAACGTCGGATTCACTAGCTTCTTGTGTTCCAACTGAACCAACAATGCCACGGTATGCAGGAGCCTTAGGCAAGCGCTGAGAAACTGCGTTGACTAAATCCGCGATATCAGCGTTACAGCGGTAAGACTGCTGCAAGTGGATTGCCTTGTACTCGACCTCACCAGTCCCCCGGAGATAGTCATTATTAGCACCGCGGAAATGGAATACCGATTGATCTTCATCACCAGTAATGACGGCTACGGCCGCCTGCGACACAAACCGATCCACAAGACGCGCAGCTTCCGGGGATAGGTGTTCAGCATCATCGACCAGCACCACCGACTTTCCCCACCGAGCCAGTGCTTGCGCGTCTGTATCCAGCTCCATCAATGCCGCAGAGACAATCTCTGCAGCGTTCAGGCTGGGCTCCCACGCCAACCGCATAGTCTGCTGATACTCCGCCATAAACTTGCCAGCCGCACACCACGACTCAATGCCATAGTCCACGCCGAGCTGCTGAAGCCTCGGGGCATCAATCCCCCGCTCAGCTGCACGCAGCAGAAAGTCACGAACCGCACGGGAAAAACCGACTAACGGAAGAGCCGGGCGCAACCGCTCTGGCCAATACGCACCACCATCTTCCGCATGACCGGCCAAAAGTTGCCGCACGACAGCATCTTGGCGTGCACCAGTGGTCAACGATGGTTCAGGCTCTCCCCGACTGACGGCGGCATCACGTACTACTGCATAGGCAAGCGAATGCACGGCACGCACCATGCCACCTTGACCTGCCCCGACCGAACCGCCTTCCCCCAGTTCAGAGGCAAAACGCCTGTCAATATCCCGCCTCAATTCCGCGGCGGCCTCTTTTGACTGTGACACCACCAAAATGCTGTCCGCCGGAATGCCCGCCTGCATGTAGTCCACCGCGAGATCTGCCAGCAGCGAACTCTTACCGGTTCCTGGACCTCCTAAAACACGCACAACAGGCTGGTTTACAAGCTTGTTCTCTACCACGAGCGCCTGATTATGGGAAGGGAAGAGCGCCTCTACCGCAGTACCCAACCACTGCCGACGACGAGGAGGTTCCTCCTGGACGAACCGAACCTTCGGCATTCCATCTACGTTCATGTGCACCATTGTGGCACAACCCCCGGACCAACACTCGAACACCCATTCGAAATAGGGAGAAAACTACCCCCGCCCAAAAAACGCCTGTAAATACTGCCCGGCGTTACTTAGACACAAACGCGCGAACTAGCGAAGCCGCGCGGAACAGACCGCGATACGCACCCGGCTGCGATTCTGGACTAACAGCGTGGACAAAAAGTCGATAACACATCGCACGAACGAGCAACTGACCGAAATCCGGCAGGTGATCGAAGCGCCGCAGTAGCTCCTCATCAGCCCCCATCATGGACAGACAATCCACTGCCGCCAAGGCAGCTGTCCAACCACGGACATGCCACGCTGGCACGATATCGGTGAGAACCGGGGCGGCCGTGTCGTCGTAAAGCAGCGTGCCGACGAGGTCTGCGTGACAGACCTGCAGAAGCTCCGTTGGCACAACCATCTCTGCCCGCAGCTGGAGAAGATCACCGGAGATCGTGAGAGCCTCGGCACAATCGGCGCGGGGGACGCTATCCGCGTCGAGAAGCTGCTCGAGGATGCCGATTGGGTCAGAGTCCCAAGCTGCGCGATTACACATGACGAAGTAATCGGGCTCCTTATCAAGGAGGAACTGTGGCCGTTCAATACTGGCAAGCGACTCTTCCACGCGACCAGCGGCCACAATGGTTTCATCGGCACGTGGCGCGAATCCCCCCGGGATGAAATGACGAGCCTGCCACCCAGCAATAACCAAGCGGCCGTCACTGGTACGCACGGATTTCGCCACTCGGACGCCATCGACATCTAGCGCACTGCGAACCTTTGCAGACCACAGCGCCTGCGCCGAATTATGTACCGGCGAAAGGACAATGGAATCGTCGTAGACCCAGCCATTGTCCCAAGCTCGCCCGGCACGATGCGGCTCGCCCTCGGCACCAAAGGCCTCTAAAACACGGTCGGGAGGAGTGGCGATCATAATCTGCTACTACCTTGCTTTCTGAGTCGGTGCGGCCGTATCGTCGTCCGCCCCAAATGGGTACGGCCAGCCGTTGACAGAACACGTCTTACCATCGACCTGATAGACCTCGCTGCTGTCGATTTTGTGCAGTTCATCGTTCGACACGCTCAGGGTCTGCTGCATCATGATTGGCGCGATACCGCCGTCCCTCGGACAGGGCTCGTGAACCGCGTACCCAAGTCCGTGACCAACCTCGTGATTAATAAGGTATTGGCGATACAATCCCAGGTCCCCCTCAAAAGGCAGGGCACCTCGAACCCACCGGGCGATACTGACGACCACGCGCCCAGGCTCACCTTCCCGCTGCCCAGACAGGTAACAGGAGGTCTCCATTCCCAAGGTGTTGCCGCACAGCTGATGTGCGGTTCCAGTCGCGGAAAGCTGCACGACAATCGTCGGATCCTGGTCGCGAGGCACTGCCTCGAAAGAAAAATCTGGATTAGCTGTCCAGCCACGTGGATCGGCCAGAATCGAGTTCACCGTCTCTGCAAAGGCGCGCTCGCCACCAATCGAAGGAACATCAATGTTGTCTTCAATTTCCACGGAATACCTGACCGCATTGTCGCGCCCCTCCCCAACACGGGGATGCGCCACGGTGACATCTTTAAAATTTCCCGAGGGTTCCGTGGCAAAGGCCGGACCGGGTGGCAACTGCCCTCCCTCGTAACCATCACCGTATCCCTCACCGGGCACCGGACCAGGGCGACCATTGCCACTCTGCGAGGCGACAGTGCCAGTGCCGGAACCTGAAGAATCATCTTCAGCAGTGAAGATGTCGAAGAGAATGATGACAGTGAGCACCACAAGTACAGGGATGGCATAGGCTCGCCACCCCCAACTCCTTGCAATGCGTACGAGAAAGGGTTCTTGCGTCATTAGGCGAAGAAGCCAACCTTACGGTCTGCGTTATTACCGGTACGGACGTAGGCGACCTTGTCAGCATTAATCAGGTACTCCTGACCAGCGCCGTCGCTGAGCTCAATCACACCTTCGCCAGCAGCCAGCTTCTGGGAGATCGCAGCCTTGACCTCCTCACCACCAGCGACGTTTTCAATGCTCAGCTCACGCGTATTGTCTGCAAATCCAATAGTGATGTCCATAGGTGACATCATAACCATTCCCAAAGCGGCTAGGATTAGAGAGACCGATTAAGCCGTCGTGTCACGTGAGGTTACAAACAGCAAAGGAGTCGCCGTGGCAGAGTCCCAGTCCCCGACATTCGTCGAATTGGGGGTCGCCGCGGAAATCTGCGACGCACTCGCCGACGAAGGAATCAACCGCACATTTGCCATCCAGGAACTGACGCTGCCCTTGGCGCTCGACGGCACGGACATCATCGGCCAAGCCCGTACTGGCATGGGAAAAACCCTTGGGTTTGGTGTCCCCCTCATTGACCGCGTCTTTGATGACGCCCGCATTCCAGAACCGGATGGCACTGCCCGCGCAATCATCGTCGTTCCCACCCGTGAGCTGTGCGTGCAGGTCGGCGAGGACTTAGCCCGCGCTGCGCACTCAACCAATCTGCGTGTATGCACCATTTACGGTGGCCGCCCCTATGAGGAACAGATTGAACAGCTAGACCGCGGCGTGGACATCATCGTCGGCACTCCGGGCCGTCTCATCGATCTTTACCAGCGCAATAATCTAGAGCTGTCAGGCGTAAAGATTTTGGTTCTCGACGAGGCCGACGAAATGCTCGACTTGGGTTTCCTGCCGGACATCGAGAAGATTCTGGCTGCGGTGCCAGATGAACGTCAGACCATGCTCTTCTCGGCAACAATGCCGGGCCCAATTCTGACTCTCGCACGTACCTTTATGAATCGCCCGGTGCACATCCGCGCTGAATCAGGCGAGGAAGAGGCCACAGTCCACGAGACCACTAAACAGATTGTTTTCCAATCGCACCAGATGGATAAGGTCTCGGTCATTGCCCGCATCCTGCAAGCCAACGATCGTGGTCGCACCATCATTTTTGCTCGCACGAAGCGCGGCGCCGCCTCGGTTGCTGAGCAGCTCGGCGAGCGCGGCTTCCTGGTCACCGCCGTCCACGGCGATATGGGCCAGCCTGCACGTGAGCGCTCGCTGACGGCGTTCCGCAATGGCGACGTCGACGTCCTGGTCGCAACCGATGTCGCGGCTCGCGGTATCGATATCGACGATGTCACCCACGTCATCAACCACCAGGTGCCTGATGACGAAATGACCTATGTCCACCGCATCGGCCGCACCGGCCGCGCGGGACACAGCGGTGTCGCCGTTACGCTCGTCGGCTGGGATGAAACCACAAAGTGGAAGGCTATTTCAGATGCTCTCGACCTGGACATGGCCGAGATTCCGACGTGGTTTTCCACCTCCCCCGAGCTCGCCGAAGCTCTAGACATCCCCGAGGGGATCGATGAGAAGGTCGGGCCAGCCCGCCCGGTATTGGGTTCCCGGCCACCTCGCGGGCGTGGCGGAAGAGGCCCGCGAAACAACCGCTCACAGTCTCATCATCGCAATCGCGGCCAAGGACGAAGCTCAAAGCGGGACGGCCACTCCAATTCTCATCGTCGCAGCTAGGCCGCTGCGCGTGCCAACTCCCCACCTCACCTCTCGCCACGACCACTCGTCGACAGGACATTCCAACCGTGCTGCAGTCACCACAAGCCAACGCTGAGCCCACCACTGCAGAGACCCGACTGCGCCGCAATCGAATCGCATCAGTAGTTCTCATCATCGCCGTAGTGCTAGTCGTCGGTTGGACATGGGTCGCTTCTCCGGCTCGTAAGGTCGATCGCACTGAATCCACGGCACCGACGAGCAGCACAGCGCAAGCCCCGGCCGCGAACGATCCGGAGGCAATGCCACATACTCTCCGGCCGGTGTGGTCCACCGAATCGTCGGCAAGCACAAGCACGCACACCATCTCCCCGGCGCCACTGGTGATGGACAACTCCCTCATCGTTGCTGAGGACCGGGGCGTGCGTGCTATCTCGCTTAACGACGGCACGGAGCGCTGGCACTATCGACGAGATATTCCGCTTTGTGCGCTCTCGGGCAGTGATGGCCAAGTTTTCGCGACTTTTCGTGGGGCAGCTGGCTGCGGTGAGACCGTTGCACTCAAGCCCGATTCGGGACAGTATGTCGCGACCCGAAAATCGATTGCTGCTGACAGCCCTGCCGCCGTGCGCTCGAATTCATACGCGGGTGTCTACGACTCTGGATTCCTGGAGCTGTGGCGCTCTGACTTGGTCCGAGTAGTCGAGTACGGCAAGGTTCCAGCATCTCCGGAACCGAAGATGCAGCCACATCCAGAGTGTTCGATTATCAGTGCGCTCACACGCGTGGAGCTGCTGGCCGTTGTAAACAACTGCGATGGTCACGGACGTCTGGTCATGCAGGCGGCAAATCCGGAGGAATCGCGGAAACCAGAGGTCAAGAGTGATATTGACCTTGGTCCGGTAACTGCAGATATGTCACTGGTATCGATTGGCCAGGACACGGCGGCGGTACTGTCAGACAATCGCATCCGAGTTTTTCGTATGGACGGCACGATGCTGACTGAATTGGCGCTGGATGAGACTACTCTGCGCCCAGCACCGGCGGAAGCTAACTCCAACGGCGATGCCCCGCGTGCGCCTTTTACAACGGATCTTCCCCATCACATGACGTGGTGGTCGCCGCGTGGTTTACTGGGCTTCCGCCCGAGCACCCTGGCGCCGGATTTCGAGTTTCCTGAGGCCACAGGAACCCCAGCTCCATGGGGTGAGCATGTTTTCATGCCAGTCGCTGACGGAGTCGCGGTATTGAATGCCAAGACTCTCGAGATTATCGGCACACTCCCGTTGCCTGCAGCTGCGAAGTCCACTCATGCAAATAATGCGGACAAGCCGGAAGTGCCCGTGCGCCTTGCAGTTGTCGGTGACACGCTACTAGTTCAGCGCGGTGAGTCAGTCGACGCGTTCGCCATCGAAGCTTAGAAAGAGCGGGCAGCCCAATCAATCGCCTTCGGACTAAACATACAGGCCAGCGCAGCAATTGAAGCTGCCGCCGTCGGTAGAGCAAGCAGAAAAGCGCTCGAGCGGAACATGTAATAGGCCACGCCCAGCAAGCAGAGGTTGAGCATAATAATCGGCCCGCGCCCCCATCGGGCGCCACGCAGCAACATAATCGCACCAGCGAGAACAGCGCCGAAAATGAGAAGGAACCACAGCGCGGTACCCCAACCGGAAATGACCGCGGCCTCGTCGCGGTACCCCATCAAATCACGAATGAGAAGGAAGATCCCGTAGCCCAGACCGAGGGCACATTCGGCGACACCAATCCACGCACCGACCATAACAACCTGAGGTGCGGCGATCGGCCCGTCGGCTGCCGCAAGCTGGTCGGTAGTACGCGATTTGGGCGCATTGCTGCTGTTTTTCTGGTTACTCACGCCCTACATGTTAGCCCGGTGCGAACCGATGAATACACCCTGGAGGCATACCGGCTAATGCGCCCATCACAAGTCTGCTCATGCACTATTCTTGGTGCCTGTGCGTGCGTTGCTAATCTCCAATCCGAATTCGACCAGTAACACTGCTCGACGTATGCCCGGCGTTGTGCGGGCGCTTCGCTCGGTCGAGGGGATTCGCTTGACATCCATGTTTACCGCCTACCCTGGCCATGCTGCGGAAATGGTGGCGGGTAAAACGGTTCGCGATTACGACGTCATTATTTCTCTCGGCGGCGACGGAACCATTAACGAGATTGTCAATGGGCTCATGAACTCCAACCCATTCTCCGCACTGCCTGCCACTGACCTGCCTGCCATCGCGACAATTCCCACCGGCAGCGCCAACGTTTTGGCAGGTGCGTTGGGTATTCCCCGCGACCCCGTAGATGCCGCGTGGTACATCGCAAGTCTGCTGCGCTCCCGAACCCGCAGCACTATCAGCGTTGGACATGCAGCGGAGCGATGCTTCGTGGTCAATGCCGGTATCGGCATTGATGCGGAAGTCATTTCCACCATGGAACAGCTCCGACAAAACGGTACCCGCGCCAAAGCCGTGCGCTATTTGCCGGCAATTTTCACCGCATGGAATCAGTTGCGCAAAAGCCCGCCACAAATCACCGCAACTATCGACGGCACGGAGTTTGGCCGTGATCTCGCAATGGCCGTGGTGTCCAACTCCAATCCCTGGACATTCCTCGGCGACCTCCCCATCGTCACCAACCCCACTGTGTCCCTACGCAGGGGCCTGGGCTTTTATGGCTTCACTTCCCTGAGGGGAGTGACGGGACTTGTCGCCGCAGCCAATTTAGCCGGTTTCTTCACCCGACTGCGTTCCCCCTTCCACGTCGAAGCCCGCGAACGACGCGTCGACAACGTCCAGCACATCGAGCTCACCGCTACTGCCCCACTTCGTCTCCAGTTGGACGGCGAGTACATCAATCAGTGTGAGTCCCTCAACATCCGTGTTAAGCAAGGCGCTATCAATTTTGTGGCGCGTGCCGACGATTACACCGAGGACCAGTTCACCAAGAAAGTCGCTACCCGCCCCGTGGACGAGCGCTTGCTCGTTGTGGTGACCAAAAAGGTCATGGATCGCACACGCCGACTGTTCAGTACTAGCCAAAAAGCCGAGGCAAACCCGACTTAAACTACAACTGTTTACTGACAAGCCAACAAAAATGCGCCATACACCCTCACTACTGCAATTACCAAAACTAATTTTACCCCCACAAAGGGCTAGTTTTGACCTGGCGTTTTAACCAAAACTTCACTTTTCTGTGAGGTTTGGCACTTTTATTCATTTTGCTCTTTACGAACCGCCCCAGTCGTGAAAACATGTAAATCGTCAGCGAGACAGGCACGCAGTTCACTGGTTGTGTAACCATGCAAGTCTCGCCTTTTTAGGCGCAAACTCTTTGGTGAGTCCCCACTACCTTTCACGTCGTATAGGCGATGGAACAGGTGGCCCCTCCCAAGATGCCTAATACCCCTGGGCAACCGGGAATGAACCCCAACCTTCGTTGAGATACGGCGATTTGTCGTGTCTGACGAAATCCATTTCCGGAGCTGCCTTCCCGCAAGGAAATTTAACCCTGCCCTCACCCGGGGCTCGTAATGTTTTAGGAGTTTGTCATGGATTGGCGTCACAAGGCCGTTTGTCGTGAAGAGGATCCGGAGCTGTTCTTCCCGGTCGGTAACTCCGGCCCGGCCCTCGCCCAGATTGCTAAGGCCAAGGTCGTTTGCAACCGTTGCCCTGTTACTGCTCAGTGCCTGGCCTGGGCACTTGAGACCGGCCAGGATGCAGGTGTCTGGGGCGGCATGAGCGAGGATGAGCGTCGCGCACTGAAGCGCCGTCGCAACCGCGGCCGCACCCGTCGCACTCGCACCAGCACCGCAGTCTAATACCCCGGTCTGATTAATAGGGTTACACGGTGACCGTGTAATCTATACCGGTTGATACCTGTTTAACCCGATAGAAAGAGAGCCCAGCTATGAGCAAGCGTGGCCGTAAGCGCAAGGACCGCCGTAAGAACAAGGCTAACCACGGCAAGCGTCCGAACAGCTAAGTTGCCCTTAGTTGCAGCAGTCTTAGCCATCACCGGCTAAGACATCTCACTCCACCCCGGCACAACTCGGTATTGCACCGAGGGACGGGGTGGAGTTTTTTATGCCTCCAGCGGATACCTCAACGGGTAGCAGATCTGAAAGTGACTAGGTTTATGACATGTGAATTGAATTCACCCGCGGTTTTTTGTCATAAACCTAGTCACTTTCAACACCTTTTCGATGCCTCGTCGATACCGCATCCTCGCTTTCCGGATTAACCATCCGCCAGAACCTTACCAGCGAGTTTGGAGCCCAAACCCCACCGGAGTAACGTCTGAAAACAGAGCTTTTACAGCAGCTCCAGCTAGGTTGCTCGAAAGCAATGGGGCTATAGCTCAGTTGGTAGAGCGTCGCGTTCGCAATGCGAAGGTCAGGGGTTCGATTCCCCTTAGCTCCACAAATAGCTCCACAAAAATATCCCAGGCCACATCACCGTGACCTGGGATTTTCCCATTACGCATTACCGCATTACCGTATTACGCAACATCGCATTAAGCATCAAAGGAATACGCGCCAAAAGATGACGCACCAAAACCTAGCCGCCAGCAGCTACCTGCGGTACTCCACCCGCGTATAGGACACGCGAATCCGAGTGGTAATGCGCTGACGGAGGTCCTCAGGGGCAGGTTGCTGGCAACACCGGCGCAGCAGCCGTCGTATAGCTTGCTCGGAACCGAACTCTTCCAAGCACTGAGGGCATTTGTGAATGTGTTCCTCGAGAAAGCGGCGCTCCTCCGAATCACACTCTCCATCCAAAAATGCGTGTAGGCGCGAGTGGACATCCTGACAGAAAGCATCTTCACAGGCGTGTCCGCGCTCTGGCGTCTGCTCCATATCTTGGCTCGACTCTCGGCTCATCGCGGAGAATCTCCCTTCTCTTCTTTCAAGAATCCACGTTCCACGGCTACGTTGTGCAACGCGTCTCGGAGCTGTTTTCTTCCACGGTGGAGCCGACTCATCACAGTTCCGATGGGCGTACCCATGATTTCGGCGATTTCCTTGTAGGGCAATCCCTCGACATCGGCGTAGTAGACCACCATCCGGTAGTCCTCTTTGAGGCTCATCAAAGCGTCACGAATTTCCTCATCAGGAAGCTTTTCCAGCGCTTCAACCTCAGCAGAGCGCAGCCCTATCGAAGTGTGCGACGCGGTTTCCGCGATCTGTGAATCCGTGATGTCATCGGTGGCGTACTCGGCAGGACGTCGCTGCGCCTTGCGGTAGCTGTTGATGTACGCATTCGTCAGAATGCGGTAGAGCCACGCTTTCAGGTTCGTGCCCGGCTTGTAGGAGCGGAAGCCCTGAAAAGCCTTGATGTAGGTCTCCTGCACCAGGTCTTCGGCATCGGCGGGGTTGCGTGTCATCCGCAGCGCCGCTCCATAGAGCTGATCCAAAAGCGGCATGGCATCACGCTCAAAGCGCTGCGCAAGCTCCTCATCCGACTCATCAGTCCGGATGGCCGATGTTCCTGTCTGATCACCTGACATGCTACCTATCCTAAAACATCCGCACCCACGAGTCGGCCAGACCCCCGTCACCAGGCATTTCGTAGCGTGGCGGCACTGGTGTGCAACGATGGGAAATTATGTCGAAGAAGTCCGCCAAGAAATCCGCTGCCGCCACCCCGGCAATCGCCGTCTGTCAGAACGCCGGAATCGACTTCCACGTTCACCAATTCCCCCACGGCAGCGACAACTTCGGCGAAGAGGCCGCCTCTTGGCTACTAGAGCATCTCGGAGTCGAGCCCGAACGCATCTTCAAAACTCTCATTATCGAGCTATCCGGCAAACGCACTGGGCTGGCCATCGCCGTCGTCCCCGCCACCGGAATGCTCAACCTCAAGGCCGCTGCCGCGGCTGTCGGGGCTTCCAAGGCCACGATGGCCGACCCCCATGACGCGTCACTTGCCACCGGCTACGTTCCCGGCGGCATCTCCCCGCTTGGCGGTCGCCGCAAGCTCCCCACCGTCATTGATGAGACAGCCACTCTCGCCGACACTGTGTTTGTCTCCGGTGGTCGCCGCGGGTGGGACATCGAACTGTCACCCGCTGATCTGGTTTCGCTTTGCGACGCCACGGTCGCCGACATCGCCCGCTAACCCTGCGGCTACTCCTGCAACCTCCCCGCTGATACGGCCTTAAAACAGCTCCTCGTTGTGGCCGGGTGCTGCTCCATCGGGCCCATTCAGCAGGTGCGGCCCTTCATTCGCAACATTGCCGACGGCGCGGTTGACCGGTCGGATGGTCAGCTTGTCCACCACTTCTGCGCTGGTCATGCCAACATCTCCGTCTGCTGCCCAGGCCGAGAGATCCAACCAGTCACTGACTTCGTCGTCGGCAAGCACGCGCGGCATACGATGATGCAGATCCGCGAGCTGTCCCACGGCGTCGGTGGTGAGAATTGTGGCGGAGACGATATCGCCCCAGCGCGCCCACAGCCCAGCGACGGTGAAAAGCGGTGCGTCATCGCTGAAGCTGACGAAGTAGGGCTGGCGATTCTTCCACTCATACCAACCGTTCATGGGGATTGCGCAGGGCAGGCCGTCCCGGAAAGTCGGTTTGGACTGCCAGGTTTCCGCACGGGCATTGAAGAAAGGTTTTGTTGGCACTTCGCGGGCCCACTGCGGAATTAAACCCCAGCGCACGGTGGCAGCAATGGTTCCTGTGCGGCCGGGGTGCTCGCGGGCAAGAGCAACTATTGGCATGGTCGGGCCGATGTTGTAGCGGGAGGTGGGCAACGGGCCGTCGGCACGCACGGGCGCCAAACCGGGAATCTCAGCAGTTGTGCTGAGCAGTTCTTCGGCGACTGTGAAATTGACGAAACGACCACACATACCAACTGATTGTGCCGTTGACTCCCCCTCTAGTCGAGGTATGGAGTGAAAGTGTTCCATAATTGGTTGTGTGTGTTCCCAAAATCAGAATTGGTCCGCCCCTACTGTAAGTGTCGACGGTGCCGATGCCGGTCGACAGCCTTTTAACGCCACGGTGCAGATTGCCGGCTCGAAGTCGATTACGAACCGTGCCCTTGTCATCGCGGCGCTATCTTCGACACCATCGGTTATCCATGGTGCTCTACGCTCTCGCGATACCGATCTTATGATTCGCGCACTGCAGGCCCTGGGAACTGACATCAGTGCCGACTCGACATATTCGGGTGCCCCGAACCACACGCTCCGCGTCACTCCACGCATGCTTCGCGGTGGTGTCGTGGAATGTGGTCTCGCAGGTACGGTTATGCGCTTCGTGCCACCTATCGCAGCTCTTGCGCAGGGGTCGGTGTTCTTCGAAGGCGACGTAGAGGCCAAGGCTCGCCCGATGTCGGCCGTGCTGGATGCCCTGCGCAGCCTCGGTGTGAACATCGCGGGCAATGGGCTTCCCTTCACGGTCAATCCGCAGGGCCCGAATCAGGGCAACCGCCTCGGTGACTCGGTCCAGGAGCAGGATCTGCCGGACATCGGCGGCGAAGTGGAAATTGACGCTTCGGCCTCGAGCCAGTTCGTCTCTGGTCTGTTGCTGTCAGCACCGCGCTATGGCCGTGGCCTGGTACTTCGCCCGACCGGTGAGATTCCTTCCCGCCCGCACATTGACATGACCCTGGACATGCTTCGCGAGGCCGGTGTGCAGGTCGAGGAGACCACGGCCGACACACCTGAGGGACCACGCACAACGTTCACCATTCACCCCACCGAAATGATGGGTCGTACTTGGCAGGTCGAGCCCGATCTGTCCAACGCCGCCGCCTTCCTGGCCGCTGCGGCTGTCACTGGTGGCAGCGTCACCGTGCCCGACTGGCCAGAGCACACCACGCAGCCAGGCGACCGCATCCGCGAGATCCTCACCGCTATGGGCGCTACCGTGACGTTCAACCGTCACGAGAGTGGCCGCACCAGCCTCACCGTCGTGGGCTCAAAGCCGTCGGAGCTGCGCGGACTCACGATGGACATGTCCGAGATTGGCGAGCTGACCCCCACTGTCGCCGCCATCGCCACCTTGGCCACTACCCGCACCGAGCTGACGGGTATCGCACACCTGCGCGGTCACGAAACCAACCGTCTCGCCGCGCTCACCACGGAAATCAACCGTCTCGGCGGTTGCGCGACCGAGCTTGACGACGGCATTGCGATCGACCCCGTTCCGCTCCACGGTGGCCTCTGGCACAGCTACGCCGACCATCGAATGGCCACCGCTGGTGCCATTGTTGGCCTGCGCACGGAGGGCGTGGAAGTCGAAAATATCGGTACCACTGCTAAGACCATGCCTGGATTCGATCTGCGCTGGCTGGAGATGCTCGGACTGGCCTCCCCCAGCCCTAGTTCGTTGGAAAAGTCAGTCGAAGCTCGACTTGATGGTGTGGACAACGGAACCGAGGCAGGGAAATAACAGTGGCGGCACGCAGGCGTGGACGGCAATGGGACGAGTCCGATGTACGCATCCGCCCCGGTAAAGGGTCGCGACCACGGACGAAGGATCGCCCCCGCCACGCCGATGCCCACTGGGGCATGGTGGTGACCAAGGATCGTGGTCGTTGGGGTGTAGTCCTCGATAACAACCCTGATGTTGCAGTGACATGCATGCGTGCCCGCGAGCTCGGCCGCACCAATATCGTTGTCGGTGACCGTGTCGGTGTCGTAGGCGATGTCAGCGGCCGTGCGGGCACACTGGCCCGCATCGTCAAGCTGGCAGAGCGCAGCACGGTTTTGCGTCGCACCGCCGATGACAATGACCCGTATGAGCGCATCGTCGTGGCCAATGCCAGCCTGCTGCTCATTGTGTGCGCAGTCGCCGATCCTGAACCTCGCACCGGTTTTGTCGAACGCGCGCTGGTCGCGGCCTACGCCGGCGGTGTCCGCCCCGTGCTCTGTCTGACTAAATCCGATCTGGCCGACCCAGAGGAATTTGCCGGGGAGTTCTCGGCACTCGGAGTGGATGTCGTTGTCTGCGGTATTAATGATGACTTGGCTCCTCTGTCAGAACTCATCGATGTCCCAGGACGAGTGACAGCTTTGGTTGGGCATTCCGGTGTGGGGAAATCGACCCTTGTCAACCGGATTGTTCCTGAAGCCAACCGTGAGACCGGCGAAGTCAGTGGTGTGGGTAAGGGCCGCCATACCTCCACGCAGTCGGTGGCGCTGATGTTGCCGTCGGAAAGCGATGACGATGCGGCGTCGTGGATTATTGATACCCCGGGCATTCGTTCCTTTGGTCTGGCTCATGTGACACCGGAGACGCTGCTGGCGGCGTTTCCAGATATCCAGGCAGCGACAGATGAATGCCCACGTGGTTGCACCCATTTGGGGCCGCCCGCGGATCCAGAGTGCGCCCTCGACAAGCTGGAGGGAGTTCAGCACCGTCGAGCGATGGCCGTGCGTCGCCTGTTGAGCGCCATCAGCGACAACGAGGACTGGGAGCTGGACATTGAAAGAGACTAGCCACACCGATTCTGTGGAGACGCCCTCTGAAGCCGCGGCTGGTGCTGAGTCGGACAAAGCGGGCTCCGGACTCTACCCCGCTCCCGGCAGTTGGATTCGGCTGTGCATCTACACGCTTATCGTGGGTCTTGCGACGGGGCTCGGAGCTGCCGGGCTCGCGCTGATCATGCACGGCATCGAGTACGCGGTCTACGGGCAGCACGAGGGTGACGTAGCGGTCGTAACCGATGGCACCACTGGTTTACAGCGCTTTGTCGGAATTGTGTTGGCGGGGCTGATTGCAGGACCAATCTGGGCAGCTCTTCGCACAAAGGCGAAGCCTGTTGAAAGCGTTGAAGCGGGCATGCACGGCCGCCCCATGCCTGTGTGGTCAACTCTTGTCAATGTGTTTTTGCAGATGGCGACTGTCGCTGCAGGTGCATCCATGGGACGCGAGAATGCCCCGCGTGAGCTCGGTGCAATGGTGGCCTCGCAGATGTCGCATCGACTGCGCATCGATCCGCTACACCGCCGTATTCTGGTCGCAGCAGCAGCCGGTGCCGGCCTGGGGGCGATTTATCACATCCCGTTGGCTGGAGCGGTTTTCTCGTTGGAGATTCTGCTGGGCTCACTGAGCATTACCGCGGTGATGGTGGTGCTGGCGTGTTCAGCCATCGCCACGGTGACGTCGGGCATCGTGGTCGGCAGTAGCCCGCTCTACAGCCCAATTAATCTCTCAGACGGCTGGGGCAACCTCGGGGCAGCACTGCTCATCGGTGTTATCTGCGGTGCCATTGGCTACGCATTTCGCATTCTCAGCTCTCGAATGTCGGACACAGCACCGACTGGCTGGCACTCTGCCTGGGCCATCCCCCTCGCATTCACACTGGTTGGTGTGATTTCACTGTGGGTTCCAGAAGTATTGGGCAATGGCCGTATCGCTGCGACCACAGTTCTCATGGACCGCCCGCTGCTGGGTTTTGCAGTCATCCTGCTGATTGCGAAAGCTATCGCGGTTCTCGTTACTTTCCGTTCTGGTGCCGTCGGTGGTCTCTTGACTCCCGGCTTTGCCCTTGGCGCGCTCAGCGGTTTCATCGTCGGCTGCTTCGTACAGCCATTGATGCCCTCAGTTCCGCTGAGCGACTTTGCGATTCTCGGCGCGGCGGCCTTCCTGTCGGCGTCCATGGCAGCCCCACTTTTCGCACTGATCGTGACCGTGGAGTTCACCGGCCAGAATTCCTCGGCTTACTTAGCACTCTTCCTCGCTGGTGCAACTGCGACGCTGACCGTGACCATGATTCGCGCCTGGCTACGGCTCCCCCACAAGCAATCAATGCCATGGAACCGCGAACCAGCAGTCGCGGCTGCGGTTCGCAAGCGGGCCGAGGGCTAACCGCGCGCAGCAGTGTGCGTCGAGCGACCGGTGTAGGCCCGGACAATTTCCCGGACACCTGGGCGAAGACGGCGGAGCATTCGCAGGCCCGTCGCTAAGCCCTTGCGTTGCGGGGAACTGGACTGGAGCTCCGCTTCAACCTGCGGATACTTCTTGAACGCCGTCTCCGAACGTACCTCTGGGGCGTTGTCCGGGTCAGCGACTAAGAAACGATCCGGCAGCGACAACTTCAGCAGCGTGCGCTGGACCTGGAAGAACTGCTTCGGGAACGACCCCGTGTTGTATGGCAGGTCGTATTCCCGGCAGATCTGCTGAACCTGCTTCGAAATCTGCGCGAGCCTGTTGGACGGCATGTCCGGGAACAGGTGGTGCTCAATCTGGTAATTCAGATTTCCTGAGAGCACCGACAGCGCCAGCCCACCGTGGAAGTTCGCCGAGCCCAGCATTTGGCGCAAATACCACTCACTCTTGTCCTCGGTGTTGTACTGCTCCTTGGTGAAAGTCTCGGCATCATCCGGAAAGTGTCCGCAGAAGATGACCGCGTAGGCCCAAAGATTACGGGCGAGGTTGGCCATCATGTTCGCAAAGGCCACCTCACGGTAACGCGGACCCGCCATCGCCGGGAAGAGAACGTAGTCCTTGAGCACCTGGCGCCCCGACTTGTTGAGCACCTCCATGAGCTGCGGTCGGGCCTCATCCCAGGATTTCTTGCCGGCGAACACGCGCCCGAGCTCGACGTCATAGAAGGCCACTGCCCATTGGAAAAGGCTGGCCAACACCACGTTTGTCACCGGCTGCAGCAGCGTCGATGGCTTCCAACGGCGGTCACGAGTCACCCGGAGAATGCCATATCCTACATCGTTGTCCATACCGAGCACGTTGGTGTACTTGTGGTGGACAAAGTTGTGGGAGTGCTTCCACCCGCTGGATGGGCAGGAATTGTCCCACTCCCAGGTGGCCGAGTGAATCTCGGGGTCATTCATCCAGTCCCACTGACCGTGCATGGTGTTGTGGCCGATTTCGAGGTTTTCCAAAATCTTTGCCAGCCCCAGCGCTGAGGCACCCGCCCATTTGAAACCCCAGTGCGCGGTGTTCTTCCACGACTTCGGCAGCATCCCTAGTTTGTTCAGGGCCATGCCGGCTGTCGGTACCATCAGCAGACCTCGACCAGTCACCTCAAGGGTGCGTTGAATGCGGATGAGCGTGCGGATGTAGCGAGCATCCTTCTGCCCCAGCGAATCGCGGTGTTGCTTTTCGATTTCCGCAAATCGACGCCCAATCTCTGCGACGTCTTCTTCGCTCAAGTGCGCATACGATGCGATATCAGAAATTGCCATGGGAAGGGTCCCAACTCCTTTAGGTAGTTTCTCCTGGTTAATACAGGTTGAGATAGATGTGGGGCGAACTTACAGTTCGATACGCGCGTGCCCCGCCGGCGCACAGACGCACGTTCGGACCCGCTCCCCCGCCACAAACGTCGCACCGGTGCGGATGTCCCGCGCTGCGCCGTCGGAGAGCTGCTGCACGCACGTCGCACAAATTCCCATCCGACAGCCGTACGGCAGGTCAACCCCGACGCTCTCGGCCGCCTCCAGGATGGTGGTTGCACCGTCTACGTCGATATCGCCTCGGCTGCCTAAACTCACCGTGCCGCCGACCTCCCCTGCCGCCGAGCGGTCAACGGTGAAACGTTCCGTCCGCAGCCCGGGAAACTCCGGCTCAAGGTTTTTCAGCAGTTCAACCGGACCACAGGCGTAGGCGCTTGCCGACGATGCCAGCGCTCCAAAGTCAGCAATGATGTCGGTAACCGCCGCAGCGTCAATCCGCGGCTGCGTCTCCGTATTCCGGGCATGCAGGCGATACTTCAACGCGCTAGTAGCGCTGCACTGTTCCAGCTCGCGAAGCTCATTGACAAACACAGCTTCTGCCTCGCCGCGGTAGGAGTGAATGTGCTCGACTTCCACTGAGGCATTGCGAGCTGAAAGATCACGCAGCATGGAAATCACCGGAGTTACGCCGGAGCCTGCGGTAACAAACGCAATGCGGGCTGGGAGCGGCTCCGGAAGATGGAAATCCCCAGCCGGGGCAGCCAGGCGGACGACAGTACCCGGCTTGACATTGGCGACGAGGTGTTGGGACACATAGCCGTCGTTTAGCGCACGGATGTTGATAGTCAGCAGCCCGTCATGAGGCCGCGGCGCATTTGTCAGCGAGTAGGAACGCCACAGGTATTTCCCCTTGACCTCTACGCCAAGTCCGATGAACTGGCCTGGCTTGAAGTCTGTTGGCATCCCCCAACCCGGACGGATTATCAACTCTGCTGAAGTAGGAGATGTGGGATTAATGGCCTCAATCTGACCGCGCAGCTCGCGACTTGACCACAGCGGATTTAGCAAATGCGTGTAATCATCGGGCAAAAGTGGCGTGGATAAATGCTTGAATACCCGGGAAACTTTGGTCTTAAGCCCCATTTTTGGCCCTCCTGACTGTCACGGGCGAACAAGTAATAACGCTGTTCATCAGTAGGCATGCCCCACCCGATTCATTATTACGTGTCCGTAGGTTACTTAGACGTAGACTACGGAGCGGTAAGTTATTGGTCAAGAGAAACAAATGATTTTGACACAAATAGCGAAATTGTCATTACCCCCACTCCCGTGCGAAACACCCCCTTTGACATGGAGCTTATCCACACAAAACAATCCCGTCTTTTATACCCCCACTGAAAACACTTGTGCCATACAAAAAAGGGGCTGGGTTCCTAAACCCAGTCCCCTTCTTTAACGCCGAGCACGCGCTACTACAGGAAGTCGACCACCATGCCGAGCTCAGCTACGTCGTACCACGCCAGCGGGATCTCCAGCGCATCGCCGACAGTGAGCTCCGCATCCTCGTCACCGAGATCTGCCTTATCGACGGCATCAATCGCAGCCTCAACCTTGCTTTCCGCCTCTTCCACATCAATGTGGAGAGCTGCAACGTCGGCAAGCGAAATTGGGCCGCCGACCTTAACCACAGCATCTCCCATATCCGACTGCGGCTCCGCCTCCACATCAACGGAAATGACCACTCGACGGTGCGGGAACTTCTCTTCTGCGGCATCGAGCAGACGGAGCGACGCACGCGCAGCCTCATCAAAGGCTACGTCTGCCAGTTCCTCATCATCGCCCTCAGTAAAGAAATCGCGCAGCGCTTCAGTGACAGCAAAGCCCCAACCACCGCGGGCGTGGAAGAGCTCATCCTCCTTAAGCGCCTCAAGCATGGAGAAAGTCGCTGGGATATAGACGCGCATTAGAACTCGCCCTCGAGACCCAGCAGACCGGCAATCTCGACCACTGCGCGGTCGAACTGCTGATAGAAGACTCCCACCATGCCGTTAGAGACGGCCGCATGGATGTTCTCAATCGAATCATCTACCAACACGCAGTCCCGTGCCGGCAGTTCAATAGCCGCAGCGGCTGCATTAAAAGCCTCTGCCGAAGGCTTCTCATGGCCAATTTCACCAGAGAGCACAACTGCGTCTACCAGGCCCTCATCTTCGAGCTTGCGAATCGGATCCGCCGATGGGCCACCTGGGTCATTCGACAGGACTGCCAGGCCAACACCATTTGCACGCGCCTCTACCAGCAAATTACGCCAACGTGCCTGGTCTTCATCCGTGCCGTCAAGGACACCACAGTAATCGATAATCATTCCGCGCATGGCCTGTAGTTTATCGCATGACCTGCACGTTTGCCTTTTTTCCAGTTCAGCGTGTTAATTGGCTGTTCGTTACGCCCATTTGTAGACGACCAGAACGGCCTTGACGGAAACCGATAGGACCATTAACAGCGAAACACTCAGCCCATTTCGCGACTGCGCCTTCTCCACAATCCCCCCACGCCGGCCGTGAATTCCCCTTCACAAGCTGCACACTTAAAGCACTTGTAGGACAATGGTCTTCAGCAAGGGGGAACTTGCCAATGGAGAGTTTTTAGGGGGATTAATCCATGGCACCAACGTCTCACGTACCAAAATCTCAGACACCGATGCCTTACGCGCTGTCGCACGCCGCTGAGCACCGCTCCAGTGGCAGGGAATCCATTGAACCGGCAACGGGCTTTTCGCTTCTCCACACAATTCAACTCGGCCAGTCAGCTAATGCCGCCGCCTCTCAAACCGCAAAAGTGGCACCGACCTACAGCGGATGCTCGGCTGCCACCGGAGCCGCTGTCATGACGGCATTACCGCCCGTCGCGGCCGCTCCTGCTGCAAAAAAGACGCCGCAAACACCGCACGTCGTCCAGCACTGTGAACAGAATCTGAGACAGGAGCTTGGCACGATTACTCGCCGCGTCTTCGACATCATCGCGGGTCGCAGGCGAGTCAACGATCTACGTCGCATCAATATCGACCCGATTATTCACGCTGCGATACTCACGCTGTCGAAGAACACCAGCCTCAAGGGTGTCGCGTTGCAATCCTTTCACGCCAGCGCTTCCGCGGACGGCAAGAAGGTCGAGTTCCTGGGTAGTTGCCGTGTCGGTCCGCGCGTTCGCGCGTTCACGGGCACTTTCCGCCGCGGAACAGCAAAAACGCGGCCATGGACCATGACCGCGTTTCGGGTGCTTTAGTGCTTAGCGACGGCGCTTGCGAGCCGCCTTCCGACGCTGCGCTCGGTTGCCCTCAGACTCTTGATCCACGCGCTGCTGCTCTGCACTGCCGTCCTCGCTGGGACCGGAGTAGGTCATCTGCTGATTTTGCTCAGCAGCTTCCGTCGGCAGAGCTGGAGCCTGATTCTCCTGTCCCTCAGTGTTTTCCACTGCGGGCATAACCTGCTTACGGATTAGGAACAGCTGACGAACCGATTCTTCCTTGATGCCGTCCATCATCGCGGTGAACATGTCGTAGCCCTCACGCTGGTACTCCACCAGCGGGTCAGCCTGGGCCATGGCGCGCAAGCCAATGCCCTCCTTGAGGTAGTCCATCTCGTAGAGGTGCTCGCGCCACTTCTGGTCCATGACGTTCAGGATGGTGAAGCGCTCGATGTTGCGCATCTGGTCGTCGCCGCCAATTGCGGAGACCGCATCCTCAAGCTGGTCGTAGCTGGCCGAGATGTCCGCGTGCAGAGCCTTGGACAGCTCATCGGCCGAGAGGTCACCCGGGGTACCGAAGTCAGAGCCATCAATGAGCTCTTGCGCGGTAAACGTCGGGCTATAGAGCTGCTCAAGGGCATTCCACAGCTCGTCGAGGTCCCAATCCTCCACGTAACCGTCAGCGGTGGCACCGTTGACATACGCATCGACTACGTCGTCCTGCATGTCACGGACCTGAGTCTTCAAATCCTCACCTTCGAGGATGCGACGGCGCTCAGCGTAGATGACCTTACGCTGCTGGTTCATAACCTCGTCATACTTCAGAACATTCTTACGGATTTCGAAGTTCTGGCTTTCCACCTGAGCCTGGACGCTCTTAATGGAGTTGGAGACAACCTTGGAGTCGATAGGAACGTCATCCGGGACATTCAGAGTGTTCATCAGCGCTTCCATGCGCTGACCGTTGAAGCGAACCATGAGATCATCGCGCATGGACAGGTAGAAGCGGGTAACACCCGGGTCACCCTGACGACCGGTACGACCACGCAACTGGTTGTCAATGCGGCGTGACTCATGACGCTCAGTACCCAGGACGTAGAGGCCACCGGCCTCACGTACCTTGTCAGCTTCTTCCTTCGACTGCTGACGAACACGCTCAATCTCAGCGTCCCACGCCTCTTCGTACTCTTCCGGAGTTTCCACCGGGTCCAGACCACGAGAGCGCAGATTCAGGTCAGCGATGATGTCCGGGTTACCGCCCAGCACAATGTCAGTACCACGACCGGCCATGTTAGTTGCCACGGTAACGCCTCCGAGACGACCCGCCACTGCGACAATCTCAGCTTCCTTCTCGTGGTGCTTAGCGTTCAGCACAGAGTGAGGAATACCTTCGCGCTGCAGGAGCTTGGAAAGGTACTCGGATTTCTCAACTGACGTCGTACCAACGAGAACTGGCTGGCCCTTTTCATGGCATTCGCGGATGTCCTCGACAACAGCGGCAAACTTTGCCTCCTGCGTTTTGTAAATCAGGTCGGGCAGATCCTCACGCTGCTTCGGGCGATTCGGCGGAATCGACATGACATTCAGCTTGTAAATCTGGTGCAGCTCAGCCGCTTCGGTCTCAGCCGTACCGGTCATACCGGACAGCTTGTCGTAGAGGCGGAAGTAGTTCTGGAGCGTAACGGTTGCCAGCGTCTGGTTCTCGTTTTTAATCTCCACCCCTTCCTTGGCCTCAATTGCCTGGTGCATGCCCTCGTTATAGCGACGGCCTGCCAGCACGCGACCGGTGAACTCATCGACAATGAGGATCTCACCATTGCGGATAATGTAATCCTTGTCGCGGGTGAACAGCTCCTTGGCCTTCAGGGCATTGTTCAGGTAGCTGACCAGCGAGGAGTTTTCCGGAGCATACAGGTTGGCAATACCCAGCTGATCCTCAACGAATTCAACGCCCTCTTCACGAATACCGATGGTGCGCTTACGCTCATCGACTTCGTAGTGAATGTCGCGCTTCATACGCGGCACAATCTTGGAGAACGCCAGGTACCAGTGCGGATCGCCATCTGCCGGACCGGAAATGATTAACGGGGTACGGGCCTCGTCAATCAGAATCGAGTCAACCTCATCGACGATGGCAAAGTGGTGCCCACGCTGCACCAAATCGTCGAGCGAATGCGCCATGTTATCGCGCAGGTAGTCAAAGCCGAACTCGTTGTTCGTGCCGTAGGTGATGTCGGCAGCATAGGCCTTGCGGCGCTGGTCCGGACTGAGCTCAGAGAGAATCACGGAAGTCTCAAGCCCCAGGAAGCGGTGGACTCGACCCATCCACTCCGCGTCACGCTTAGCCAGGTAGTCATTAACCGTAACGACATGAACACCCTTGCCTGCCAACGCATTGAGGTATGCGGGCAGCACACAGGTCAGGGTCTTACCTTCACCAGTACCCATCTCGGCAACGTTGCCGAAGTGCAGTGCCGCACCGCCCATAACCTGGACGCGGTAGTGCTTCTGCCCCAGCACGCGCCAGGATGCCTCGCGCGCCGTGGCGAAAGCATCCAGAAGCAAATCGTCTACATCGGCACCGTCAGCCAGCTGCTTCTTAAACTCCTCGGTCTTGGCACGGAGTTCATCGTCTGAAAGAGCTGCGTACTCGTCTTCCTTGGCGATGACCTGATCTGCAATATTGCCAAGCCTCTTGACAGCGCGGCCTTCACCAATGCGGAGCAACTTGCTGAGCGAAAACACTAAATTGGGACCTTTCCGGCCGATTCACGTCGAACTTTAATGTGCAACGGTTGATTATACGACGAACCCGCCTTCCCTTCTAAGAGAAGACGGGCTCATGTGAGCAATTACTTACCAATACACAGCTCTGCGCGGTATTGCGTGCTCTTTTTGGTGAAGACTTACTTCTCGTCTTCGTCTGCCAGCTCAATCAGACCGTAGTCGTATGCGTGACGACGGTAGACCACGGACGGACGAGAGGTTGCCTCGTTAACGAAGAGGTAGAAGTCGTGACCGACGAGCTCCATCTCAGACAAAGCATCTTCCACCGTCATCGGAGTTGCGGAGTGCTGCTTGGTACGCACAACCTGACCCGGGGTCACGTCCTCAACCAGATCCTCGTACGGATCAGCCTTTTCCGGAGCCGCTGCCTCAGCCTCTGCAACCAGCGAAGCAGTTGCCTCGCCGACGGACATCGGTGCACGGTGGCCAGAACGGCTAATCTTGCGGCGAGCCTTCACCTTACGCAGGGAGCGCTCCATCTTGCCCAGAGCAGACTCCAGTGCAGCGTAGAAGCTATCTTCCTTGGCTTCCGCACGAGCCAGGTGACCCTTGCCAGTAGCGGTGATCTGAATACGGTCAGAGCGGTCTGCACGGCGCGGATTCGGCTCGTGCTGGAGCTCCACGTGGAAGAAGGTCAAAGTCGGGTCGAGGCGCTCAATCTTCGCCAGCTTCGCCTTAACACGATCTGCGAAGTGCTCTGGAACCTCAACATTGCGCCCGGTGATGGTCACCTGAGCGTTCGGGCTGAGTACCTCGTTGTTGTCAGCAGGTGTGGACACTTGCTACCTACCTCCCGGTATGGCCACCGCCCTTCCGTGAGCGGGATTACTCACGGCGTCTACGGTGACGAGTCTTTCTGCACCCCCAGGATACAGTTCCGGGGGTAACCAATGCCACGTTCCCCTCGTTTATTTTTCGCTTGCCGACGACACCCCTGCGTCTACGCCCGGGCGAGCACCAACACCATGTCGATGCGAATCCCCAATGACGCTGCCACCAACTCGGTTTCCGCTGCAGTGGCACCAGTAGTGGCCACATCATCAACCAGAATTACTGTCGCCTGCGCACAGCGTTGTCGCAGCTTGTCGCTAATTCCGCGCTTGAATTGCGTCAGCGGCACAATGTGGCCAGAAAGATTTCGTCTGCGTTGAGAAGCCCCCAGCTCCGCGGAATCCCGCGTGCGCCCGCCAATGCGCACCAGGGGCAATACCGAACTGGAGGGGAGCTGACTGCAAGCAAAGTCGCAGGCAATTGTTACCGGGTCCCCACCCCGTTGTCGACGGGATGACGATCTTGTCGGCGCGGGAATCAAAATGACGGGGGTAATTTCCGGGGGCATTATATGGCCATCAGAGGCTAGCCTTCGTACCGCAGCGGCGAACACGGCCCCCATGATTCGTCTGGCTTCACCACTGCCCCGTTCTTTGGCCGACAAAATGAGATGTCTCCTCGCACCCGAGTACGGACCGCAGGTCCACGCTGCTGCGCGTAACGCAGCCCGCGGTGAAAACCGCACTGGAGGTTGCTGAAGATCGTCCTTGCAATCGCGACACAGCGTCCCGGAGCAGCCGCACACCGGACAGGTTTCCGGTATCACGAGGCCGATTGCATCGCGGGTAACGTCGTAAAGCACGCGCAGAAATTCCTGCGATGACCTCCCCTGCGCCATTAATCCCCTCCCCGATTTGCGCTTATTCCACAGACACCGGAGCCATTCGACCACGCGCACCCGGAACCTGGCGCCAGAACTGCTGCTGCCCCTCGCTGGAGATCAGCTCCATAACACCGGTGGCATCTAATGCGTAACGCTTCGACGAGGTCGCGGTAACCACAGGAATTGGCGGTGTCAGGTTGAGCTTCGGCAGAACAGAGCTGGTCGCACCGTCCGGGAAGGCGCTCCACATCGGGGTGTCCCCGCTGTAACCGCCCACCGTGACCGTTTGATTCGGCGACCACGTCAGCGACACCGGGGAAACGTTTTCAGGGAGCGGCAGAGCACGCGGGTGCGTCAACTTCCACGGTTTATCGTCATGCCTTTCGATGGTGGCGATATAGACTTCACCAGCGATAATCATCGCTACCTGCGTGCCTGAAGAATCGACGCGGAATTCAGAAATACCGGCGCTCGGGCGCCCCGTGCCTGCGCCGCCGTCAAGAAGGTGATTGAGCTCAGAGGTATCAACCTCCTCCTGCTGAATCCGAGATGACGTCGACTGCCGAACCAGGCGTACGACGGTTGTACCGTCCTTCACTGTCCAGACCGCCTCGGCGTCTGGAGACCATGTCGGACGGGTGAGACTCTCGCCAGTCAGCACAGGAACCGGCTGATCTTGTATTCCGCCGAGCATCAATGTGGACTCCCCGAGGTCATACGACCCAGCACGACCATCCACGGCCGAGCGGAACACGGCGGCAATGAGCTCGCTGCCATTGGGGTTGGTGCCCACTGCCGCGGAGAACACCGCGGTGCTGCCGCTGGCGGTCCAGCCGCGTCCCACAGGTGTGGCGTGGCCGTCAGCAATCTCGTAGATACCGCTGCGGTCGACCGTCCGCAACGGTGCGTTATCAGCCGGTAGATGATTCGGGTCGTAGAGCTGGATTGTGTCGGTGTCCTTCGTCCACGGCTCGTCGTGGCTGGCAACTAGTGGTTCGCCGTCGGCCATGAGGATCCACGGACCACGGAAATCTGCCGAGTCGAGAGTCCAGATAATCTGCGCCGCGAGCATGACACGCAGTTCCTCGGAAACATCACCCAATCCGGTGATTTCGACCCTGCGACCGTCCGCGTTGGACACAGGTCCTGCTTCCACCGCAATTGAGGCATTGGGCTTGAGCACGGTGGTGACGCCCGGCCGCAGTGGTGCTGATGGGCCGTTCTTCAGCTTCGTCAACAGATTGGTCGCGCCATCGGTGACGCCACGATAGAGCCAACGACGATCTGTGACCAAATGATTACCCGCCGGATCGAGGAAATAGATATTGCGAGGCACATTGTTTTCCAGGAATGCCTGACGCTCCATGACAACACCGTCGGGCAGCGAGGAAATGCGCCACTGCCCATCCGAACCAAGCTTCATCTCCACGGTTTCCTCATAGTCACCGGACTGGGGCTCATACGCACCATCAGTACCGAATTGACCAACGCTGCGACCTCGGGCAACGAAGGACTGTCGCGATCCTCCTTCATCCCTCTGGGCGATGAGGTTGACACCGTCGAGAATGCGGGCACTATCCTGCGGTTTCCAACTGGCCGCAAGTTCCGGGGTCATGAAGGCACGCATAGCTTGAAAATCATCAACCGGATGCGCGGCCGCGGCGAAAAAGTCGCGCAGGACAATGTCTGCATTGACATTCGGTCGTGGCTGAGGAACTTCAATACGAACTTGGGGCGGCTCAAACGGACGCAGCACCTGGGGGCTGGTGTTTCTCGGAATGGTGGTACATCCTGCGGCCGTGCCCAAAATGATCACTGAGCTAAGCGCCACTGTCTTACGCAGGACGCGACGAGCCTTTGACTGATGCTGCGCCGTCATTTAAATATCCTCCTCTCGTGCCTGTCGGGATTCGCTATCGCTAGTCGGCTGCCCCTTACCCTGATCCTGGCTCTTGACTTGCGGTGCAATCGAATCCGATTCCAACTCCCGTGCACCAATTTCCTGCTGATGCGGAATCTGATCGGGCAGCGGCGGAACTTCCAGGCCGAGCGGATGCTCACCGAAGCTCGCATCAGGCTCCAGTGGCACAGTCAGGCGGAAACAGCTACCGACCGTCGGCACGCCAAATGCCTCCAGTTCCCCACCATGCAATTGTGCGTCCTCACGCGCGATCGCCAAGCCAAGTCCGGTCCCGCCGGTGCGTCGGACACGCGAGGGGTCAGCGCGCCAGAACCGGTTAAACACCAGCTCTTGCTGTTCCGGCTTTAGCCCCACACCGTGGTCAACGACCGTAAACGAGACCGCGGAATTGCTCGCCCGCACTGTGACATCCACCGGATTGCCCTCACTGTGGTCAACAGCGTTGGCCATAAGGTTGCGTAGCACGCGCTCGATACGACGCGAGTCGACTGTTGCCATTACCGGTTCATCGGGCAGGTGGAAGCGGATGGGTGTACCGGTCTCCTTAGCCACGACCGTTACCTGCTGATAGGCAGCATCCACGCAGCGACGGACATCGACCTTTTCTGCGGACAGATCAGCAACGCCGGCATCGTGGCGTGAGATCTCAAGCAGGTCATTGAGAAGCATCTCAAAACGCTCAAGCTCCTCATTCATCAGCTCAGCTGCGCGGCGAGTCGCCGGATCGAGGTCCTCAGCGCCGTCAGCAATAAGGTCGGCGGCCATACGCACCGTGGTCAGAGGCGTCCTCAACTCATGCGAGACATCGGAGGTGAACTGTCGCTGCAGACTGCCGTATTCCTCCAGCTGTCTAATCTGCGTCGACAGCGATTCGGCCATCTTGTTAAAGCTCATGGCCAGTCGCGCCATGTCATCTTCACCCTGCACGACCATGCGTTCGCGCAAGTGGCCGTCGGCAAAGCGCTGGGCAATCTGGGCGGCGGAACGCACTGGTGTCGTCACCTGATTGGAGAAGAACCAAGTAATACCGCCGAGAAGCGCCATGATGACTACTGTCGCACCGGCGAGGAGACCACGAACCAACTTAATAGTCGATTCCTCTGCAGCCATAGAGGTGACCAGATAGAGCTCGAGCCCATCAACCGAGGTAGAAGTAGGGCTACCGATAATTAACGCCGAGTACGTATCGCCGCGGTTATCAGTGACTTGGCGTACCTGATACGCAATTTGCCCTTGTCGGACTACTTCATGCAATCGTTCTGGAACATCGGCCTTAATCGGCGATGAAGCCAACACCGTGCCTCGTGGCACCGGCGCCACGAGCAGCGGTTCATAACTTGTCAGTGGCGCAGCACCGGAACCGGCTGCACGGTTCACAAGGGCATCGCGCCCCACGTTGAGAAGAGCTTGCAGCTCGTTGGACGAAGAGTTCTCAATCGCCTGCTCCACCACCGCGCGAGCACGGTCAATTTCCTCGTCGGCAGCGGTAACCTTTGCGTCGATAAGCCGCTGGGTAACAATAGTCGCCAGCGCGAAACCGAGTACCGCAATCACCATCGCGCTCAGTACCACCACAGAGGTCAGAATGCGCGCTTGGATAGACGTGCGCCAGAGCGTAACCGCCCAGGTCACTCCCCTGTTGGTGAAGTCTCGAAGCTTCGTTATTAATCGACGCAAGAATCGGCTCCCACTAAAGCTGACTGACCTTGATTAGTCACCCGTCTTGTACCCGACACCGCGGACGGTCAGCACAATCTGGGGGTTTTCCGGATCCAATTCAATCTTCGAGCGCAGACGCTGAACGTGAACGTTGACGAGTCGGGTATCCGAGGTGTGCTGATATCCCCAGACCTTTTCCAACAACTCATCACGGGAAAAGACCTGCTTCGGACGGGAAGCAAGAGTGTGCAATAGGTCAAACTCCAACGGGGTCAGAGAAATCTCCTTGCCATCGCGGAACACGGCGTGACCGGGCACGTCGATAGTCAGGTCGCCGACCTCGAGGGTCTCACTCGGGCTGTCCTCTTGACGACGCAGCCGAGCGCGCACACGCGCCACGAGCTCCTTCGGCTTAAAGGGCTTCGTGACATAGTCATCCGCACCGGATTCCAGGCCGAGGACCACATCGACCGTGTCGGTCTTCGCAGTCAACATGATGATCGGCACCGCCGATGTCTCTCGCACAGTGCGACAGACATCGACACCACCCATGCCCGGCAACATGAGATCCAGCAGAATCAAATCTGGGTTCTCCCGCTCTGCTGCCTTGACAGCTTCGAGGCCATCGTCGACTACTACTGTGTCGAAGCCCTCGCGCTCCATCACCATCGTGAGCATTTCGGCGATGGCCGGATCATCATCAACAACCAGGATTTTTGAGCTCATGCGTCATATTCTAAACGTAAAGCTATCTAGTTCTGTAGTTTCCCGTTGAGGTGGCTAGCGCAGGCGTGCACTGATCCATTCCACAAGGCGGTCCGCCCCATCGTCCCCCGTAAGCATCAGCCATGGTGACTGCCACGAGCCTTCCGCGAACTTCTGGTACGCCGCTAGTGTGCGCTCCTGCAAACCCGAGTCCTTTTCGTAGGCATCCCTCGTTCGCTGCACATCAGAGGCTTCCCGCTTGCGTGCGCGGTCGGCTGCCACTCCCACCGACGTGGCCAGACAGACCTGAACGTCGGGAAGCGGAAGTTGGAAATCTCCGAATTCGGTCTTCTCAATCCACCCGACGATCGCCGGATCCTGTGTGCGCGCCAGGGAGTATGCCGCGTTGGATGCGACGTAGCGATCGATAATCAGAACATCGTTCTCGCGCACTGCATCAACAATCGCTTCACGACGTTCTTTGCGGTCCAGAGCGAACAGGAGTGCCATTGCCCAAGCGGAGTCCGCGGTGTCGCCGAGCTGACCGTGCAAGGCTTGATCGGCGAAATCAGCGAAGATTGTCTGCCGGTACGCCGGAAAGGTCATCGAAGAAACGGAGTGTCCTTGACTTCGGAGTTGATTGGTAACAGCTGTGACAAGCGTGTTCTTGCCAGCACCGTCGATTCCTTCGACTGCGATAATCAAATTCTTCTCCTCGCACACATGGCTACGGCCTAGCCTTGGCTAGAACTAGTAGCGGTAGTGCTCTGGCTTATACGGGCCCTCGACGTCAACGCCGATGTATTCGGCCTGTTCCTTGGACAGTCGGGTGAGCTCACCGCCGAGTGCCTCGACGTGAATGCGAGCGACCTTCTCATCCAGAATCTTCGGCAGACGGTGGACAGTGTTGTCGTACTTATCACCGTTGCAGTAGAGCTCAATCTGCGCGATTGTCTGGTCGGCGAAGGAGGTCGACATTACGAAGGACGGGTGTCCGGTGGCATTGCCCAGGTTGAGCAGACGCCCCTCGGAAAGCACAATCAGAGAGCGCTCCTCGCCGTCTGCATGCGGGAAGATGTACTCGGTGACCTGCGGCTTGATCTCCACACGACGGACATCATCGCGGTGGTGCAGGCTGTGCATGTCAATCTCGTTGTCAAAGTGGCCGATGTTGCCCAGCAGCGCGTGGTTCTTCATCTGCTGCATGTGCTCGAAAGTAATGACGTCCTTGTTGCCTGTGGCGGTGATGACAATGTCGACATCTGCGATGACGCTCTCAGTAGCGACGACGTCGAAACCGTCCATCAATGCCTGCAATGCGTTAATCGGGTCGGCCTCGGTGACCTGAACGCGAGCGCCCTGCCCCGCCAGCGCCTCCGCGCAGCCCTTACCCACATCGCCGTAACCGCAAACCAGCACATTCTTGCCGCCAACCAGCATGTCGGTACCGCGGTTAATGCCGTCCAGAAGGCTGTGGCGGGTGCCGTACTTGTTATCGAACTTGGACTTGGTGACGGCATCGTTGACGTTCATGGCCGGGAATGGCAGCACGCCCTGCTCTGCGAAGTGGTAGAGGCGGTGGACACCAGTGGTGGTCTCCTCTGTGACACCCTTGACCGACTTTGCAATTCGGTGCCAACGGCCGGCATCCTTCTCCAAGCTGGCGCGAAGCATGTCCTTGAAGGCAATAAACTCGTCCGAATCCGACTCTTCTGCAGGCGGCACCAGGCCAGCATCCTCGAATTCCATACCCTTAATGACAGCCATGGTGGCGTCGCCGCCGTCGTCCAGAATCATGTTGGCATCTTCATCGCCCCAGTCAAAGATGCGGTCGAGGCACCACCAGTACTCCTCCAGCGTCTCGCCCTTCCAAGCGAAAACCGGAACACCCTGCGGATCCTCCGGAGTGCCGTTTCGCCCAACGACGACAGCCGCAGCGGCCTCATCCTGAGTGGAGAAGATGTTGCACGAGGCCCAGCGGACCTCTGCGCCCAGCGCCGTCAAGGTCTCGATGAGCACTGCGGTTTGAACCGTCATGTGAATGGAGCCGGAAATACGGGCACCGGCCAGTGGCTGCTGCTCCGCGTACTCTTCGCGCAGCGCCATTAGACCTGGCATCTCGTGCTCAGCCAGACGAATCTGGTGACGACCGGCCTCAGCCAGGGAGAGGTCTGCAACCTTGAAATCAATGTTCTTCGAGGACATGTAACGCTTTCTCTAGATTCTTTGACGTGAGATTCTTCTTAAAGAATTACTACTGGGGACGCGAGAGTTACTCTACCGCTTCGACGCAGTTTTCCAGCGCCGCCTGGTCAGACTCACTGAGTTCCCCCAGAAGACTATCGAAGACCTCGGATGCGATAGCCAACGCATCTTCCTCGCTGCCGTGCGCCTCGGAGATTCCCTCCCGGATGAAGCTGTAGTCCTCCACAATGTCACCGCCGCTAAATGGCGCACCATTCCAAATTGCAATGATCACAGCCGCCGCGAGTGCGCATGCTTTCTCATCGCTATTTTCGGAATCCACCCCAATGCGGCCAGCATCAATCAATGCACCAACACGATCCTGTGAGTCGAGATCCTGAACCTCATCGAAGAGTTCAATGACCGAATCGCTACCAAAAATCTCAGTATCCCAGATGGACATGATAGGTGGCCACGCTCCTTTCGCGCTTCGAACCAATAGCCAGTTTTCGCCTATCGACGAGCGCTTTCCAAAGAGCGCTTTTCGACGAGCCCACGGTAATCTGGCCGCCGACCTAAAAGCTGTCGCCTGCACGTACCGCTAGCCGGAAAACCGCATGTGGCCTTACCGAAGTTCTACCCGACTTTTCGTCACTTTTACAGTTCGAGAGACATATTTAATCCCTTCAACACAATTTTCACCCTAGAGAGAAGATAACGGGCATGTTAAGTTAGTTCCCAGACCTCGTAATGCAACTGTTATCTTTTTCGTTACAGGGCGACCTCACGCATGACACGAAAGGAGTACCTACCATGGTGAAGAAGGCTTTTGGAGCTCTTCTGCTTGCAGCCCTTCCCCTGAGCGCTTCGCTCGTAGGCTGCTCCGATAGCAATGCCGCCAAGGGTGCAAATCCGGAAAACGCCGGCTCTCAGTCGGAAATGGAGACCTCTGCTCCACTGCCTCCAGTTCCTAGTGATGCCGAGCTGCAGCAGACCACTGAACCGAATTCAGATTCCTCGCTGACTGAGACGAACGACAGTCTAGTATCTCGTCCGACCACGTCATCGAGCACCGAGATCGTTGAGGATCCGTACCTGCCACCGCAGGCGTACATCCCCCCGACTTCCACAAGCTCAAGTGCGACAACTCCGACGTCGACGACATCGACACCTCCGACGACCACGGAGACCACAGAGCCCACCTCTGACGACGTTTCTTCGCCGACGCCCAGCAAGCCGGTGCCACTGCTACCGGAAGATAACTCGGAAAAGCCGAACGACAGTCTTCCGGAAGGCGATGGTGGTGCAGCAGCTGAGCCGAAGCCGCCTTCATCGCAGGCGCAGTCCCAGTCGGGTACGCAAACCACAACTCCGTCCGAGACTCCTCAGAAGACTCCTTCGAAGGAGCCGACATCCCCGAAGGAGCCGACACCTCCGAAGGACCAGACCCCTTCGACGGAGAAGGACACCACTGGCGGCAATGGGGCTAGCAATAGCAAGATTTCCCCAATCCCGGAAAAGCCGAAGGACTCCGGATTCCTGGGAAATCTCTTCGATAACGACGAGGACTAACCCACCCGCGGGACGGTCGCGACAAAGACGGTTGCCCCGTCTTGGCGCGCAGTCAGCTCAATATCGACTGCGTCGACAGCCGGAACCCAGGCCGCATGGCCGCTGGGAACCTCAACCACGGAGTCGTCGTGACGCAACGCCACCGTGCCCGCTGTAGACAACACAACCGTGGCGGATTCTTCGTCGAGCAGAACATGTTCGCCCGGCTCCAGATCCCGCGAACGAAGGCGAAACTCGCGCACCGGCGCGTCATAGTCATTCCAGCCATCATCGGTCAGCCGCGACTGCAGCACCGGATCTGGCAGCGGTCGGAAAGAGAGCACGCGCAGTAGCTCCACGACATCGACGTGCTTAGAGGTCAGCCCTCCGCGCAGCACGTTGTCGGAGTTGGCCATGATTTCCACGCCCATGCCATTGAGGTAAGCATGCAGCTGTCCAGCACCAAGGTAGATGGCTTCGCCCGGCTGTAAGCGAAGGCGATTAAGCAGCATCGACCCCAGGACTCCCGGGTCCCCCGGATACTTTCGAGCCAATTCGCAAGTGGTCTCGGCTACTCGCGAGAACTCCTCGTCATCGCCACTGTAATCCGCGCACTTGGCAGCCACGGCCTCGACCAGCTCATCGAGGACATCCTGGGGCAACGTCAACCACGTTGTAAACAATGCCCGCAGAGCACTCTCGTCATCGGCGGCATCGAGCAGTCCCATGTAATGGTCGAGCTCCGGTACCGCCAGCGTCGCGAGCAACTCCTTCGTGCGCTCCACCGGGCGGAATCCGGCCAACGCGTCGAAGGTAGTCAGGGCGACAATAAGTTCCGGCTTGTGGTTGTTGTCCCGGTAATTTCGGAAATGTGCAGTGGCCGGAATGCCCTCCGCATTTTCGCGTGCAAATCCCTCCTGAGCTTCTGCCAAGGTGGGGTGTGCCTGCAGCGATAACGGCTCATCGGCTGCGAGCAGCTTCAACAGGAACGGCAGCCTGCCGTTGTCGGTGTCAATTGCATATCCGAGCGCAGCTGCCGGATCCTGCGCAATGAGCTCATCCAGCGGCGTGCCGGCCACCGTGGCCGATGCCAGTGCATGCGCACCAAACCACAGTTCCGCCCAGGGCTTCGATGTGGGAGCGTCCGCACCGGTGATTCTCGCCAAATGTGTACGAGACCCCCAGGGGTACGACTGCAGCACGGGGTCCAACAGCTCCATGCCCGTATCACTCCTCTAATAGTCACTTCTGGCGCGAGCACGCCAATCTCACCGAAGGCCCAAAAGCCTTCGGTGACACCCGGCGATTACGCAGAAAACGCCGCAATCGCACCAACTCTGGCTGCAGCAACACATACTTCAACCAATGGATGATGAGTCTCCGCATCGAGCGCAGGGCACTCCACACGAGCCCATCCAACCTCGCCGTAGTGGTCCCGGTAGTGGCCCACATTGTTCGGCGCAGCTAAAACAATCGCCCCCAACGGTAGCACTGTCGCCCCTTCATCCCCACCATCAATAAACGGGTCATAGAAAATATCGCGGCTTTCCTGGGGTTCTGCAGCGAGCAACGCGCCCACACTAAGAGACAATTCGCTTATCGACGACGCTGCCGAGACCACGCCTGCCTCAAGCATCTGTAACGATGCCAGTTCCGCTACCGGCGCCAGCGCCGAGGTCGTCGACACTGCAAGCATTCTGCGGCCTGCCACCCACTGCGCTACCTGCCGCGCGGGGTTAACTGTTTCATCTCGCTGCGGAGCACAGGCGGCAATATCGGCGTCCACCGCATCAGCGACTTCCTCCACTACCCCGGCCGGAGCCAGGGTGGTGGCACCGCATTCGGTGAGCGCGCTGGCGATGGCACCGACATAGGCGGTAAAGGACGCGGACTCCGCCATCGCCGGGCGCGGAACCACAACCGTATCGGGGCTACCGGCGGCACGCAGTGGCCCTTCACCGGGATCCACCACGACCGTGGCAGCACCTCGCCTATCAGCTTCAGCCAGAGCTGCCCCCAGTGGGCTGCCGGGGTTGTCGTCACAGACGATGACCAAGTCGAGGGCACCGACATAACTGGGCAACTGATGCGCAATTACCACCGGACAGCGGATATCGTCGGCAAGCGCGCGCACGGATTCGGCAGCGAGCTGCGCCCGACGATTTCCCACGAGGATGACCGCACTGCGCGGCAGTGAAAGTTGAGCAAACGCACCCCCGCGAGTCGCGGAAGCAGCAGCTCTGAGACCTGCACCGGCAGTGGCCATACGATAGAACAGGGCCTCTTGGCGCGGGTTATGGGAGGAGTCGAATGACGAGGTCATACTCCCAAGCATGCCTGAAAACGGGCGCGTGGGGTTGATTAACCGCGGATGATGCCGAGAACTTCGTCGACAAGAGCGTCGACCTCAGCACGCGTCGGAGCCTCGACGTTCAGACGCAGCAGCGGCTCCGTATTGGAGGCCCGGACGTTGAACCACGCCTTGGAGTCCGCCAGCTCAATGGTCAGGCCATCCATCCAGTCCGAGGACTCCGTGCGATCGGCAAACGCGGCCTCGATTTCCTTCTGCTTGGCCTGCTGCTCCTCGGCACTACCCAGGCGGGAGTTAATCTCACCGGAGGCCTCGTAGCGGTTGTACTCGGCCATGAATTCACTCAGCGGCTTATCCTGCTCGGCCAGTGCGGCCAGGACATGCATGGCAGCCAGCATGCCGGAGTCTGCGTTGAAGAATTCCTTGAAGTAGTAGTGCGCTGAATGCTCGCCACCAAAAACAGCACTGTGCTCGGCCATTTGCGCCTTAATAAAGGAGTGCCCAACACGGGTACGAACCGGGGTTCCGCCGTTTTCCACAATCATCTCCGGCACGACGTGCGATGTGATCAGGTTATGGATGATAGCCGCACCCGGGTTCTGCTCCAGGTAGCGGGTGGTCACCAACGCACAGATGGCCGATGGGCTGACCGGGTTGCCCTTCTCGTCGACGACGAAGCAGCGGTCAGCGTCGCCATCGAAGGCAATACCGATGTCTGCGCCCTGCTCCACCGTAAACTTCTGTAGGTCAACGAGGTTGGCGGGCTCCAATGGATTGGCCTCGTGATTCGGGAAGTTGCCGTCGAGCTCAAAGTAGAGATCAGCAACATCCATGTCTTCTCCGAGCACTGCCGGAACTGTCAGTCCCCCCATACCGTTACCGGCATCGACTGCAACCTTCAGGCGACGGCCGGAGCGAATGTCGACCAGTCCATGGAGGAACGCCGCGTAATCCTGCAGAACATCCTCACGATCAATTTCGCCCGGAGTGCCGGTGTACTCCGGAATTCCGTCGACAAGCAGGTCCTTAATCTGAGCAAGCCCTGTCTCCTGCCCGATTGGGCGGGCCAGCGAACGGCACATCTTGATGCCGTTGTATTCAGCTGGGTTGTGGCTGGCAGTGAACATCGCGCCCGGGCATTCCCTTACTCCGGAGGCGAAATACAGCTCGTCCGTAGAGGTCAGGCCGAGCAGGGTGACATTGAGCCCCTGCGCTGCCGCGCCATCGGCGAAACTAGCCGCCAACTCCGGCGAGGACTCACGCATATCGTGGCCAACTACGACACGCGTTGCGCCCTCTGAACGCATGATGTGCCCAAAGGCGGCGCCGATGGCTCCGACGAGGTCCGCGTCGATGCCCTCACCGACAACACCGCGCACGTCATAGGCCTTGATGACGGCATCCAAATCGGAACGATTGTAAGTGCCCACGAAAAACCTCTCTGGGTAAGTATCAGTTTTGTGAAAAATGATACTAGCCCCAGAGAGGCTCTCACAAAGAAATGCCGCGGCAAGATGGCATGAGCTGGGGCACGGCGCCCGACCCGTTAGTCGTCCGAATCCTCCGGATCGCGAACTACATGCAGGTGACCGCGCGCGGATTTCCGCGTCGACGGGTGACGGCTGGAATCAATCTTGTAGGTCTGAGGACGGTTGTCGACCTCATCCCGCAGCACCAGGCCAGTCGCGTTGCGGCCAGCTTCACGGACGGCTTCCGCCAATGCGGTCAAATCATCATCGTCCTGGGCGGGCGTCGGCACGTCGTAACGCACGAGCTCCCAACCCAGCGGTGCGGTGATGGAACGCGCGTGCTTCTCACAGAGATCCCAGCTATGCGGTTCGGACGCGGCGGCGAGCGGCCCCACCACAGCCGTCGACTCCGCGTAGGCATACGTCAACGTAGCTACGGCAGGTTTGCCACAGCCGGGCCGGCAACAACGTCTAAAAACACTCACGGCATCAAAGTCTAGACCCTAACTTTAAGTTTCGATAGTTTTTCTCCCACTCCGGGCGTTTTTCGCTTTCCGACGCTCCCCGGGGCACCCCAGCCTTACCCAGCAAACCCGCGACATGGCCGAAAGTTGACCTCACCCACGTTGACAGGCCGACCGATTATGCTCAACAAATATGAATTCATCGGCTTATACTCCGCGCTCTTTGCGACGCTCACTGCGACGCGGTCGCGGACCTCGGGGACCTCTGCTGCCGCCGGAAGTACCTCGTTGGAAGAGCCGTTCAGAAGCTTTTGACCAGGCGGTTATTGACGCCTATGCCCCATTGGATCAGCGCTGGTCCCGACAACTGTCGCACCTGGACATCGCCATCGACACGATTCCTCGCATGCAGTTGCGCCCGGACATGTACTTCCCGGAAGAGATTGTCGCTGATGGACCTGTTCCGCTGGGACGACTTATCCCTGCTGGCATTGACCGCGTAGGCAACCCCACCCGCCCCTGCGTAGTAGTGTTCCGCCGCCCCATTGAGCGCCGTGTCTCGGGCCGAGTGGAACTGGACCAGATGCTGCAATATGTACTGATCCGCCTGGTGGCGGTATATCTGGGCATTGATCCGGTTGAGGTGGACCCTAGTTTCGACGAGAACTTCCTGTAGAAAGCTCTCTTCTAAGGAGCTCCCTAGAGACCGGGTTAATAGACAAACAGTGTGTGATTCTCAAGATAGTAACTGGTCAGGCCCCATAAATTACCGGCTGCACGCGTGAATACGGGCTGCAAATGTGAAACTGTGCAAGTTTATGACACTTTCAGGCCATTTTTCGGGCGATTTTTGTCATAAACGCAGTCAGTAACTCGCATTAAGAACTAAGCGACAAAAGGGCCCACCCAGCGACATGCTGAGCGGACATATTTTCGTCTATTAACCCTAGAGAGCAGGAAAAACTCCTTCACCGAAAAATCCCCCAGGGTATTACCCAAGGGGAAACTGCGAGGTCGAGCGAGGGATAAAATGCAGACCCGGCTGCCCTAGCCAATCTGCCGCTTCAAACGGCGGCGCTCACGCTCAGAGAGGCCACCCCAAATGCCGAAGCGCTCATCATGCTCGAGAGCAAACTCCAGGCATTCATCTCGCACACCACAAGCACGACAAATACGCTTTGCTTCGCGAGTGGACCCACCCTTCTCAGGGAAGAAAGCTTCTGGATCGGTCTGGGCACACAGAGCTTGCTCCTGCCAGTCCTGATCGACGGCTTCAAACAACCCCGAAAGGTCATCTGCCCACTCTGTCAACGGCCGAGGCTGGTTTTCAGAGGAGCTATCATTCACAGCGATGTCACCCGCATTCGTCTCACTATCCACAGCAGAGCCGCCATCAAACATGCTGGACTTTTCCATGCCGAGGGCCTCCTGATGGTTGTTGCTGCGGGTCTTTAAATTGGGCTTAGTGTGCGAAACACACATTTGTGATTACACACGTGTAACCCACCATCGGTCAAGCCGAATAGAGAATTTGCCCCAATACTTTTCATTGCCCCTGAAGCCCCTCCCCCCGCGTTGGGGATTAAGTTCAGGTTGAAGGATGGCCCCCGGACTCTAAACCTGCCACCTGAACTCAATCACATTCGCCACATGCCTCTCACCAGCACCTTTGGCGACACTTCGGCAATTCTAATCAGATATTGCCGACAAAAGTCTGACACGCCGAAGGCTGCAGACTAGACATCCGTCGAAAAACGTACTCCGTGATCGGGGATCTGGACACCCGGCCACACACGGATACCGTTGATCAATTCACAGCGCGCACCAACGACGGCACCCTCGCCGATAATGGCATCACTGATGACCGTCCGCGGGCCAATATCGGCGCCATCGGCAATCACAGAGCGCTCAATCACAGCACCGGCACCGATGCGTGCGCCGTCGAAGATCACCGATTGATCAATCCGAGCTCCCGCACCAATCTCCGCCCCACGTCCGACGACAGAGCCACCGTAGAGAAGAGCGCCGCCACCGACCGACGCTGATTCGTCGACAAGCGCTTCGCCGTGCTTACCCTCTAGTAGCGGTGACGGCGCGATACCGCGGACCAAATCGGAGGAGCCGCGGACGAAGTCACCCGGAGTCCCCATGTCACGCCAGTAGGCGTAATCAACGTGACCGTAGACGTTCATACCGCGGTCAAGCAGCGCTGGGAAGATTTCACGCTCAACGCTAATAGGACGACCAGCCGGAATCGATTCGATAATCTCGCGGCGGAACACGTAGATACCGGCATTAATCTGATCGGTTGGCGGATCCTGGGTCTTCTCCAGGAACTCCAGGACGCGCCCATCCTCATCGGTCGGGACACAGCCGAACGCGCGTGGATCCGGCACACGTACGAGGTGCATCGTGACGTCCGCATCCTTCTCCGCGTGAGTACCCAACACCGCACGCAAGTCGGTACCGCCGAGGACATCGCCGTTGAAAATCATCGCGGTGTCATAGCGCAGCTTGTCTAG
This sequence comes from Corynebacterium sp. MSK032, assembly GCF_030232065.1. NCBI lineage: Bacteria > Bacillati > Actinomycetota > Actinomycetes > Mycobacteriales > Corynebacteriaceae > Corynebacterium > Corynebacterium sp. MSK032. Next base: position 68,809 of record NZ_JASPJR010000006.1, on the reverse strand, counting down.
GACGTTTCGGATACCGCCACCGGTACCCAGCGGCTCAGCTTCAAAGACATATTCAATTTCGAGACCCAAATCCGAACCATCGCCGAAGTGTTCTTCAAATACTTCAGCTCGGTAGGAGGTACCCAATACCACGTGCTTCATACCTGCTGCACGAATGCGGCCAAGCAGGTGCTCCAGGAATGGATGCCCTGCCGTGGGCAGCATCGGCTTCGGCGTATTCACAGTAAGGGGGCGCAAACGCGTACCTTGCCCGCCGACCAGAATGACAGCGTCAGTCTGTTCAGCCAACGTGGCTCCCGCCTGCTGTGCAGCATCCGCTCCCGGCTGGAAGGCGGAGCCATTCCCAGCACTCGGACGAACTTCGGTAGTCATGAAATCGGTAACTTTCTTCGATGGATTATTCCAACAGTTAATTAATTCCTACGCTTTTTGACCGCGATTATGACTTTGCCACGCAGGAACAGCCCCAAACGCAATGCCAGTCGCACAGGTGCCAGCGCCGGCCCCGGCAGGCGATCTGACATAAAACGGTATGCCGACTCGTGATGGGCCTTTACAGTAATTTCTGGGTGCTTACTGGCAGAATGCCCCTGCGCGTGACGAATCTCTGCACGAGGACAGAAAATATTCCTCCAACCAGCCTTGCCCAGTCGGTCGCCCAAATCCACGTCCTCCATGTACATGAAGTAGCGGGTATCAAAGCCATCAATCTGGTCGAACGCATCCCATCGCAGCAGCAGGCATGCGCCCGACAACCAGCCGGCCGGTCGCTGGCGATCCATATCCGCGTCATCCCGATAGCGCCGTGAGAAAGGGTTAGTAGGCCAGATGTCGGCGAGCAGCGCGTGTCCGATACCGCTGACAAGCTCAGGAACCGCGCGTGCCGACGGGTACACGCTGCCATCCGCCTCGCGAATCAGCGGACCAATCGCTCCGGCTTTGGGATTGCGCTGCGCGCATTCCAACAGAACATCGATTGCGCCAGGGGCAAACACCACGTCAGGGTTGACCAGCATGACGTAGTCAGGATTAATCTCACCGGCACGGCGAGCCCGTCCCAGCTCCGCAATGCCACGGTTGGCGGCCGCGCCATAGCCAATGTTGCCGCCGGTGCGCAGAAGCTGAACATCCGCTCCGGTCTCCTTAGCCCGAGCTTCTTCCTTCTCCACGGAACCATCCGTCGAGCCGTTGTCGGCCATGATCAGACGCGTGGAGGCACTGGCGGCGGAGCCCAGCGAATCCACCAGCTTGCTCAGGTGCTCACCGGGCGAAAAGGTCACGGTGACCACACCGAGCGGAAGCTGCGAGGGTTGCGGGGAATTCGAGGTTTCAATCACAAACCTAGACCCTAGGTCAGGACTGCCCGCAAAGTGTCCTGCCACTCCGGAAGTGAATGTAGACCTACCTCACTCCATGCGGAACCATCCAACACGGACCAGGCCGGACGCGGGGCCGGACGAGGGAACTCACTGCTGGTACACGCCACCACACGCTGTGGATCGTGACCGATGAGCCGAAACACTTCGCGAGCCACTTCGAACCATGTTGACTCACCGCTGCCCGTGACATGGAAGGTGCCGGTCGGTGCGCTGCTCGGTTCGGACAACACGCGATCGCACAACTCCCAGATAGCTCCGGCGAGGTCACCAACAAAGGTGGGGTTGCCGTGCTGATCGTCAACGACCTTAATAATTGCCGGATTGCCCTTGTCATCAGTCGCCGTCTCCGCCAGACGCATCATCGTGGAGACGAAGTCCTTGGCCTCTGGCTGTGTGGGGCCCGACCAGACCCACGCCGTACGCAAAATAGCGGAACGCGCGCCCGAATCACGCACATTGTTCTCCCCCACTAACTTGGTACGTCCATACATAGTCTGAGGTGCGGTGAAATCATCAACTCGCAGCGCTCGGCGCTGCCCCGTCATCTCATCGATTGCTACATCACCGAAGACATAGTCGGTGGAGATGTGAATGAGATACGCGTCTTCCTTTTTCGCCCGAGCCGCCAAGTACTTCGGTCCGAGTGCATTGATTAGGTGTGCCGAACCGGGATCGGATTCTGCACCATCGACATCGGTCGCCGCTGCCGCGTTAATGATGATGTCGACGTCGTCAAGCAGAGGCGTTGCCTCCACAGCAGCCGAATCAGTGATATCCAACTGTGCCCGCGTAAGAGCGAGCACCTCAACATCGGCGGCGAAAGAATCACACTGAAGCGCAGTACCCAGCTGTCCCGCCGCGCCAGTTATGGCGACAATGGGACGCCGCGAGTTGCTGTGGGTTGGTCCAGGAGTGGCGAAATGCGAGACTGAAATTTCGGACATATTCTTCTTTATCACTATCGTAGATACGATTGACACTGTGTTGAGGTGTAACCGCACACGGTTGGACGGTTAAGGTTTATGTAGTTTCCGCAGCTGCTTACTGCGCTCCACGATGTGTGGAATGCCCACGCAGACATGCAGCACAAATTATATTTTCGAAAAACGGTTTAAGAGGAGCCCCGGTTTGAGCAGCCACACGCCACGCGCGCGTCACGCACGCGATATTCAAGCGCCACCGTCCTCTGCAGAGAGTACAGCCCAAGCTTGGCCGCCGATGCTACGCAATGCGCTTGTGCTGCTCTCAGCCATTATCCTGGTTATTTCCGCAGTTGGCTGGTGGACACTTGGTAGAACCACCGACAACTTGGGTTCGGGTGGCGACTTCGGTCTGGGCAGTGAGAAGGACGGTGCAACCGATATTCTGCTCGTCGGCTCCGACTCTCGCACCGATGCCCAGGGCAACCCGCTGACTCCGGAAGAAGTTGAGCTTCTGCGTGCCGGCGACGAAGAAGCCACGAATACAGACACGATTATTGTGATTCGTGTTCCTGCCGATGGTTCTTCAGCGACGGCAATTTCCATTCCGCGCGATACCTATGTCCACACCAATCGCCTAGGCAACACAAAGATTAATGGTGTCTACGGCAACACAAAGCAAATGGTGGAAGAGGAACTCGCAGGAAGCGGGGCCTCGCCGGAAGACATTGAGCGTCGCTCGACCGAGGCCGGACGTAGAGCTCTGATTGAAACCATTAGCGACCTCAGCGGTATCACCGTTGACCACTACGCAGAAGTTGGCCTGCTCGGCTTCGTCCTGCTCACCGATGCCATCGGCGGTGTCGATGTATGTCTGAATGAGGCTGTCTACGACGAGTTCTCGGGTGCAGATTTCCCAGCGGGCTCACAGACATTGAAGGGCGCCGACGCGCTCTCATTCGTCCGCCAGCGCCATGGTCTGCCCCGCGGTGACCTCGACCGAATTACTCGCCAGCAGGTCTTCATGGCCTCGTTCACCAATAAGCTGCTCGGCGCTGGCACGCTGTCTAATCCCGCGAAGCTGTCTGAACTGGGCAACGCCGTCCAGCGTTCGGTGGTGCTCGACGACAACTGGGATGTCACCGGATTTGCCACCCAGATGCAGGGCCTCAGTGGTGGCAACGTGAAGTTTGAAACTATCCCGGTGACCTCGATTGACGGTGTCGGTGACTATGGCGAGTCGGTGGTCACAATCGATAAGGGCCAGGTTCACAAGTACTTCGAGACCCTGCTGGGCACCAAGGAAGAAAAAGCTCCGGCGAAGGAAGAAGACGAAAAGAAGGCTGACCCCAACGCGGCTGAAACTACGGTCAGCGTTTACAACGCCACAGGCATTGAAGGTTTGGCCAGCGGCGTCTCAGGCTTCTTAACGGAAAAGGGCTACACCCAGGGCGAGGTCGGCAACGCTGAGTTCGCCGGCGTTGCCTCCAGCCAGATCAATGCGGCTGACCCAGAGGATCCGGCAGCGCAGGCCATCTCTGAGGCACTCGGTGGCGTACCGATTGTCCACGATCCATACCTCGATCCGCACCACATCTCAGTGACAATTGCCGGTGACTACGAAGGCCCGGGATTGACATCAGAGGGAATGGCCGCTGATTCGGGCGACGGTGCCGAACCCGCGCCTGAAGTCGAAGATGGTTCCAATGGCGATGTCATCGGCCAGGAAGGCGGGGCAATTCCGCAGGAAGATCGCCCCGCTATCGACGCCGCCGGCGTGACCTGCGTGAACTAGGCCCGTCCCTTCGGGGAGACCTCAGCGACATGTTCGATGAGGTTATATTCCTCAATTGCGGCCAAGGCCTCCTTGGCCTCCTGTTCGTCCAGCACGTTCATGATGAACCCGTTCTGGACGAACACCCAATCACCTGCCACCAGCTCAGGCACGTACATTGCCGAGCATTGCCGCTTCTGCCCCGCCATATCCACCGTCGCCATCGGCAATGGACCATCGGCGATTGCCAAAACCCGGGCAGGAATTCCAAGACACATCGTGTTACTTCGTCCTCTCCACTACAGTCGGGGCGTCCGCCGAACCAGGGCTATCCGTTGTTATATTGTCCGCAGGTGCACCGGCATGTTCCTGCATCGTGAATGTCATCACTCCCGCAGGTGCCGAACTACACGGTAGGCACGGATCAGCGGCCCAAATCGACTTCTCGACCCCCGCAGTCTCCCCGCCACCGCACAGCTGCTCGGTAAGCATACGCGTCAGCCAGGGTTCATTCTGCGCAGTCGGTGTCATAATCTGACAATCCGTAATGATGCCGTCAGCTCCTGCCGTATAACGATGCACTAACAGCCCACGTGGCCCGTCAATCATCCCGACACCGCTGCGAGGTTCTTCAAAGTCAGCATTCTCAATCGCCGTCGCAGCATTCGGATTGCACACATGGTCGCCGAGCAGCTCCCCGTCGGCAAGCACCCGCTTCGCCCAGGCCACGGTGTCGGCGAGAAGCTGGCGTTGGGCGTCGCGTGGGCTGATTCCACGCTTATCGACGACAACCTGCCTGGAGACCGGCCCCACCCGGTAAAAATCTGCCCGCTGACCTTCACAACCATCCTTGCCCAGCTCCTTCGAGGCATCAAACACCGGCCTGGGAGCGGCATCGCCCGGACGGGATTCCCGAACACGTGTAGGCCAATCAGCAGCCGGGAAAATCTGCGCTGCGGTATCGGTGTCGTGCCGCGCGACTGCCAGGTAATTTCCCAGCGGAGCAAGTTCACCGTCAGCGTCGACGACTGCGACGTCGAGACCGTCAAAAGTATCCGTCCAAGCACCAGAAGCATCGGGGGCGGCAAGAAGCTCCACTTCCTTGATTACCGCCGTCTCAGCCAGCGCCTCCAGAGCACTTTCGGCCTCAGAAACAAGCGTCTTATCCACTGCCGCGCGCACACCGCCGGGGACGGCGACATCCGGGAAGTGCGACGGTGCCCCCGCTGCACGCATCAGAGCTTTTCCCGCACGCTTCATTGCCCGCGCCCCCTCGCGGTCGGCGGCCACAAACTTGGTCGCTAGATTATCCAAGGTCGACCCGGCCGCCAGCAGCTCTCGAATCAACTGTGCGGTGCGGGGAATATCGGAAATCCCGTAGAGGTCCTCCACCGCCCGTACACCTGCAAGATGATGCACAACCGGGCACAGGCCACACAGCCGCTTGGTGATATCTGGCACATCTAATGCCTGCTTGCCCACGAGCATCCCGTCGATACGCGGCAGCCCTGAAAGGTCGAAGGACACCTGTGTGATGGCGCCGTTGTCATCGCGATAGACATCCAGTCGTGCCTCGAATGGGTCAACAAGCTCATCGAGCTGGATGTGCTGGGTAACCGGAACGGATTTGGATGACATGGTCCGCCTGCGCCTCCTTCGCGCTGAGTGCTTCGCCATAATGGTATCTGTGCATGAGCTTGGATTGTTGACCAGCGTGGTGGAAAAGATTGCCGAGGTCTGCCCGGGACGTACCGTGACAAAGGTGTCAATGCGTGTGGGCGACCGCTCCGGGGTCGTCTACGATTCCCTCATCGCCGCATGGCCTGTGGCCAGTGCCGCGACGCAGTGTGAGGGCGCCGAGTTAGATGCCGAGCTCATTGTCTCGACGGTCTACTGCCCCACCTGCGAGGCTGAGCATGAAATTGATGAATTCTATGCTCTAACCTGCCCTGTCTGCGGCACCCCAACTGCGGATTTGCGGCACGGCCGCGAGTTTGAAATCTCCAGTATTGAGGTCAGCGCTGAGGGCGAGGGTTAGACGTCACTGTCGCGCTCGTCGGCAAGCCAGCTGTCGATGAGCTCGCGCGCAACCTCAGTCGCCTCCTCAATGCCGCCAAGTGCCGTGTTGCTGAGCCCCACCACCATGTCAGCCGACTCGTAGACCACTCCCACTACACCGACGCGCTCAGGCTCCTGCCCCAGCAGGCGCGCCGCTGTGAGCAAATCCAGCAAGCCGACCTGATGCGCGGACAGCTTTGCCGCCAATAGTCTAGGGATCTGGTCACCGACGAGCTTGACGACGGTACCGGGATCCCCCGGACCAGCGAGAGCGTCGAGCAACAATAGGTTCTTGGCCTCCTGCACGATGGGCAGCAACTCCATACCGCAGGTGCCACCATCGATGTAGGCAACCGCACCCGTCCATTCGTCCCCTCGCCCGGCGAGGTTCGCAGGATCATCGAGGTTGGAGGGCGACCAGACCAGATGCGCAGAATCCCCGGCCTGCGTTGTCTGCCCCATGCCTGCAGATTCCAGTTCTGGGGCAAGGCGCCTCAGCAGCTCGAGACCAATGCCGTCGTCGCCCATGACGGGGTTGCCGATGCCAAGAACCGTCACCAACGGAGTGCCAGCATCAGCACCGGTGACTGCGTCGGACACCTTATCGTTACCCAATGATCTCCTATCCAATGCGTGGAGAGTCAACCGGTTGCGTGCCGCGCGGTAGCCAGACAGAGCCACCAATCATCGAGGACAGACCACCGTGGTTGTGCACCGCATCGGAGCGGATGACCAAGTAGACGTGAATGATGGCGAAGAGCCAAATCAGGTACATGATGATTGTGTGAATCAGGCGGAAGTAGCCGATGCCAATCCAGTGCGTCGGCATAGCCAGCAGCTGGAAGAACCAGTTGGACTGATCCATCATCGCGTATAGCGACAAACCTGTGAGCATCTGAATGAAACACATCGCATAAATGCCGGTGTACGCCAGCTGCTGCAGCGGATTGTGAGCGAAGTAGAACGGCCCTTCCTTGCGCAGGAAGAGGTAGTACTGCATCGTGTGCCAGAGGTCTTTAACATCCTGCTTGTTATGAATCGGCCATAGCGCACGCCATCGTGTTTGTCGGTCGTGGGTAACAAACAGCAGAATGACACGCCATAGCCCCACCGCGATCCATAGGAATCCGGCTAAGAAGTGCGCGAAACGGACATATCCCATCGCGAATCCCGCGGCCGAGCCGTCATAGGTGCGCTCAGTCAAATAGGGCTGCATGATGTACCAGCCAGTAAAGGTCATCACCAACATCAGCGCCAGGTTCAACCAATGTTGAACGCGCAGCGCCCATCCCCACAGGTGAACCTCGACCCACGAACCGGAGCCCTTCTTGTTCTCCGCAATGGCCTCGTCGAGTTTCCGCAGCCCCATTGCCACGAATCCTTCGAAGATGAACTCTCCGATGATATTTCCGTCTTTGTCAATGGGCGCAAGCGCGACGCCCATGCTGCGGTGCCCGCGACCATGATGCATGTTCGCGTTACGACGAAGTAGAACGCCTTCCTCACGGGACATCGTGGATGCCTCAACGACCGCATTCAATTCACCGCGCATGATGGCGACATCGACCGTTTGATCCGCAATGTTGAGGCCGTGCACCTTGGCAATGGAGTAACGGCGGTCAGGCGTCGCCGGGTCGTAGGAATCCGGGGTCAGTTTCATCAGTGGCGTGCCGTCGAGGTGGAAAAGATCGTCACGACGACGACGCAAGCTGACCTTTAGCGCAAGGTCGACAGGATCGCGGGAGTCGTCCGGGACAATTGCTGCGGCCTGAATGACCTCGGATGGCGACAACCAGTGGCTGGTGTGTGCGTCAATAACCGCAATAACCAGGGGGTTGCCCTTGGAATCTTTTAGTCGCAGTTCCGGATTTTCACTCACTGGGGGTGTCATGCCGTCGTCACCTTAAACATTTCCTGACCAGCCGGATCCAAAATGTGGACTGCGCAGGCCATACATGGATCGAAGGAATGAATCGTGCGAAGTGGTTCAAGCGGCTGCTCGGGATCAACCAGCGGATGTGTGCCATCGCCAGCCAGCGCGTGCTCGTATGGGCCAAGCTGCCCCTTCGGGTCACGGCCACCGGCCAGCCACGTGGTGGGAACCACGGCTTGGTAGTTGGTCACCTTGCCATTTTCAATTTTGACCCAGTGGCTGAGCATGCCACGAGCGACCTCGAGGAAACCCACGCCCTGGCACTTTTCCGGCCACGTGGTCGGCTCCCAACGGCTGTTGTCGAAGACATCGATGTCGCCGTTCTTCAGGGCCTCAACGAACTCCGGGAAAATATGATCTGCCAAGTAATTGGCGGTGGTCACCGACTCCACAGCGCGTGCGTAGGTGCGTCCCGCAGTGGAGTTCATCTGCTCAATGCGCAGGTCGAGCTTATCCATGACCTCGTCGACCAGGCGCATTGTCTCCGGCTCCTTCTGCAGGTACGCCAACAGCACACGAGCAACCGGGCCCACTTGAACAGCGCGACCGTCGTAACGCGGCGCCTTCGACCAGGTGTACTTTTCATTGTCCGACAGCCACTCATACGGCGGCTTCGGGCCGGTATAGTTCACAGTTGTCTCGCCGTCGTACGGCTTCAGGCCGACATCATCGCCGGCTTCCTGCGTGTACCAGGCGGAGTTGATGAATTCCTCGATCTTTTCCGGCTGGAATGGGTGGAGCTTGGTGTAGTCACCGTCGAGAATGACACCGGGCTTGATGTCTGGATGCACGGTCTGGACACGGGACTTAGCCGGGTCGCCGGAGTAAGTGGCGCCGGCCATGCCTATCGCCAGGAAGCTGTCGGAGGAGCGACCGATGTCGAAGTAGTCCTTGTAAACGCTCATGATGGCGACTGCATCTGGGTAGAAGCAGTCATTGACGAACTCCACGATCTCGTCGATCCAGGACTTTATCTGATCAATGCCGACTTGGTTGACCGTCTCAGAGCGTTCCGGGTCGATGGAGCACGCCATGCCTCCGACCAGGAAGTTCGGGTGTGGATTCTTACCGCCGAAGACGGTGTTAATGCGGATGATAGAGCGCTGGAAAGCCAAGGCGTCGAGGTAGTGCGACACTGCCATCAGGTTGGCCTCAGGTGGCAAGCGGTAGTCCTCATGTCCCCAGTAGCCGCCGGTGAAGATGGACAGCTGGCCGGAGTCCACAATGCCCTGCACGGTCTCCTTGACCCGGGCGAAGGTTTCTTCGTTGTTGCCCTTCCACGTCGAGCCGATCGACTGCGCGAACTCAACGGTCTTCTTCGGATCTGCCTCGAGAGCCTTCGTGACATCAATCCAGTCCAGACCGTGAAGGTGGTAGAAGTGAACGACGTGGTCGTGAATCTCCTGCGAGCCAATCACCAGGTCGCGAATACGACGTGCCTGCGGGGGCGGTGTCGAGCCAATGGCATCTTCGACAGCGGCAATGGACGCCACCGAGTGAGTACCCGTGCACACACCACAGATACGACCAACGAATGCCCAGACATCGCGAGGATCGCGGTTTTTCACAATGGTTTCGATACCGCGGAACTGAGTAGTCTCACTCCACGCGGTTTTGATCTGGTCTCCCTCGCGCTCCAGCTCAATGCGAAGGTGTCCCTCGATTCGGGTAATCGGGTCGATTACAACTTTTTCCGTAGCCATGTCCTATGCCCCCTTAGTTGTCCTTCGAATCGGATGCTGTCTCGCTCTGCGTGCCTGGTGCGTTTGAAGGAAGGTCGACCATCGGTGGCTTCCGGCCTTCCACACCACCAAACGCAGCCAACACCTTTTCTTCGCCGTTGGAGCGCCTTATCTTCAGTTCCTTCACCAATGTGAGTCCGCCATGGACCGCGGCACCTGCGGCAGTGGCAGCCAGCAGTCCAACGCCGACCTTGTTCACGCTGGACTCCACTCCAATACCCGGGATTCCCGGCAGCTTATCGTAGAACGGAGTGAACTGGTCGAAGAAGTCCTTCTCAGTACAGCCAATACATGGGTGACCAGCACCAATTGGCCAACCGGACTTAAGGTTCCACTGCACGATTGGGCATGGGCTAAACGTGGATGGCCCCTTACAGCCGACCTCGTAAAGGCACCAGCCGTTTCGTGCGCCTTCGTCGTCGAAGGTTTTCACGAACTGACCGGCATCGTAATGCGCGCGACGCGGGCAGGAGTCGTGAATACGCTGGTCATAGGCAAACTTTGGCCGCCCCTCAGCGTCGACCTCCGGTGTCTTGCCATAAGTGAGTACGTACGTCAGGGTGGCCGTAATCACCTCACCAATCGGCGGACAACCAGAGACGTTAATCACCGGCTTGTCCTTGATAATCTCATCGACACCCTTGGCACCGGTCGGATTCGGCTTAGCAGCCTGGACAGAACCCCAGACTGCGCAGGCACCAACGGCCAGGATTGCCGTGGCCTTCTCAGCAGCCTCGAGCAGCACCTGTTCTGCCGACTTACCGCCAATGGTGCAGTACGCACCGTTCTCGCCGGTCGGAATCGAGCCATTGACCACCAGAATGTGATCCTCGGCATTCATGTCGTCCAAAGCCTTTTCAGCCGCATGCCCGGACGGTGCCATGAGCAGCTCGTTGTAGTCCATCGAAACCAGGTTCAGCACCACATCTTCAGCAGTGGTGCCTCCGGAACGCAATACGGATTCCATACATCCGGTACATTCCTGCAACTGCAGCCAAGCCACCTTCGGCTTCTTTACAGCCGAGAGCTTATCTGCGATTTCCTCCGCCGAGGGAGTCAGTGACTGCGCCGCAGCCTCACCGACATTCGGAGTTCCGGCGGCAAAAATTGCCGCCATAGTGCCACAAAACTTCATGAAACTGCGCCGTGAGACACCAGCTCTAGCGAGGTTTTCGCCGAGGGTCCCTTCCTGCCAATTCGCGCCACTAATCATTTTTTCGCTGCGCCTTCTGCTTAGTTATTAGGAATATTGGTTTCGAGGTTTTACAACTACCAAGGCCCATTGCCTATACATGGCCAAGTATAGCGACCTAAGAACAACCTGAATAATGGTGCTGCGCTGCGGTTATAACAAAATAATATGCAAGATAAATGTTGCGTAAATATAGCTCCAGGTACAGGTAGTGAACGTGAAAAACCGCCGCAGATTACAGCGGGATATCACCTATCCCCCACTAAGGTGGAGCGAAGCGAGGGGGGTAACGGGGCCGTCGTCAAGCATGCCGTGACGCCCCCATTGCTTCACGACGGCCCCCCGGCGCGCGCTTAATCAACCAGCGCAGGGTTGACCCAACGGAGCCATTCGTCGATGCCCTCCCCAGTCTTAGCGGAGACCTCAATCACCTTCACGCCTGGATTGACCTTTTCCAGGTTGGCGCGGAAGAGCTCCATGTCGAAGTCAAGGTACGGGGCAAGGTCCATCTTGTTGATAACCACTACCTGCACAGAGCGGAACATCACCGGGTACTTGACCGGCTTATCCTCCCCCTCGGTGATGGAGTAGACCATTGCCTTGCGAGTCTCACCGACCTCAAACTCAGCCGGACAGACAAGGTTTCCCACATTTTCAATCATGACCAGGTCAAGCGTGGCCAAATCCAGCCCCTCGAGCGCGCGGGAGACCATCGGGGCGTCCAAGTGGCATTCACCACCGAATCCGTTGCCCGTGTTCAGCAGCGAAATCTGTGCCCCGTAGCCCTCCAAGCGGTCGGCATCGAGAGCCGTCTCAATATCGCCCTCGATAATGCCGACGCGCAGCTTTCCCTGCGCAGCCGCCAGTGTCTTCTCCAACAGCGCAGTCTTGCCTGAACCCGGGGAGCTCATCAGGTTGATGGCTTCCACGCCATGCTCAGCAAGCAGCTCGCGATTATGCTCCGCGCGGTGGTCGTTCTCGCTGAAGATGTCCTCGAGGATGGTCACGCGTTCCACGCCGGTTTCATAACCCGAGTGGTCGCCGTGGCTAGTGTCATCGGGATCGGCGAGATGAACGTGGTCATGGCCGTGATGGTGGTCATGGTCGTGGTCATGATGATGGTGGTGATGGTGGTGTGCGTCATCGCCGTCATGCCGGTGGAAACGTCCCATGATAAAACCGTCTTTCCTACTTGTGCGTGTCGACGTCGATGTCGACGATTGTGAACTCTTCCCCCGAGATTACGCGTCCTGGCTTTCCACACGTGGGGCACAGCAGGCCGTCGAGTGGCCCCACCTGTTCGCGATGCCCGTGCGCGCATTCGACAACCGCAGGTACCCAGTCAATATCCAATTTCGCGTCCCCCAAACCGGTATCGCGACTGACGAAATCCCACGCGTATGAAAGGGTTTCTGGCACAACCTGCCGTAGAGCGCCTATCCGCAGGTGCACAGTGCGTACAGTTCGACCTTCGGCTGCTCTCGTGACAACCTTCGCTAACTGCATGCTCAACGCTACTTCGTGCACAATCTCCAAACTAGCAGTGCGAACGGACCCGAGCCGCTTACGTAAAGTTGAATGCATGGAAAAGGCAGGCGCGACCGGGGCGGGGATGGGTACGAGCATTCAACGCATTCGCTGGCGTATCGAAGGTATCGTCCAGGGGGTCGGATTCCGCCCTTTTGTCGCCACCATCGCCCGGCGCGCGGGTCTCGTCGGCTTCTGTGGCAACGATGAGCAGGGCGTATTCATCGAGGTAGAAGGCCCACCGGACGCCCTCGCTGCCTTCCGCAGCCAGCTTTTCACCGAACTGCCGGCGCTTGCCCGCATCATCAATCACTCCGCCGAGCACATCGCGACACTGGGCCATGAGCGCGAGTTCACCATCGTGCCCTCTCGCCACAGCTACTCCGGCCGCGCACTGCTTCCGCCCGACACTGCACTGTGCCCGGACTGCCGCCGTGAGTTTTTCGACCCTACCAACCCGCGCTACCTCTACCCTTTCATCTCCTGCACCAACTGCGGACCGCGCCTGTCCATCATCACTGAACTGCCCTACGACCGCCCGCGCACCACTATGGCGGCCTTTCCGATGTGCACCCCGTGCGAGCGCGAGTACACCGACCCTACCGACCGCCGCTATCACGCTCAGCCAATCAGCTGCTTCGACTGTGGCCCGCGTCTGAGCTGGCACGATGCAGGCGGCACCACCACCGCCACCTCCCGCGAGGAGGTTCTCGCGCTCTTTCGTCGCGCACACGCACTGCTTGACGACGGCGCCCTGCTCGCCGTCAAAGGTATTGGTGGTTTTCACCTGGTCTGCGATGCCACCAATGACGCTGCCTGCGAGAAACTACGGATGCGCAAACGTCGACCCGACAAACCGTTGGCGGTAATGGCCCCCACTGTTGACACCGCTGCCCAACTGGTTGAATTAACTGAGCAGGAGAAGCGTTTCCTCGACTCCCCTGAGGCACCGATTGTGATTGTACCGAAGCAGCGGTCGGGGCCGCTTTCCAATCTCATCGCACCGGGCCTCGACAGCTTCGGGATTATGCTTCCGTACTCAGGCATTCACCTGCTGCTTTGCGATCGCCCGCTCGTGGTCACCAGCGGCAACCTCAGTGGCGAGCCCGTCTGTACCGACAATGCCGACGCGCTGAAGAAGCTCGGTCACATCGCCGACGCTTTCATCCTCCACGACCGCGAAATCCACGTACCCGTTGAAGATTCGGTTTTCATCGGCACCGCCCCATCGCGCCGGTCCCGCGGCTTCGCTCCCGTCCCCGTTTCAATCACGCCCACCGATTCTCGTAGCCACACTGGCCCTGGCCCTGGCACTGGCCCTGGCACTGGCCCTGGCCCTGGCACCAGCACCCGGAGCACGTCCCAACCCACCATTTTCTCGACCGGCGGAGAGCTGAAGAACACTTTTGCTATCGCGCATGGGGACCTCGCTCACGTCTCCGCGCACATTGGCGACATGGGGTCGTGGGCCAGCCAGAAGGCCTACCAGAGAACAGTTGAACAGCTCCTTTCCATGCGCGACGCGACCCCGGAGCTTGTCGTCTGCGATCTTCATCCGGGCTACGCCACGACCGCCTTCGCCGAACGCTTCGCCGCCGAGCACGACATCGAACTCCTCGCAGTTCAGCACCACTTCGCACACGCGCTCTCCCTACTCGCGGAGCACCGTCTCCTCTCCCCCAATGCGGGTCATGCAGTTGTCGCCACTCTCGACGGGACCGGCTATGGCACCGATGGCACCATCTGGGGCGGCGAGATCCTCACGCTCAGTCGCAGTTCCACAACCTGGGAACGCACCTGGCACTGCCCCACTTTCCCGTTGGTCGGAGGCGATCGCGCCGTCACGCACCCGTGGCGGCTCGCCCTCGGTCTCGCGCACGAGTGGGAGCTTGACGACGACCACCTCCTGCGCAACCTCTCAAACGAGCGCGAAGTAACCCTGGTTGAAAGCCAGTTGGCGACGGGAGTTGGCACAGTGCAAACTTCATCTCTCGGCCGCATATTCGATGCCGCCGCAGCTCTGCTGCTTCCTCGCTGGCGCGGTGGCGGGGCCATCAGCTACGAGGCGCAAGCGGCCATGGAGTTGGAGGCAGCGGCGACTCGCTACGTGAGGTCACATGCGGAAGCGCTTGAAGCGGTCAGTTCAGAGACCAGACCAGTGCCCCTCCAGGAGGTTATCCGGGAGGCGGTAGCATCGCCCGACGCTGAGCAGGCCGCATTTGTGTTTCACTGTGGGGTCGCGGGTGTCGTCGGCAAGCGATTGGTGCAGGCTGCGGAGGAAGCCGGCACCGATGTTGTCGGCGTCAGCGGGGGTTGCGCGAATAATGCGCTGTTGATGGAGCTGCTGCGGCGCGAAGTTGCAGCTGAGGGCTTTACTCTGTTGCAGCATCAAATTGTGCCACCGGGCGATGGCGGCTTGAGTCTTGGCCAGGCGATGGCCGGTCGCCTGCTGGCGGCAACCGGCATGGATGTCTAGCAGATGCGCGGCAGCGGGTCGCCGACCAACATGTCCACCATGCGGGTGCCACCGAATCCGGTGACTAGCACCACGGAAGCGGCGGGCTCGTCCTCGATGGAGCCGATATCACGAGCCTCGGAAGCTCCGGCTGCGTGGAGCGCACTGAGCGCTGCCTCGGATTGCTCGGCGGGGACAACGGCGACGAAGGTGCCTTCATTGGCGACGTAGAGCGGATCGATGCCGAGCATGTCACAGGCGCCACGGGTCATGTCACGGACTGCAATGGATTCGTCGTCAAGCACGACACCAAGACCGGTGCCGCGGGCGAGCTCGTTGGCGACCGTGCCGAGGCCGCCGCGGGTGGCATCGCGCATCCAGCGAGTGCCGGGTGCAGCTTCAAGTAGCGCTTCGACCAGACCGTTGACAGCGCGGGTATCGGACTCAATAGGCGCGGCCAGAGCCAAGTCGCCGCGGGCGAGCATGACGGCCATGCCGTGATCGGCGATTGGACCGGAGACGAGGATGCGGTCTCCGGCCTCGATGTTTGCGTAGACAGATCCTGCCGTAGCGGCACCGGCGTAGTCGCCGCGGACCACGCCCACCCCGGCCGTGGTGATGTAGACCTGGTCACCTGCGCCCTTCGGCACAACCTTGGTGTCGCCGGCGACGATGCTCACCCCTGCGGCATCGGCAGCGACGCGCATACTCGCCACAATGCGGCGCAGAGTCGCAATCTCCAGCCCCTCTTCCAGAATGAACGATGCGGTCAGCGCCAGGGGCCTGGCTCCAGCTACCGCCAGATCGTTAATCGTGCCGTTGACGGCCAAATCCCCGATGTCGCCGCCCGGGAACTCGATGGGATTGACCACATAGGAGTCGGTGGACATTGCCAACCGCGCCCCACCATGTGCAGAAGCTGCCGCAGCCTCGACGACGGCATCGGCAGCGAACAGCCCGGAGTCGCCACCCTGCCCTAAAATTTCATTGCCATAGGCGTCGAAAAAGACCTGTTCAACCAGAGCTGCGGAGGCCTTTCCACCGGAGCCGTGTTGCAAGGTGACGTAGTCGTCGAGAAGCCTGAACGGACGTGCCCGAACGCGACCAATATTGGTGTTTACCTTGGCTTCGTTGGTGTTCAGACGATTCTTCGGCTGCATGCTCACTATCCCTAACTTCACAGCTGGTGGCGGACAAAACTGCTTGCGTCACTCGTCCTTCGAAAACGAGGTTCGCTGCCTCTGATGGTAGTCTCGATAAGTATTGCAAACGAGGAGAAGCGTATGTGTCTTGGTGTCCCTGCCGTCATCACAGAAGTCCACGATGCTGCCCGTGCAACAGTGGAAATTGGTGGCGTCGCACGCATGATTTCCACCGATTTACTTGTTGACGAGAACCTCACCGCCGGTGACTGGGTTCTCGTACATGTCGGTTTCGCCATGAGCAAGATCGACGAGGAAGAAGCCAGACTTTCGCTCCAGCAAATCAAACAGCTAGGCGGCGACACTTACGAGGATGAGCTGGAATCCTTCTCATCGTCACAGATCAACTGAGGGGCTGGACGGCACCATGAAATACGTTGACGAATTCCGCGATCCCGCCGCTGCGAAGAAGCTGCTCGCACGCATTGAACGCGAGGCCACCAAGCTGGAGAAGCCCATCGCGCTGATGGAAGTCTGTGGCGGGCACACGCACACCATTTACCGTTACGGCTTGGAAAACCTCCTACCCGAAAACATCGAGCTGATCCACGGGCCCGGCTGCCCCGTCTGCGTCATCCCCATGGGTCGCGTCGACGATGCCATTTGGCTGGCACAGCAGGAAGACGTCATTTTCACGACCTTCGGCGACATGATGCGTGTGCCGGGGTCCGAAACGTCGCTGATGCAGGCACGTGCGCGCGGCGCCGATGTGCGTTTTGTCTACTCGCCTCTCGACGCGCTGAAGATCGCCACCGACAACCCGGATAAGCAGGTCGTTTTCTTCGCTGTCGGGTTTGAGACAACCGCCCCGTCGACAGCCGTGACCGTTGAGGCCGCGCGCCGGCAGGGGGTGGAAAACTTCTCCGTATTTTCCAACCACGTACTCATCGAGCCGCCACTGCGCGCCATCGTCAACGGCGGCGAAACCAAGGTCGATGGTTTCATCGGCCCAGGTCACGTGGCTACAACCACCGGCACGGACGCCTTTGAGTTCCTGCCGCGCGAGTTTAATCTGCCAGTGGCGGTCACCGGTTTTGAGCCATTGGATGTGCTCCAGGCCGTCGTCATGCTGCTGGATCAATTCGTCAGCGGCGACGTTGCTGCCGGTAAGTCGCGGGTGGACAACCAGTACGCGCGCGTCGTTCGCTCCTCCGGCAACACCACCGCGCAGAAACTTATGGACCGCGTCTTTTCCCTCCGCGACACCTTCGAGTGGCGTGGCCTCGGCTGGATTGAAAACTCCGGCCTCGGCATCTCTGAGGAATACGCGGTATTCGACGCCGAGCGCCGTTTCCAGGTGCCGGGGCGCCGTATCCCAGATCCCGTGACCTGCGAATGCGGCTCTGTGCTCACCGGCCACATCAAGCCCTGGCAGTGCGCGGTCTTCGGCACCGCCTGCACCCCGGCGACCCCCATCGGCACCTGCATGGTCTCCCCCGAAGGCGCGTGTGCGGCGTACTACAACTTCGGCCGCATCGATCGGAAGGTCACCGAGAACCTGGCGAAATCCCGCCGCTAGTTACTCCGTCATTCCCGCACGCGCGAGCGCTGCCACCGCCTGCTTTACGACGGGCGCGTCAATCATCTCGCCATCGAGCTGGAAGGCGCCAGTGTGCGTACCTGCGTGATCGACAATCTTCCGGGCGCGGGCGAGCGTTGCTTCCGACGGCTTGTATGCCTTGCGCACCGGCGGCACCATCGCCGGATGGATGCAGGCCGTAGCCAGGAAACCACAGCCCACGGCATCGAGAGCCTCTAGGTACTGGCCGCGCTCATCGCGAAAGTCAGTATGAACGGCATCAATGGCGGCAATACCCGCCGCAGCTGCATGCACCTGAACGAGTGCACGAGCCAATCGCTGCGGATCGCGGTAGTGGCGACGAGGGTTTTCATCCACACTCTGGCGCGAGGACACGCCACCGAGTTCGGCGGTCAGGTCTTCGGCGCCCCAGAACAGACCCACAACGTCCGGGTGCGTGGCAATCTGCTGGATATTAATCATGGCCTGTGGGGTTTCAATCATCGCGATGATCTTCAGCCCCTCGAGCTCTGCGGAGATGGAGTCTCGAATCTTGGGCACCATGACGATGTCGTAATCACATGCACGGGCAAAGGCGACATCCTCTGCGAAGGTCGGAGTCCCGGGACCGGTAATCCGAAGAATAGTCGTCTCCGGGTCGAGCGGATTGTTGATGATGTTCGCACGTGCCTGCTCGTGATTGTCAACGGCAGCGCCGTCTTCCAGGTCAATGATGACCATGTCCGATCGTTCAGCAGCTTTCTGGAAACGTTCCGGACGGTCAGCCGGGGCGAAGAGTAGCGCCGGGCCAGAGGGAAGCCAAGGGAAGGTCTGTTCACCATCGAGGGAGCTAAAGCCTGTCATAGCTCCTAACCTAATTGAAAACTCGAATCACCTTCGCGCAGGGGCTCCCCCAAGAGACAACAAAACCCGCGTTGTGGCATCCATAGAGTGGAAACCACAACGCGGGCTTGCTGAGTTTTTCAGCCTTTTGCGATTAGTCGCGGTACAGCAGCAGCGCATCGCCCTGACCGCCGCCACCGCACAAGGACACACCAGCTCGCCCCGAACCGCGACGGGTCAGCTCCATCGCAGCGGTCAGAGTCAGGCGGGCACCAGAGCAGCCAATCGGATGGCCGAGGGCAATCGCGCCACCGTGGATGTTGGTCTTCTCCAGCGGGTAGTCCAGCTCACGCAGGGACTTGACGGCCACCGCACCAAATGCCTCGTTGATCTCGATGAAGTCGAGCTCCTGCGCATCCCACTCAGCGCGACGCAGGGCCTCCTTCAAAGAGTCCGCAGGCTGAGCGTGCAGGGAGTTATCCGGACCTGCGGTCTGGCCAGCCTTGCCCACAACTGCGAGGTAGTCCAGGCCGTGCTTTTCTGCGTAGGCACGCGATGCCAGCACAGCTGCTGCGGCACCGTCGGAAATCGGCGAGGAGTTACCGGCAGTGATGGTGCCGTTTTCCTTCAGGAAGACCGGGCGCAGCTTAGCCAGGGTCTCCACCGTGGTCTCCGGGCGAATGCCTTGGTCGGTGTCGACAACTACCGGGTCACCCTTGCGCTGCGGAATCTCGATTGGAGCGATTTCCTGCGCGAAAATACCGTCTTCCTGCGCCTTAGCCGCACGCTGGTGAGAAGCGGCCGCAACCTCGTCCTGCTGCTCGCGGCTAATGCCGAGGTCGCTGTTCGGACCGTCGGTAAGCGTACCCATGGACACACCATCGAAGGAGTCGACCAGACCGTCGCGCTCCAAGGTGTCCTCCAGCTTCAGCGCACCGAAGGACTTGCCCTGACGAACACCGCGTGCAACGTGCGGAGCGTGCGTCATGGACTCCTGACCACCTGCAACAACGACGTCTGCATCACCGAGACGAATCAGGCGAGCGGCGTGAATGACAGCGTTTAGACCCGAGAGACAGACCTTGTTAACGATCTCAGCAGTCGTATTCCATGGCAGACCTGCCTTAATGGCGACCTGTCGAGCCGGGTTCTGGCCAGCACCTGCGAGAATCACCTGGCCCATTACGACGTGCTGAACCTCTTCCGGGGCAACGCCGGAACGCTGGACAGCGTGCTTGACAGCATGTGCGCCGAGTTCGACGGAAGTAAGCGGTGCCAGCTGACCGAGCAGCTTGCCCTGCGGGGTGCGGGCACCAGCGAGGATAACGACATCATTCGGGCTGGGAGCTGGAAGGTTACTCATGGATGGATTCTCCTAAGTCAAAACTGATGAGTGTGGACTGACCATGATTGCTGCGTATTTAATTCTCGAGGTCAGCCACGTATGCGGCTTCGGTGTTGGCCTCGATATCTGCCAGCGTCACCCCAGGTGCCAGCCTGCGTAGCACCAGGTGATCATCAGCGACATCGAAGCTTCCCAGGTTGCTAATAATCCTTTTCACTACTTTTGCACCTGTGAGGGGCAGTTCGCAGGCTTTTACCAATTTTGGTTTGCCATCTTTGGAAACATGATCGGTCAAAACCACCACTCGAGGGGTACCGGCGACCAAGTCCATCGCGCCGCCCATGCCCTTGACCATCTTTCCCGGAATCATCCAATTGGCCAGGTCACCGCACTGGCTCACCTCCATCGCACCCAACACGGCCATTTTCACGGCACCGCCGCGAATCATGCCGAAACTGGTGGCGGAGTCGAAGATTGCCGCGCCCGGCACCAATGTCACGGTCTGCTTCCCCGCATTGATGAGGTCAGCATCCTCTTCGCCTTCATATGGGAAGGCACCCATTCCCAGAATTCCGTTTTCACTCTGCAGCAGAACGCGCACGCCTTCGGGAATATGGTTTGCCACCAGTGTCGGAATGCCGATGCCCAGATTCACATAGTCGCCATCGCGCAGCTCTTCAGCGGCCTGCTGTGCCATCTCGTCACGGCTCCAGCCCTTGTCCATAATTGTCTTCGCAGGTGCCATTTAAATCTCCTCCCCTGCTGCCGCGTCACCGGCATCGTGGCTGGAATCGGTATTGCGTGGCCGAGTTGTGCGCTTTTCAATGAGCTTCTCGCGTCCGTCACCGCGAACGATGTGCTGGATATGCACACCCGGAGTCATCACCAGATCTGCGTCGATCTCGCCGCGGCCAAGCAAGTGCTCCACCTCTGCAACGGTCACGTTGCCGGATGCTGCGCACAGCGGGTTGAAGTTCTGCGCGGTCCGGCGATATACAAGGTTGCCGTCAATATCGCCGTGGTAGGCGTGCACCAGGCCGATGTCGGCAACGATGCCACGCTCCTGCACGTAGGTCTGTCCGTCGAAGTCGGCGTGGGGCTTGCCCTCTGCAACGAGCGTGCCGACGCCGGTTGCGGTGTAGAATGCGGGAATACCTGCGCCACCTGCGCGAAGCCGCTCTGCCAGCGTTCCCTGAGGGGTGAACTCCACCTCGATTTCTCCTTCGAGGTACTGGCGAGCAAACTCCTTGTTCTCGCCGACGTAGGAGGCCACTACCTTTGCCACCTGCTTGTTCTCCAGCAGAATGCCGAGCCCAGTGCCGTCAATGCCCATGTTGTTGGACACGATGGTGAGGTCTTTTGCCCCGGAGTCGCGCACGCCCTCGATGAGGGTATATGGCACACCGCAAAGGCCGAAACCGCCGACTGCCAGGGTCATTCCATCAGTGACGAGGCCTGCGACAAGCTCGCGACCGGTCTGATCAGTTGTTTTTGACATTGTTCTACACCCAGCCCAGGATTCGCGGAGCCATCTCACGCATCTCAACCTTGCGAACCTTGCCCGACGCGGTCATCGGGAACTCCTCGACGACGTGGACGTAGCGCGGAATCTTGTGACGCGACAGCTTGCCGTGGGCAAACGCCGCCACATCCTCGGCGGTGAGGTCTTCCACATCGTCGTGCAGAATTACCCATGCCATGATTTCTTCGCCATACTTGTCATCCGGCACGCCGATGACCTGTGCATCGACAACAGCCGGGTGTGTGAACAGGAACTCTTCAATCTCGCGCGGGTAGATGTTCTCACCACCGCGGATGAGCATGTCCTTGATACGTCCGGTGATGGACAGGTAGCCCTCGTCGTCAAGCACGCCCAGGTCGCCGGTGTGCATCCAGCCGTCGGCGTCGATGGCCTCGGCGGTCTTTTCCGGGTGCTCCCAGTACTCCTTCATCACGGAGTATCCACGGACGACGACCTCGCCCTGTTCGCCTCGTGGTAGGGTCTCGCCGGTTTCTTCACAGATGATGCGGGCTTCCAGGTGCGGCATGATCTGCCCGACGGTGTTGACGCGCTTTTCCAGCGGGGAATCCGCGCGGGTCTGGAAGGACACCGGCGAAGTCTCGGTCATGCCGTAACAGATGGCAATCTCACGCATATTGAGCTTGTCCATCACATCACGCATGGTCTTCGACGGGCACGAGGTACCTGCCATCACACCTGTGCGCAGCAGCGACAGGTCGTAAGGGGAGCCGTATTCCTCCTGGTCGTGGGCTTCTTCAAGCTCATTGATGAACATCGTCGGCACGCCGTAGAGGCTGGTGGCCTTAGCCGAGTGCACAGCCTTGAGCGTTTCACGCGCCTTAAACGACGGAGCCGGAATGACAATAGCGGCACCGTGGGTGAAGGCGGCGAAGGTGCCAATCACCATGCCGAAGGTGTGGAAGAACGGCACCGGCACACAGATGCGGTCGGCCTCGGTGTAGCCCAACAGCTCACCGATGAAGTAACCATTGTTCAGCAGGTTGCGGTGCGTCAGCGTAGCGCCCTTGGGAAAGCCTGTCGTGCCCGAGGTGAACTGGATGTTGATCGGATCATCCGGCTTCAGCTGGGAGGTGTACTCGCTCAGGTCATCGATTTCGCTGTGCATGTGCTCGTACCACTCGGAGGAGCCGAAGTAGATGACCTTGTCCAGGCGCACACCGCGCTGCTTGGAGGCCTCGATCAGCATGGTTCGGTAATCGGAGTCCTTGTAGCGGCGGGCGGCAAACACCATACGCACACCTGCCTTTTCCAACACGTAGTTCAGCTCGTGCTGGCGGTAAGCCGGGTTGATGTTGACCAGCACCAGGCCGATGTGGTGGCAGGCGTACTGCACCACGGTCCACTCCCAGCGGTTGGTGGACCAAATGCCGATACGATCTCCTGGACGGTAGCCCTCACGGATGAAAGCGCTGGCCAGACGCAGAACTCGGTTGTAGAAACGCTCAAAGGTAAAGGAGACATCCGCGTAGACGTCAACGACGGCATCGCGGGACGGGAATTTCTCCACAATCGCACGCAGGTTCTCACCGAGAGTCTCATCGCGAAGTGGAGCGGCACCTTGCTCGACACCGGCGCCGAACACGTGGCTCATCTTGTTGCCATCAGCATCGACAACATCCTTGCCGTATGGTGCCGGCACAGTGGTGAAGCCCTCCGGCAGCTTCGAAGGATCAGCAGTGCGCTGTTCTGCGTGGTTCTTCAATGTCGCGGTCATGGGGAGATCTCCTTGGTTTAAGTGACTCCGCATAGTGCGGAGTGTGAGAGGGAATTGTGTTCTTTAGGGGGATAAATCAGTGGTAGTTACCGGCTGTGGGACTAACCGGTTACAGCGGCTCGCCGAGCAATGGCTTCTGCTTGACGGAAGAGCGGCGCATCCACCATCTGGCCGTCAAAACTGAAGGCACCGGTGTTCTTTTCCGCTTCCGCCAAGAGCCGACGCGCCCAGTCAATCTCCTCGTCGCTAGGGCGATAAGCCTGGCGGATTGTCGGGACCTGACCTGGGTGAATACAGACGGTGGCAGCGAATCCCAACGCAGCGGCATCGGCTGCCTCCGCAGCTAGCCCATCCGCGTCGGAGATATTGACGTAGATGGAATCCAGACTGGCCTTACCGTGCGCCGCTGCCGCCAGGTGAACGTGGCTGCGGGTATGTACCGCCACACTGCGGTAGCTGCCCGCATAGATACGGCCCGGCGCGAGTGCAGCCTCTGCTTCGCTAAAGCGTGATGACGTTCCCGCCAAGCCCGCCACCAGGTCCTCTGCGCCCCAGAACAGCGCAACGACGCCATCGGCCTGCGCCAGCTCTTCGGCGCGCATGACCCCAAGCGGAGTTTCGATGAGGGCAATGACCTGGGTCTTCTCCCCCAGTGCCGCTAGCAACTCATCCACTTGCTGCGCCGAGGAAGCCTTGGGCAGCATCACCTGGCGGAAAGCGGTGCCACGCAGCATGTCAATATCCGCTGCGTAGTCCTCAACCTCCGGTGGATTGACACGCACAATGGTGCGGGCCGGATCGAGGTCACAGGAGACGATAGCCTCGCGGGCAGCCTCACGGTTTTCTGCGCGACAGCCATCCTCCAGATCCAGAATCACCATGTCGGCGCGGTCAGCAGCTTTGCCGAATCGCTCTGGCCGATCGGCCGGCGCAAACAGAATTGCAGGGCCCAGCGGCTGCCAGGAGTTATGCGTAGACATGAGCCACTCACTTCCCCGCTGAAGCTGCGTTCTCGGAGCCGTCGTCAAGCGAAGTCGGTGCGCATTGGACGAGCGTGGAACGGACTGCGCGGCAGACGACGGTGCCGTCCTGGTTGCGTCCAATGTGCTCGAGCTCGACAATGCCCTGGTTGGGGCGGGACTTGGACAGGCGCTTGTTACGGCAGACGGTCTCTGCGTACAGGGTGTCGCTGTGGAACATCGGTGCGGGAAACGCCACTTCGGTGAAGCCGAGGTTGGCGACGATGGTGCCGAGCGTCAGCTGCCCGACAGACAGCCCGACAACCGTCGACAGCGTCCACATCGAATTGACCAGGCGCTCGCCTCCGAATCCCGGCTGCTGGCTCGACCAGTGCGCATCCAGATGCAGTGGCTGGGTGTTCATGGTCAGCGTCGTGAAGAGGACGTCATCGGTTTCAGTGACGGTTCGCCCCGGACGGTGCAGGTAACGCGCGCCAACCTCGTACTCTTCGAACCACAGTCCGCGCTGCACGACGTCGCGGGTGACGTCGGTTGCGTTGTTGTCAGCCATTTTTACAGCCCCAATCCGCGCGCGATCAGCATGAGCTGCACTTCGGTGGTGCCCTCGCCGATCTCCAGGATCTTGGAGTCGCGGTAGTGGCGTGCCACGCGGTACTCGTTCATGAACCCGTAGCCGCCGAAAATCTGCGTCGCGTCGCGCGCGTTGTCCATCGCAGCCTCCGAGGCAATCATCTTGGCGATGTACGCTTCACGACGGAACTCTGCGCCCGCGGCCATCTTTGCGGCTGCGTCGTACCACGCCATCCGTGCGGCATGCGCACGCGCTTCCATACGGGCAATCTTGAAGGAAACAGCCTGGTACTCGCCGATTGCACGGCCCATGGAGTGACGTTCCTTGGCGTGGCGAACCGACTCATCAACACAACCCTGCGCAGCACCGGTGGCAAGCGCTGCGATTGCGACACGCCCCTCGGCCAAGATGGACAGGAAGTTAGCGAAGCCGCGACCACGGGTGCCCAGCAGGTTCTCCTGCGGGACGCGAACATCGGTGAAGGTCAGTGGGTGGGTGTCGGAGGCATTCCAACCGACCTTGTCGTAAGCCGGTTCCGCGACAAAGCCCTCCGTGCCACTCGGCACGATGATGGTAGAAATCTCCTTCTTGCCATCTTCCTTCTGGCCGGTGACTGCGGTGACAGTAACCAGCGAAGTAATATCCGTGCCGGAGTTGGTGATGAACTGCTTGGCGCCGTTGATGACGAAATCATCGCCGTCTTCACGGGCTGTGGTGCGGGTGGCGCCGGCGTCGGAACCTGCATCCGGCTCGGTGAGACCAAAGCCAGCGAGCTTCTTACCAGCAGTCAGCTCGGGCAGGTAGGTCTCCTTCTGCTTGTCATTGCCGAAGTGGAAGATTGGCATGGCGCCCAAACCAACGCCGGCTTCCAGGGTGATAGCGACCGACTGATCGACTTTAGCCAGCTCCTCCAGGGCGATACCGAAGGACAGGTAGTCACCGCCCATGCCACCGACTTCCTCGGGGAATGGCAGACCGAACAGGCCCATTTCGCCCATCTGCGAGACAATCTCGTACGGGAAAGTGTGGTTGCGGTCGTGCTCGGCGGAAACCGGGTCGACAACTTCGTTGGCAAATTCGCGAACTACTTTCTGCAGTTCCACGTATTCGTCGTCGAGGATGGCGGTTGCAATCTTGGTGCTTTCGGACATGATGAGTGCTCCTTAAAAGATTTTGTAGGTGTGGGACTTGATTGGCGTTAGACCTGGTTGGTGCGTTTCGTGTGGGTTTTTATTCCTCGGCTTCGGCCACAGTGATGACCGCCAGCTGCTGGTCACCGGTGACCTGATCGCCCGGCGCGACGGTGAAGCTGACCTCACCCGCAATTTCGGCAGTGAGAGTGTGCTCCATCTTCATGGCCTCCATGGCCAACAGAGCATCACCAACTTCGACGCGGGTTCCCTCCTCCACCGCCAACGCGATAATCGCGCCGGGCATCGGAGCTTGGATGACTCCCGAGCCTCCGGCATCGGCTTCGGCTCCGGTGGTGACTACCTCGGTGCGAGGCAGCACCCACGTGCCGTGAGCGCCGGCGACGACGTATTCTTCATGGTTCGCAGCCCCCGCATTGTCGATGGTCTCGACCAGGAAGTGCTGTGCGACACCGTCGCGGACGATGCGCAGGTGTTCCCCGTCGCGGTAGACCGAAACCTTGTAGTTTCGCGGTTCTGGAACGTCGATCTCTTCGTTCTCCGCCTCGGCGGACAGGCCCGCGACCACATCACCAACGATGACGTCGGCGCTCGACGGCGTGCCCACAATCGAGATCAGACGCGAGTCCTCCCCTGCCCCAAAGCGAATGCGCTGCGCGGCAGGCGCACTGGCACGCCAGCCATCCGGGGTCAGCCACGGTGAGTCGGTGGCTTGTTCAAAGCGGGAAGTCAGCCAGTCCATCGCAGCGGCGAGGTAGACATCGTCCGGTGTTTCGGAGGTGGCGAAGCCTTCCGCCACGCGGTCGAGCAGACCGGTATCAAGATCGCCGGCGCGAACCTCGGGGACGTTCAGCAGGTAGCGACAAAAGTCGATATTGACTCCGACACCTGCGACAACGGTGTCTCCGAGCGCTCGGTCCAACCGCTCGAGCGCCTGCTCACGGTTTTCCCCATGGGAGATGATCTTCATCAACATCGGGTCATAGAGAGATGAGACCTCGGAACCGTCGACAATGCCGGAATCCACCCGGATTCCCGCCCCGCTCGGCTCGACGACACGTGTGACCGTGCCACCGGTGGGCAGGAATCCCGCCGCCGGGTCTTCGGCATACACGCGAGCTTCAATCGAGTGACCGGTGAGAGTTACATCTTCCTGAGCAACCGGCAGTGGGCGTCCCGAGGCAATGTCAACCTGCAGCGCCACCAGATCCAGGCCAGTGACCTGCTCAGTCACGGGGTGCTCGACCTGCAAGCGCGTGTTCATCTCCATGAAGAAGAACGACGACGGGTCCTTTGCCGGCACAATGAACTCCACCGTGCCCGCGCCGACGTAGCCAACCGAGCGTGCCGCGTCACAGGCCGCTTCACCAATTGCGCTCCGCGTTTCCTCATCCAGCAGAGGGCTCGGCGCTTCCTCGATGACCTTCTGATGGCGACGCTGCAGCGAGCACTCACGCTCGCCCAAGTGGATTACATTGCCGTGTTTATCTGCGAGAATCTGCACCTCGATATGCCGCGGGGTGTCGACGAAGTGCTCGATGAACAGGGAGTCATCGCCGAAGGCACCCGCCGCTTCACGACGAGCTGTTGCGAGTGCTGCCGGCAGGTCAGCAGCATTTTCCACGCGGTGCATCCCCTTGCCGCCACCGCCTGCCGACGGCTTAATCAGTACCGGAAAGCCAATCGATGGGGCTGCCTCAATGAGGTCCTCGTCGCTAAGCCCGGGGCGAGACAGACCCGGCACGGTGGGAACATCGCGGGCTTCGACGGCAGCGCGGGCGGAGATTTTGTCACCCATGGTGTTGATGGCACTGGCCGGTGGGCCAATGAATTCAATACCTGCTTCCTCACAGGCGGTCGCGAAGTCTGCGTTTTCAGACAGAAAGCCGTAACCGGGGTGGATTCCGTCTGCGTCGCAGCGGCGAGCGGCATCGATAATCTTGTCGATAACCAGGTAGGACTCACGTGCCGGAGATGGGCCAATGTGGATGGCCATATCCGCCATGCGGACGTGAGGGGCGTCGGCATCGGCATCCGAGTAGACCGCGACGGAGCGAATTCCGTTGTCACGAAGGGTTCGAATAATGCGGCAGGCAATCTCCCCGCGGTTTGCGACCAATACGGTACTCAGGCTGCCGCCAGCTGCGTGGGGCTGCGTGTTGTGCGCTGTCATGTGCCCTGTGTTTCCTTTCCAGAAAATGCGGTGTCGAGAGTTTTTAGCTGGTTACTACATGCGGAAGACGCCGAAGCCCTGTGCATCCAGGGGCGCGCCACTTGCCACATCGAGGGCCATGCCAAGAATTCGGCGGGTATCTGCGGGATCGATGACACCGTCATCCCACAGGCGAGCCGATGAGTAATAGCAGTGCGACTGGCGCTCAAACTGCTCGCGGATCGGAGCTTCAAACTCCTCCTGCTCTTCCTGCGACCAGCTCTCACCTGAGCGTTCAATCTGGTTGCGACGAACCGTCGACAGCGTCATCGCCGCCTGTGGACCGCCCATGACGGAAATGCGAGCATTCGGCCACATCCAGAGGAAGCGCGGCGAATATGCGCGACCGCACATGGAGTAGTTGCCGGCGCCGAAGGCACCACCGATGACTACGGTGAACTTGGGCACGCGGGTGGTAGCCACGGCGTTGACCATCTTGGCGCCGTGCTTTGCGATACCGCCGGCCTCGTATTCGCGACCAACCATGAAGCCCGTGGTGTTCTGCAGGAATACCAGTGGGATGCCGCGCTGATCACACAGCTCGATGAAGTGCGCGCCCTTCTGCGCAGATTCCGCGAAGAGAATGCCGTTGTTGGCGATAATGCCGACGCGGTGGCCGTGGATGCGGGCGAAAGCAGTGACCAGGGTCGTACCAAATTCGGCCTTAAACTCCTGGTATTGACCTCCATCCACAATAATTTCAATAACCTCGTGAACGTCGTAAGGCACTTTGGCATCGACGGGGACGACATCGTAAAGATCGGTCTGGTTGCGAGTCGGCGAGACGGTGGATTCTGTGTCCCACGGAACTTCCGGGTCCTTGGGGAGCGTTGCGACGATATCGCGGACACGACGCAGTGCGTCGGCATCGTTAACCGCGAGGTGATCAGTAACGCCGGAGGTCTTGGAGTGCAGTTCGCCGCCACCGAGTTCCTCTGGTGTGACATCTTCACCAGTTGCAGCCTTAACCAGTGGCGGGCCTGCCAGGAAGATGGTGCCCTGGTTTTTCACAATGACCGCTTCATCGCTCATCGCCGGCACATAGGCGCCACCGGCGGTACAGGATCCCATCACGGCGGCAATCTGCGGAATCCCGCGAGCGGAGAGGTTGGCCTGGTTGTAGAAAATGCGACCGAAATGATCGCGATCAGGGAAAACTTCATCCTGGTTGAGAAGCATGGCCCCGCCGGAGTCGACCAGGTAAATGCACGGCAAGTGGTTAAGGCTGGCAATCTCCTGTGCGCGCAGGTGCTTCTTGACAGTCAACGGGTAGTACGTTCCGCCGGAAACGGTTGCGTCATTGGCTACAACCAGGCAGCGACGACCTTCGATGATGCCAATGCCGGCGATGACGCCAGCAGCCGGAACCTTGCCGCCATACATTTCGTGGGCCGCTAGCGGTGCGACCTCAAGGAAAGGGCTGCCGGGGTCAAGCAGTTGGTTGATGCGCTGACGTGGCAGCAGCTTACCGCGGGAAATATGGCGAGCACGGGCACGTTCGGAACCACCGTGTGCTGTTGTGCTGAGCAACTCTTTGAGCTCTGCGACGAGCTCTTCGTGGCGCTGTCGGTTGGTCAATGCTGGAGCGTGAGTCATGGGCGAAATACTTTCCGTTAATGACTATTAACTTTCTTGACGGAAAGGTTAATGTGACCCGAGTCACCTCACAACAAATTTTGTTTTATAGACCACACTTTCACCCCCGCGGACTTCCCGCGCACCATGAAGTACACCCCCATCACCGAGGTCGCAGCATGTTTCCGACAGAGATGTAAGCTTCCCCTAGAAATCTGTTTCGGGGGTGAATTCAACTGAATGTGAGCGCCCTGCACCGCACAACAAAGCCGCCTGACCTCACACTGCTGAGCACGGTGAGGCCAGACGGCAGAAGAATGAATACGGATTATTGGTTGTTAATGCCCAGCGCAGCGAGGGCCATCTCAAAGGCATTTTCCCTTGTCGCCTCGGGGCCCGCCCATTTGAGCACATGCCTGGAAGAGTTAATCAACCCAGCGGTGAGCTGGACTTTAAGCTGCGCCTCGTCGGAGGTGAGTTCGGGCTGTAGTTCACGCAGAGCGTCCACCCATAAAACCATGTAAAGACGCTGCAAGGAACGCACTTTTGCGCTCTGCTCTGGCGCCAGATTTCCGCCTTCACGTTCCTGGACACGAATGCGATCGGGCTCCGTGACTGCAAAATGCACGTGATGCGCAAGGAGGCCCCGAAGAGTCTCCTCTGGACCCCAATCATTGCTCTTTGCTCGATCGAGAACCGCTCGCGCACCATCGACAAGTCGGATAGAAATATCGATGAGGATCTGCGCCAACAGCTCTTCCTTGCCGCTGAAGTAGCGGTAAAGAGCTGGGCCAGAAATGCCGACAGCGGAGCCAACATCCTCCAACCGAGTCTGATGAAACCCTCGGTCGGCCAGGATCGCAGCAGCAGCGGAGAGAATCTCTGCTTCTCGACGCCGTCGCGCTTCGGTTCTACGTGACATAAGCCCTTATGTTAAACGCATTGGAGCCATTTCGTCTGCATAATTACCACCAGCGCCCGCCCTCAGCGTGTGTTCACATAGACCACGGCTCGACAACAGACACACATCCTCGCCCACAGGTCCCCACACGTCCGGGTAGAGAAAAACCGCCGAAGTGACAGTTAGCACCGCGGCGGTTAGCCCCTAATCCAGTAAGGAATTAGTGGAAGAAGTGGCGAGTACCTGTCATGTACATGGTGACGCCAGCTTCCTTGGCAGCAGCGATGACCTCTTCGTCACGGATGGAACCACCTGGCTGGACAACTGCCTTCACACCGGCATCAATCAGGACCTGCAGACCGTCAGCGAACGGGAAGAAGGCATCGGACGCAGCGTAGGCCCCCTGAGTACGGTTTTCTCCGTCGGCAAGCGTATTTGCGCGCTCAACGGCGAGCTTTGCGGAGTCCACGCGGTTGACCTGGCCCATGCCGACGCCGACGGTGGCGTTGTTCTTGGACAGCAAAATGGCGTTGGACTTCACAGCGCGGACGGAGCGCCATGCAAACTCGAGCTCAGCCAGCTCTTCAGCATTCAATGCCTCGCCGGTGGCCAGCTCCCAGTTCTCCGGCTTATCACCCTCTGCCTGGTAAGTATCCGGATCCTGGGTGAGCAGACCACCCGAGATGAACTTGTTCTCCGTGGTCGGTGCTTCGTACTCGGCGACGAGAATACGCAGATTCTTCTTGGCCTTCAGCACCTCAACGGCACCGTCTTCGTAGGACGGAGCGACGATGACCTCGGTGAAGATGTCCTTGACCTGTTCGGCCATCTCAACGGAGACCTCGCGGTTGACGGCAATGACACCGCCGAATGCGGACATCGGGTCACATGCGTGAGCTGCGCGGTGAGCTGCGGCGATGGACTCATCCGAGACTGCGATGCCGCACGGGTTAGCGTGCTTGATGATTGCCACACACGGACGCTCATGATCCCAGGCGGCACGCCATGCGGCGTCGGCATCCTGGTAGTTGTTGTACGACATCTCCTTGCCGTTCAGCTGCTTGGCGTTTGCCAGCCCCTTGGTACCAATGCGGGTCAGAGTTGCCGACTGGTGAGAGTTCTCGCCGTAGCGCAGCGGAGTCGGAGTGGATCCCTCAGCGCCACCGAGCTGCTCAACAAACCAGTTGGACACAGCTGCGTCGTAATCAGCGGTGTGCAGGAATGCGTCGCGAGCGAACTCACGGCGCTGCTCGAGGGTGAAGCCGCCTTCCTTCACGGCGGTAGCGACATCGCCGTAACGAGCCGGGTCGACGACGATGGCAACCGACGGGTGGTTCTTCGCCGCAGCGCGAACCATCGACGGGCCTCCAATGTCGATCTGCTCCACGCATTCGTCGTAGGAAGCGCCCGAGGCAACGGTCTCCCGGAACGGGTACAGGTTAACGACAACGAGCTGGAAAGCCTCCACACCGAGCTCCTTCAGCTGAGCCAGGTGGTCTTCCTTGCGGGTATCAGCCAGAATGCCGGCGTGAACACGCGGGTGCAGCGTCTTCACGCGGCCCTCGAGGCACTCCGGGAAACCAGTGAGATCCTCAACCGGGGTCACAGGCACGCCAGCTGCAGCAATCTTGCCAGCCGTGGAACCGGTGGAAACGATTTCCACGCCAGCCTCGTGCAGGTCGCGAGCCAGCTCCTCGAGCCCAGTCTTGTCGTAGACGCTAATCAGAGCGCGCTTGATCGGTTTACGCTGCGTGTTGTCGTTGGTCATTTCAGATAAGCCTTTCGTCCGTCACGCTCAATTCCGTGATCGGCAATCGAGTGCAATACATCAACCAGGAGTCGGCGTTCGACAACCTTGATTCGTTCGTGCAGGGTCTCCACCGTGTCGTCGTCCTCGACGGCCACTGGCTGTTGCGCCAGAATCGGCCCGGTGTCCACTCCATTATCAACGATATGCACGGTCGTGCCGGTGACCTTCACCCCGTAGTCAAGTGCATCCGGTACCGCACGCGCCCCTGGGAAGGACGGCAGCAGCGCTGGGTGCGTATTAATGATGCGATTGCTGTAGGCCTCCACAAATGATGGCCCCAGAATGCGCATGAAACCCGCCGAGACAACGATATCCGGCGAAAAACTGTTCACGGCCTCTAAAACACGAATATCCCAACCTTCTCGGTCCTTCTTTGCCTCAGCATCGAAAGGCACCCGAAAAGTTGGGATATTGAGGTTTTGAGCCCTCTCCAGCGCCGGACAATCCTTGTCCGAACCAACCGCGACAATCTGAACCTTTTCAGCGTCCAGCAGTTCCAGCATCGACTGCAAAAGGGAGCCCAGGCCAGAGGCCAGGACTACGATGCGGAGCTGCTTGCTGGAGGAATTATTGTGCGAAATTTCTGCGACGGGCTGTGCTTCAGTCACGGCGTTTAGCTTACCCAGCCCGGCAGAGACCCCAAATTCCGCTCCCCCTAAGTTGGCTTAGCTCTTTTGGCTTGACGACGGTTCCCCGTCGCCGCCTTCCTCCGAGTCTTCGGTGTCCTCATCGGATTCGTCCTCGTCGGTCGCATCTACTTCGCCCGATGCTTCTCCGCCTGCGGCGCTTTCTGAATCCTCTTCAGAGTCGTCCGATTCCTCAGCGTCTTCTGAAGTGTCTTCAGACTCAGCACCGGACTCTGATTCCTCCTCTGTGTCGGACTCGGCTTCGTCTTCGGAGGTCGCTTCATCTTCGGAGGTCGCTACGACTTCCCCGTCGACAATCTCCTCCGACTCCTCCGAACCGCTCCCGTCATTGTCGGACTTATCGGCGTCGCCGGCATCCTCAGCCTCAGCATGACCGTTTCCATCTCCCGCAGGCTTCGGCGGGAACTTCTCGGCGGCCACTTCCGAGACTCCCTTGTCCCTACCAAGTGACGGCACACCGGTCATCGCAACAACCACGATGGCCCCCGGAACAACCAGCCACATCGAGCCGAGCAGTCCAGTCAGCCACCAGGAGGCACCGGCCCACCCAAAGATGCCAACCTCACCGCCGAGCAGCCAAGCCAGCCCCATGAGGAAGATGATCGACCACACGGCAGCGAGAACGACGACCAGGTAGGGCTGCTTCGGTGCAGATTTCTTCAGGAATGCCACGACGCGCCAAGCCGCAACGGCTGGCGGTAGCACAATCAGCACTCCGAAAGCCCAGTGCACCAGCGACTGAGGCATGGCAGCCAAAATCGGCAGCGGTGGCAGCTGAGCCGGGTGCACTGCGAACAGCCCAGCCTCCGCTGGCCCAAACGTCGATTTTCCGCCCACCAGCACACCGACAGCACCGAAGGCCACATTTGGCAGGTACAGCAGCGAGAGGCCGCTGACCGCAACACTTTCACCGACGGTATCCGTGATTGCAAATGTCTCTGCCAGCAACTCTCGATGCCAAATCAGCGAAACGAGTGTCACCACAACACCGGCCAGCCACAGCCATGCCACGTAGCTGCCCGCCAGACGGGCCGACCCGAGCAACCACTCCGGCAGCTTCCGGCGCAGCAGTAGTGCACGCAGCAACCGCTGCCCCATTCCCAGCACCAAGGCCACGAGATTTACAAGCAGCGCGGCTGCAATCGCAAGGCCGAAACTAGGGGTCTGAACGCGGGGAAACACCTTCGACGCGTCGTAAAGCATGAGCCACGCGATGATGGTGAGAACAATGGGCGTGCCCAGATACGCGCCGACCAACGCGCGGACATCCTTGATGCTGATGCGGTCAGCGACTTCGCGGCGTACACGCCAGGCGATGAACAACACCATCAGCACCGCGGGCAGTGCTGGTGTGAGCCCCAGCGTCGTGCCGTTAAAACGGAACGGCGCGAGGTTAAAGATCATCCACATCGACGCGATACTCGCTGGAAGCGGAGACATTCCAGCGCCACTGACGATGACGCCAATCAGAGCTACCGAGATGATGAACAGCAATACGACGCCGTAAGAACCGGCAACAGACAGCCCAAACCGGCGTGTACGAGGCGAGTTAATGAAACGACGGAACCCCGAGGGACGCCCCTTGCGTGACGACGTTCCGGAGCCCCCCGCTTTCATCTTCGTCGTGGCGGCTCGATTGCTGTCGGCACCGACGCTGCGCGCACCGCCAGTCTGACCGGCCTGCGTATTCTGCCATGCGCGGGCAGTGCGCTCGCTGCGGACGCTACGGGAACCCCCGCCGCTGCCACCGGCACCGGTGCGGCTTCGCCGATTTCGATCGCTACCGGAGGAACCTCTCCGCGAATCCGCGCCTTTCACAGTGACATCGTCCTTCCCGCGTCTAATCATTGACAGCTGATTGCCCACCTATATAGATAGGGTGCCACGCAAGGGTGCGTCACAGCCATGGCCATATAGTGCCATACATACAACGCCTCTTTGTTTAGGCATTGCAGAGTCTAATTTGAAGGTACGGATCCCAGGACGGACGGTATCCGTTGAGTCCGATCTCCTTTTGCCCCCTCCCCCCCCAAAGTGGCTTCACCTTTGGTTTCCATTTGTCAACGCCGATGGGTTACTTTTTGCCACCCCCGCGACCACACCCTTAGTTCACCCGGAAACTACTTGCCGATCCCCCTACCCAGCCCCTCGATTAAGGGGCATCCGCCATAAATCCCCTGGCAACACACCGGTTGCGCTTCACCGGATCCGTGATACAAGACAACAGCCCCACGGCCACAGCACGGCCCTATTGAACTGAAACTGACGAATCAGCGAACAAGTTCTCTAAAAACAAGTTGCTTGCCCTATATCGAACCGTTATTATCGCAGAAGTTAGATAACAGTTGGGTTACAAAGAGTTTCGTTGGCAGGGAGATTGAAGTGACGTTTTTCAATGCTCGTCGCGGAGGCGGAAAGCACCGCAAGGTAGAGGTTTCCGCAACTTCTCGCGCAGCACTGGTCGCACTGTCCGCATCGACGATCGCTTCCTCCAACGCGGTCGCCCACGCAGCTGAGACCGAGAATAAGGCTCCGGAGAACTCAGCTTCGACTCAGACCCGCGCTGCTCAGCCGAAGAACAACGCTCCGATGGTGCTGGCCTCCAGCTCCTTCAATCCGAGCACTAACCTCAGCGACCACCTCGCTACGGCGTTGCAGTACAACCAGGAGCGCGTTGCTCGCGACCAGGCTGCCCGCGCTCCGAAACTCTCCATCCCGACCGTGGGGCTGCTGACCTCACCGTTCGGCTCACGCTGGGGAACCTTCCACTACGGTGTCGACCTGGCTAACGTCACCAACACCCCAATCATGTCCGTCATGGACGGCACTGTTATCGATGCAGGCCCGGCTCAGGGCTACGGCCAGTGGATTCGCGTTCGCCATGACGACGGCTCTGTTTCCGTCTACGGCCACATCGAGTCCATCTACGTTGCTGTCGGAGAAGCTGTCCGAGCTGGTCAGGTCATCGCCGGTATGGGCAACCGCGGCTTCTCCACCGGTACGCACCTCCACTTCGAGATCCACCCGGATGGCACCACTCCGGTCGACCCGGTGACCTGGTTCATCCAGCGTGGTCTGAACCTGAACTAATCAGGTATCGGCACAGGTACGAGCAAGCCTGGCCGCTCTGCGAAGGCCCTACCTGTGCACCGGCCCCTGTTTGACCGCGGCTGCAAGCCTCCCCTGATTAAATTTTTCAGAAACCGGCATCGCCGCCGGTACTGGGGCTTTACTCTTGACACATGGCAGAGACTCAAACATTCCGCATGTGGAAGAAGTTGGCTGCGACTCCAGTCGTCGGCAAGCGTCTATTTTCCTTAACCGCCGCATTGACGGCGCCATATTTCCGCACAATCTGTCCCAAGCTAGAGACGATGCAGCCTGGACTGGCGGTAGCGCGCATGCCCGCTTGGTGGGGCGTGCGTAATCACATTAAGTCCGTGCATGCGATTGCTGCGTGTAACCTCGCTGAATTCGCGATGGGCATGCTCTGTGAGGCCAGCGTACCGACAACGCATCGCTGGGTTCCAAAGGGCATGACGACGAACTACAAGCGCATCTCCGTTGGTGGCCTGACGGCTGTGGCCAAGGCTGAGTTGCCGGACTTCTCCACCATCACACCGGAGACTGGTGGGGTAGATTTTCCCGTCCACATCGTGCTGACCGATGCCAACGGCACCGAAGTACAAGATGCCACCATCAACTGCTGGGTGACAGCGAAGAAGCCTAAGTAGCCTCCACGCGATAGTGGCACGTGCACGGCCGCGGGTAGGGACGGCCAGTCGGGCGGTGGTTGTTCTTTTACAACTTCTCCATGGGCACGCCGCCGATAAGCATCATGCGGACCTTACCTGCGGATCCAAAGTCAATCATCGCAGTTGCCCGGGGCGCGGCCCCTTGGACCTCAAGCACAGTGCCTAAGCCGTACTTGTCGTGAACAACCTTGTCACCGGGCTCTAGGTGCAAGACCTGATTCTTCTTTCGGGATGACGCACCAGAGTTAGAGGATCCACCAGAGCCGAAGCCCGAGCTGGAACCGAAGCCCGACGAGGCACCATGGCCACGACCAAACGCGCTGCCCGCGCCGTAGCCACCAGAACCAAAACCACCAGAACCGGCGCCCCAGCTGCGAGACGGAGCCTCGCGCAGCCAATCGATCAGGTCGCTTGGGACTTCCCCCAGGAAACGTGAAGGCGGATTATTCTGCGGCGAACCCCACGAGGACCGAGTCACAGCGCGCGTGAGATACAGCTGCTTGCGAGCTCGGGTAATACCCACATAGGCCAGACGTCGCTCTTCAGCCAGCTCCTTCGGATCGCCCAGGGCGCGCAGGTGCGGGAACAGTCCGTCTTCCCAGCCAATGAGAAATACCACCGGAAACTCCAGGCCCTTAGCCGTATGTAGCGTCATCAACGTCACTACACCGGTGTCATCATCCGGAATCTGATCCGCATCGGCCACCAGAGAAACTCGCTCGAGGAATGCCTGCAGACTTCCCGGTTCCGCTTCCCCATCGTTGTCGAAGTCGGCCGCGAAATCACGCGCGAGGTCATTCGCGATTCCAGATTCCACCTCGGACTCGCCACTAGTATCAGCACCGCTTTCAGCATCAGCTGCAGCGCCAGAGCCTTCATTTACATCAGCGCTAATATCCACCGACGACATCATCCGCGCCTCTGCAGAGAACTCCCGCGCAACGCTGACGAGCTCATTGAGGTTGTCCAGGCGCGTGGCATCTTGCGGATCATTGGAGCGCTCGAGCTCCGACTTGTACCCACTGCGATCAATAATCGCGTTGACCAAATCACCGATATCGGCCAGTTCACCGGATGCCATATCCGCCGCCAAGCCATCAATCATCTCGACGAACGCCGCCATCGCGTTTCGACTCCGCGCCGCCACCGCCGGAACCTTACCCTCCGCTACGGCACGTAGCGCCGTGCCGAACGAGCACCTCTCGTCCTCGGCATAGAGCGACACATGAGCCACCGCACGGTCACCGATTCCGCGGCGCGGCGTATTGATAATGCGACGCAGCGAAACATCATCGTCGAAGTTCTCAATAACGCGCAGGTAGGCGACAATATCGCGTACTTCCTTACGCTCATAGAACCTGGTGCCACCAACCACCGTGTACGGAACGCCCATACGAATGAAGACATCCTCTAGCGCACGGGAGGAATTATTGGTGCGGTAGAAAATCGCCACATCTGAATACGAGTACGGCCCGTAGTCGACCAATTGCTCAATCTCGTTAGCGATAAACCGAGCCTCATCGTGCTCATTGTCCGCCACGTAGCCCTTGATCTTGCCGCCCTCACCGAGATCGGTCCACAGCTTCTTCTCCCGGCGGTTCTCATTGCGCGCAATCAACGCATTGGCCGCCGACAGAATCGTCTGCGTCGAGCGATAGTTTTGCTCCAGCAGAATCGACGTGGCCTCCGGATAGTCCTTCTCAAACTCCTCAATATTGCGAATAGTCGCACCACGGAAGGCATAAATGGACTGGTCCGAATCGCCCACCACACACAGCTCACTCGGAGGCACATCTCCACCGGGCTTGCCGACGAGCGTCGAGACCAAAACATACTGCGCATGGTTGGTGTCCTGGTATTCGTCCACCAACACATGCCGGAAACGGCGACGGTAATACTCTGCAACCTGCGGGTGATTGGTGAAAATCCGAACGACCTCACCGATTAGATCGTCAAAGTCCACGGCATTAGCCGCCCGCAGCCTGGTCTGGTACTCCAGGTAAACCCGTGCAACGACATCATCAAAAGGATTGCGCGTCGTCGACGCGTCCGCGAGGGCCTTCTCCGGGTCAATCAACTCATTCTTGAGATTGGAGATACGCGACGAGAGCACGCGGCCGGTGAACTTCTTGGCATCCAGATCCATGTCCTTAGCGATAATGGACAGCAAACGCCGGGAGTCGTCCGAATCATAAATAGAGAAATTGGAATTAAGCCCCGGCACTAGCGCATGCTGCATGCGCAAGATACGCACACACATGGAGTGGAACGTGGACACCCACATACGCCGCGCCTGGTCACCGACCAGTCCCGCCACACGCTCACGCATCTCGGCTGCGGCCTTATTGGTAAAGGTAATAGCCAAAATTTGGCTTGGCAGAACCCCACGCGCACCGATCAGGTATGCAATCCTGCGCGTCAGCACAGACGTCTTTCCTGAACCCGCTCCAGCCACAATCAACAGTGGTGAACCAATGTGCTCCACTGCTTGGCGCTGCTGCGGATTAAGCCCCTCTAGCAGCGACTCTGAATCAAAACTGGGCTCGAAGCCACCGCCAAAACCGCCGCCAAAGCTGGCAGCGCCACTCGGCGCGCTATTGCTACCAGCGCCGGCGAAACGGCCGAACCCACCACGGCCAGGCGTAGCACCGCCCGCCTCACCGTGGTTCGAACCAGCATGGCTATCGCCACTACGTCCATCGTCAGCATTGAAGGACCCGAACAGCATTCCAGTTTCATTTCCCATGATGGCTACTACAGTAGCCGAGCCCCCGGATTGGACTGTTCGAATCCTTTGGCACAATAAGAACTATGAGCGAAAACCCTGCGGACACTCCCGCCGCACACACCGACAACACCGACGGCGCCGAGCACAGCCAGCAGGCGGCGGCAGTATCCCCTTTTGAAGTCCGCACCCCCACCGGTACCGATGACCCGTTGAGCTCCGCGGAGATCGAACAGTACCGCAAGGAAATCAACCGCCTTGACGGGCTTATTATCGATGCCATTCAACGCCGCACCGCAATCAGTAAGGCCGTCGGCAAAACCCGCCTGGGATCTGGCGGCACGCGTCTCGTGCACGGCCGAGAGGTGCAGATCATCAACGAGTTCCGCGACGCACTTGGCCCAGAGGGCCCGGCAATCGCGTCGGCTCTGCTGCGCATGGGACGCGGTCGCCTGGGCTAACCCTCGCCAGCTACCTGTCCGGCTAGCCTTCCAGGGAAATCAGCTTTTCCTCTAGGAACTCATCGATACCGGTGAAACCACCCTCACGTCCAAGGCCGGACTGCTTGACACCACCGAACGGCGCCGACGGGTCCGACAGCGAGCCCTTATTGACCGCAACCATGCCCGACTCCAACGTCTCTGCCGCACCAAGTGCCTTGGTCAGGTTCTCACTGAACACATACGCCGCCAGACCAAAGATGGTGTCATTTGCCTGCTCAATCGCACGGCCATCGTCCGTGAAGGTCGTCACCGCAACCACCGGACCGAAAATCTCTTCTCGGACAATATCCGCATCCTCGGGCACATCAGTCAGAACTGTGGGCTCGAAGAAGTAGCCGTCGGAAAGCGCGCCGCCGAGATCTGGGATCTTGCCGCCGCACTCTACCTTCGCACCGCGCTTGACCGCATCGTCAACCAGATCACGAACCTTTTCCTGTTGATCACGCAGCGCGAGTGGCCCAAGGTCCGTCGCCGGATCGGTACCCTCGCCCAACTTCAGCTCCGCAAAACGCTTGACGACGCCTTCGACGAACGCATCCTTCTTGGATTCATGAACAATAAAGCGATTCGGGGCGATACACACCTGGCCGCCATTGCGGAGCTTGGCGTCACTGACTGCCTGCACAGCCTTATCGACATCACCATCAGAGAGAATGACAAACGGAGCATTTCCGCCGAGTTCAAGGGAGACTTTCATCGAAGTTTCCGCGGCCTTCGCAGCGAGCATCTGGCCAACTTCGGTGGAACCGGTGAAGGTGAACTTGCGCAGGCGGTCATCGGAAAGCAGGGCTGAGACATTGGATGAGTGCCCCGTCGGCAACACGGAAACGACACCTGCGGGAACACCGGCCTCGACAAGAAGTTTGCCCAGGTAGAGCATGGTCAGCGGAGTCTTGGACGCGGGCTTAATAATGACCGGGCAACCGGCGGCCAGTGCCGGGGCAATCTTGCGAGTCCCCATAGCCAGCGGGAAATTCCACGGCGTAATAGCCAAAGCCGGGCCGACCGGCTGCTTAATCACCGCGACGCGCGAGGTCCCGCTCGGAGAAATTCGGTAATCGCCGGAGATACGCACGGCCTCCTCAGCGAACCAACGAAAAAACTCGCCACCGTAGCCGACCTCAGCCTTGGAATCCGGCAACGCACGGCCCATTTCCAGGGACTGCAGCTGGGCCAACTTGTCTGCATCCCGACGGATGAGTTCAAAAGCGCGGTAAAGAATCTCGCTGCGCTTGCGGGGCGGGGTCGCCTTCCACTCCTTCTGAGCTGCGACGGCGTCGTCAAGCGCCTGCCTGGCGTCCTCCTCTGTGGCGGAAGCGACCTGGACCAGCGGCTTATCTGTCGCGGGGTTAACGACATCGAAGGTCTCGCCATTCGACGCGGGACGGAACTCGCCGCCGAGGAGAAGGCCTGTGGGGACGTCTTTGAGGATGTTGTCGTAATCAGGGGTGAAATCAGTCATATTTTCCAGGGTAGGTGCCTTTGCTGAAGCGGGCTAGGGGCTCGTAGATGGCGGATAGCCGATGGATGGTCGGTGCATAGGCGAAGCATAGGCACCGCGGAATCTAGTTGCTGGCAGATTGCGGTCACGCCTGGTCGCATCCTGCCGCCCGGCGAGAGCGCCAAAACGTAACTAGTCTGGGGATGTATAAAGTGCATTTCGTCAAAAATCACCTGGGAGCAGGAATGACTGTAGATATCACTGGAACCGAGCAGTGGGCTCAGCTGGCTAAGCGCGTGGACAATGTTCGCGCCACCTCGCTGCGTGAGCTCTTCACAAATGAAGAAGGCCGCGCTGAGAAGCTGACTTTCGATGCTGGCACTCTCCACGTTGACCTCTCCAAGAACTTGATGTGCCTCGACGGTTTTGCCGAGCTGGTTGAACTTGCTCGCGCCGCTGGTATCGAGGAAGCACGCGAAAAGATGTTCCGCGGTGACAAGATCAACACCACTGAAAACCGCTCCGTGCTGCACACAGCGCTGCGCCTGCCAGCAGAGGAAAATTTGACCGTCGGCGACCAGGATGTCGCTGCCGACGTGCATGAGGTGCTCGGCCGCATGCGCGACTTTGCTCGCAGCCTCCGCAGTGGAGACTGGCTGGGATACACGGGTCACACCATTAAGACTGTGGTCAACATCGGCATCGGTGGCTCCGACTTGGGCCCGGCAATGGTGACCAAGGCGCTGCGCACCTACGCCACTGCCGGCATTGATGCCCGCTTCGTCTCCAACGTTGACCCGTCTGATCTGCAGGCAGTTCTGGATGAGGTCGATCCGGAGTCCACGCTGTTTATCGTCGCTTCCAAGACCTTCACCACTCAGGAGACGCTCTCCAACGCTCACGCAGCTCGCCGCTGGCTTATCCAGCAGCTGGGTAGCGAAGAAGCCGTCGCCAAGCACTTCGTTGCCGTTTCCACGAATGCCGAAAAGGTCGCCGAATTCGGCATCGACACTGAGAACATGTTTGGCTTCTGGGACTGGGTCGGCGGCCGCTACTCCGTCGACTCCGCCATCGGCCTGTCCATCATGGCCGTCGTTGGTCCGATGGACTTCATGCGCTTCCTGCAGGGCTTCCGCGCAATGGATGAGCACTTCCTCAACGCTCCGCTGGAGCAGAACGTGCCAGTGCTGATGGGCATGCTGAACGTCTGGTACTCAAACTTCCTCGACGCTCAGTCGCATGCCGTGCTACCCTACTCTGAAGACCTCTCCCGGTTCCCGGCGTACCTTCAACAGCTCACCATGGAATCGAACGGTAAATCCGTGCGTACCGACGGCAAGAGGGTGGACTACAACACCGGAGAAATCTTCTGGGGTGAGCCGGGAACGAACGGCCAGCACGCTTTCTTCCAGCTCCTTCACCAGGGAACTCGCCTGGTTCCGGCTGATTTCATCGGCTTTGCCCGTCCACGCCAGGATCTGCCGACGGCATCCGGCGAAGGTTCTATGCACGACCTGCTGATGAGTAACTTCTTCGCACAGACCAAGGTGCTGGCCTTCGGTAAGACCGCAGAAGAAATTCGCGCAGAGGGCGTTGACGAGGAACTCGTAGAGCACAAGGTCATGCCTGGTAACCGTCCGACCACGACCATCATGGCCGAGGAACTGACCCCGGACGCTGTGGGTGCACTGATTGCACTCTACGAGCACATCACCTTCGTCGAGGGCATTGTTTGGGGCTTGAACTCCTTCGACCAGTGGGGTGTCGAGTTGGGCAAGCAGCAGGCCGGCGACCTGCTGCCTGCGGTCACTGGTGAAGTAGCACCGGATTCTGGCGATGCTTCCACCGATGCGCTGCTGACGTGGTACCGCGACAAGCGCTAACGGCCCTGAGATAGCTGGCTAACTAGCTAACAGCCCGCCCTCGGCTTCTCGCTGCGGGCGGGCTGTTGTTATTTGTATCCCTCTAAATCTTCACCGCATAGCCGTCCACACGGTAGCCCTTCACAATGTCCTTGCCGAATGGGAAGCAGGTCACCGGAATCATCTTGACGTTGGCCACCGCCAGTGGAATTCCAACGATGGTGACAGCCTGCGCCGCCGCAGTCATGATGTGACCGATGGCCAGCCACAGACCGGCGATGAGGAACCAGATTACATTCATCACACCGGCGCTAACGGCACCGACCGCGCCCCGTCCGGAACGCTCCACCACGGAGCGTCCGAACGGCCACAGTGCATAAGAAGCCATGCGGAACGAGGCCACGCCAGCGGGAATTGTGACAATCAAAATACAGGCAAGAACGCCGAAGAAAATGTAGCCCAAAGCAAGCCACAGGCCACCGAACAACAGCCAAATGATATTCAGCAAGGTCTTCATGCCACTTAAGTGTAGTCAGGATGCGTAGTGGGCACCTGGAGTTAGCGCAGCTCACCTAACGCCTGCGCAAAGTGAGGCATTAAGCCCATAGGGCCACTCGGTTGCGGTGAGGATGGGGCGCGGCATCCCGTCGCAAAGCGGGGTTGGGAAAAAGTGAATAGTATCTAAGTCATGTCTGCCTACATTGAAGATGATGTTCTTGCCTATCGACTTGCCGTGGGCGCCAGTGAAATTCTCAAGGGTGTCCGCAACGTAGGCCTGCTGCGTGGCCGCATTCTGGGAGATGCCGGCGACGCACTGGCACAGGAGTGGATTGCCCGCGTACTGGAGCAGCACCGTCCGGACGACGGACTGCTGTCGGAGGAAGCCGCGGATAACCGTGAGCGCCTGGACTCAAAGCGGGTGTGGATTATTGACCCACTCGATGGCACGCGTGAGTTCGCTTCGGGCCGCCAGGACTGGGCAGTTCATGTCGCTCTGGTAGAGGACGGTCAGCCGACCCACGCTGCTGTTGGTCTGCCGGATCA
Source organism: Corynebacterium sp. MSK032 (assembly GCF_030232065.1). Lineage (NCBI taxonomy): Bacteria > Bacillati > Actinomycetota > Actinomycetes > Mycobacteriales > Corynebacteriaceae > Corynebacterium > Corynebacterium sp. MSK032. The sequence goes on along the minus strand of NZ_JASPJR010000006.1, from coordinate 24,486 downwards.
CGGCCAGGTTTTCCACACGGGTGAGGCCAAGGCTGTCCAGGGGCCGTGTGCGGGCAAGATTGTCGTATCGCGTACTCGCCCACCGGCTGTGGCGAAGTACGTCGCTGACAAGCTGGGCATGGAGCTGGTAGAGATGGGCTCCGCTGGTGCGAAGGCAATGCACGTACTGCTCGGTGACTACGACGCCTACATCCACGACGGTGGTCAGTACGAGTGGGACTCGGCAGCGCCGGTTGGCGTCGCTAAGTCCGCAGGACTTTTCGTCAGCCGCCTAGACGGCTCCGCGCCGACCTACAATAATGTCGATACTTTCCTGCCGGATATGCTGTTCTGCCGACCGGACCTGTCGGAGGAGATTCTGGCAGCGGTGAAGGAATTCAAGAATCAAGAGCAGAAGTAGGTAAGCTAGGGCGGCTATGACCGACTCCACTGACATCACGACACAGGCTCATCAGGGCATTCAGACTCCGTACGAGGATTTGCTGCGCGAAATTCTCGCTGACGGAGCAGCTAAATCAGACCGCACAGGCACGGGCACTCGCTCAGTGTTCGGCCGCCAGCTGCGCTTTGATCTGAGCGAGGGCTTCCCACTGATCACCACTAAGAAGGTGCACCTGAAGTCCATCGTGTACGAGCTGCTGTGGTTCCTCCGCGGCGATTCAAACGTCCAGTGGCTCCAGGACCGCGGAGTGACTATTTGGGACGAGTGGGCAGACGACAACGGCGACCTCGGCCCGGTCTATGGCGTGCAATGGCGCTCCTGGCCCACTCCGGATGGGCACCACATCGACCAGATTGCACAGGCGCTGGAGACTTTGAAGTCCAACCCGGATAGCCGCCGCAACATCGTCAGCGCCTGGAATGTCTCCGAGATTTCCAATATGGCGCTGCCACCATGCCATCTGCTGTTCCAGTTCTACGTCGCAGATGGCAAGCTCAGCTGCCAGCTCTACCAGCGCAGCGCGGACATGTTCCTGGGCGTACCATTTAACATCGCTTCCTATGCACTGTTGACGCACATGATGGCGCAGCAGGCGGGCTTGGACGTTGGTGAGTTCATCTGGACCGGTGGTGATTGCCACATCTACGACAACCACATTGAACAGTGCGAACTGCAGGTCTCCCGTGAGCCACGCCCCTACCCCACGCTGAAGCTTCGGAAGGCCGACAGCATTTTCGACTACGCTTACGAGGACATCGAGGTCATCGGCTACGACCCGCATCCTCTGATTCGCGGTCAGGTGGCTGTCTAAGTCAGCGAAAGGTGAGTGTAAACATGAACGAGTCCACCGCTTCCACCAGCGCAAGGCCCCCGTTTGTAGGGATGATTTGGGCGCAGTCTCGGGCCGGCATTATCGGCGACGGCGCGACTATGCCCTGGCATCTGCCTGAAGATCTTCAGCATTTCAAAACAACGACGATGGGCGCACCGGTCATCATGGGGCGTCGCACGTGGGACTCGCTGAATCCCAAGTTCCGTCCACTCCCGGGTCGTCGAAACATCGTCCTTTCGCGCTCCGTGTCCGATTTCCCCGGCGCTGAATCCGCAGCCAGCCTCGAAGCGGCACTCGCAGCCGTCGCCGACGAGCCCGCAGCATGGATTCTCGGGGGCGGACGTGTCTATCGCGATGCACTTTCGCTTGCCGACGAATGCGTGGTCACCGACATTGATACTGATGTCAATGTCCCGGTACCGGTCATGGCTCCCGACCTCTACGACTGGGTTCGTGTCGAGGATGGCCCGTGGCAGACGTCAACGACCGGCCTACGCTACCGCTTCTGCACGTGGCGGCGTCTAGAGGATTAGCTTCCTTTAAAAGCCTCGGAAGGAAAGCCTCCGAAGAGCATCTGGGAAGGGTTCCGAGCAAGGCTCTGAGGTGGGGCTACTGCCCGGCGGACGTATTGCGCAATGGAATATCGGCCTTGGTCCGCGCGTTGGACTAAGTATGACTGATGTGAAGACTCCACAGACCACCGAACACGTGACCATTTACGCTGCGGCCTGGTGCCCTTTCTGCCAGAACCTCATTGCTGGCCTGAAGGAAAACGGCACTCCGTTTGAGGCTTGGGACGTCGAAAAGCACGACGACCTTTCGAAGTGGGTTGAGTCCGTCAATGACGGCAACCGCGTTGTGCCGACTGTGCTGTACTCCGATGGCGAGCACGCCACGAATCCGTCTGTGGAGGAAGTCACCGCTAAGTACGCTGAACTCTCCAGCAAGTAAGCGCAGCATAAGCGCATCGGTACGTTCTTATTGCACAGCCAAAAAGCCGAGCCCCACTTTCGGGGCTCGGCTTGTTTTATTTACGAGTGCGGCCGGTCATGCTGCCAGTCGCGATACCAGCATTAGTCCAGATCGTCGTGTGCCATCAGCTGACGAGCAGCCTCAGTAATCGAGCCAGACAGCGACGGGTAGACAGAGAAGGAGCTTGCCAGGTCATCGACGGTGAGCTGGTTGGAGACACACACAGCAATTGGCAGAATCAGCTCCGAGGCGGTCGGAGCGACCACCACACCACCGATAATCATGCCGGAATTCTTACGGCAGAACAGCTTGACGAAGCCGTGGCGCAGCGAGCGCATCTTCGCACGCGGGTTACCTGCCAGCGGGAAAACCTCAACACGAGCGGAGACCTCACCGGACTCAATCTGAGCCTGGGAGACACCAACAGTCGCAATCTCCGGGCGGGTGAACACTGCCGAGGAAACGGTGCGCAGGCGAATTGGCGAAACACCTTCACCGAGGGCGTGGTACATCGCAATACGACCCTGCATAGCTGCAACGGAAGCCAGCGGGAACAAGTCGGTGCAGTCACCGGCAGCGTAGATACCCGGCACGTTGGTGCGGGAAACACGGTCAACGTGAATGTGGCCAGACGGGGTCATTTTCACACCACTTGCGTCCAGACCCATATCCGCAGTGTTCGGAATCGATCCGACGGTCATCAACGCGTGGGAGCCGAAGACCTCACGGCCGTCGGAAGTGACGACGCGAACGCCGCCGTCCTCAGTGCGTTCGACAAGATCACAGCGGGCGTTCTTCACAACGTCCACACCGCGCTCCAGCAGGACCTCCTCCAGGGCATCTGCAGCGTCAGCATCCTCGTGCGGCAGGATGCGGTCACGCGAAGCGACCATGGTGACCTTGACGCCCAACTCGGTGAACGAGGATACGAACTCAGCACCGGTAACACCAGAACCGACCACAATGAGGTGCTCTGGCAGCTCCTCCAGTTCGTAAACCTGACGCCAGGTCAAAATACGGTCACCATCAGGAATCGCACCCGGCAGAATACGTGGGGACGCACCGGTGCTGACCAGCACCAGGTCGGCTTCAAGAGTGACCTCGCCGCCCTCGAGCAAGTCGACGGTGACGTAGTGAGTTACACGGCCCGGGTCGTGGTCATCGAGGCGACCGCGGCCCTGCAGCATCTTGATGCCCTCACGCTCCATCTGCGCGCGAACATCGTCGGACTGCTGCTGAGCCAGGCGCTTAACGCGCTCGTTGACCGCAGTGAAGTCGATTTTGCGCTGGGAAAAGTCCGGACGCAGACCCATCTCGTCCGCACGACGCATATCGGTACGAACGCCCGTCGCCGCGATGAAGGCCTTAGAGGGAACGCAATCCCACAGGACGGAAGAACCGCCCATCCCGGCATCCTCAACCACAGTGACTTCAGCACCGTACTTGGCGCCAACCAGCGCTGCTTCGTAGCCGGCTGGGCCGCCGCCAATGATTACGATCCTCTGTGCCACAAATCCTCCAAAGTTGCCGTGGATATCACAATGTAACTACCGCGGGAGGCATTTTCCCCGCTTTGCCCCCATAGTCTAACGGACAGTCATGGTTGACTGCGCGCCGTCCTCATAGCGAGCAACAATGCCAGCGAAGAGTTTCACACCAACGCCCAGGCAACGCTCGTCCACGATTAGGTCATCTCGGTGCAAATCGTGCTTGTCTCCACGACCGGACCAGCAGCCCAGACGAGCCATCGCGCCCGGGACATGCTCGAGATACCAACCGAAGTCCTCGCCACCGGACGACTGTGGGGCCTGAATGACAGCATTCTCGTCCACTCGTCGCACCGCTTCCGCAATCAGGGCGGTGCAGTATTCGTCGTTAAGCACAGGCGGCACGCCACGCTCGTAGTTGATGGTGCAATCAGCGCCGGTCGGGGCGAGGACCTGTTCAATCAGTTCACGCACCAGTGGATCGATGTCGCGCCAGGTCTTGATGTCCGCGGTGCGCAGGGTGCCGCTGACGCTGCCTTCCGACGGAATCGCGTTGTGTGCATACCCGGAGTGAACGGAGCCGAACGTGAGCACGGTGCCAGTGCGTGGGTCGACGCGTCGTGACAGCAAGCCCGGCAAATCTACAATCAATTTACCCAGCGCATAGACAACATCGGCCGTCATCTGCGGACGGGAAGTATGCCCGCCCGGGCCATGCACCTGAATCTCCAACGTGTCGGCCGCAGAGGTGATGGCACCTGTTCGAACGCCGACGTGACCGACGCGCAGCTTCGGCTCACAGTGGACGGCAAAAATACGCTCAACGCCATTGAGCGCACCGGCAGCGATAACCTCGGGTGCACCGCCAACCATGACCTCCTCGGCGGGTTGGAAAATGAAACGCAGCGGCGTCGGCAACGTGTGCTTCTCGTGGTACTCAGCCATAGCCAGAGCCGTCGCGAGCGTAATCGTGGTGTGAAAATCATGCCCGCAGGCGTGCATGACGCCATCGTTGGTGCTGGCAAACTCCAGCCCCGTGGTCTCTGTAATTGGAAGCGCGTCTATATCGCCGCGGAAAGCGAGACGCCCCGGCAATTCACCTCCGGCTTCGCTACCGGCGAGTTCATCTTCACCAATGTCGACCATCAAGCCGGTGTTGGGAAACAGCACTGGTTTCAGCCCTGCAGCACGCAGCTTCTCCTCCACAAAAGCCGTGGTGGCGTGCTCCATGTGAGATAGCTCTGGGTGCGCATGAAGATGCCGCCGCCACTCGAGAATCTCGTTCGCGTGCTCGGCCCACCAGTGCTTAATAAACTCCTCAATCACAATTCTCCAGTGTAAGCGCTCCACCGACAGGCCGTAACAAGAGGCCTACCGACGACTGCGCCAGCGACAGCAGTGGCCGGCAAGCGTTTGAATATCAGCGCCAGACGTACACATGACCAGGGGCCACTTCTTTCACTTTGACCCCTTCAATTATCAGATGTTTCACATTTTGAGGAAGTCTGCGATGATATTAGGCATGTCCGGCAATGGCACACCTAAGTCTCTCAGCATCCCCATCATCATCGTGGCCACCGCACTCGTGGTCGTCATCGGCATCGCCATCGGCCTGTCGCTGAACAATAGTGATGAGCCCCAGCGTCCGGAGGTCCCCTCCTCCTCGCAGCCGACGTCGCCCAGTTCGACACCGCCGTCCTCGACGAGTTCGACTTCTACGAGCAAGACGACCACCACGACGACAACTACGTCGAAGTCCTCCGAGACGTCGTCAAGCACGCCGAGCACTTCGACATCGTCCTCGTCGTCAAGCACGCCGAGCACCACGTCTTCGCCATCCACGACGACGAGCTCTGAGCCGACAACAGCTCCGGAGGGACAGGACTTCGGCACTGGCCGCTCCGACTTGGACGGCCTGGGCTTCGTGGGCAGCTCCGCACGCTGCGACAACGGTGACCGCGCCTTTGCTGTTATCGCCGCTGAACAGGGAATTAAGGCTGCTGCTTGTGAGACGCGCTCCGGCGAGAAGTACTACCGCTCGGATACACCACAGGGTTCCGGATCGATGGACATCATCGTCGATGAGGGCGACCGCGTTGTTGCACAAAACGGCTCGTACAAGTACCAGATGTCCCCCGACGGAGTTCTTGTGACCAAGGACAACGAGGTCGTCAAGAAGTACGCGGCAGAAGCCTGGGGAACTGCCTAAGAGATTAATTTAAAGATCAATGTTGCGGGGACCGTAGAGACGGTCGCCCGCATCTCCCAACCCCGGCACAATGTAGGCATCCTCGTTAAGATCCGGGTCCACCACAGTGGTGACAAGACGCACCGGGAAACCGGATTCCTTCAAGGCGTCGACACCCTGCTGTGCAGAAATGATGCACACGGCCGTGATGTTGTCCGCTCCGCGATCCGCCAACAGCTTCAGGGCATGCAGCAGTGAACCGCCGGTTGCCAGCATCGGGTCGACCAGGAAGACAGTGCGCCCGGACAGATCCTCCGGCAGCGCCTCGAGGTACGGCACCGGCTCATGAGTTTCCTCATTACGAGCCAAGCCAATAAAGCCCACCTGCGCATCCGGAATCATCGACAGCGACGGATCGATCATGCCAAGCCCCGCACGAATGACGGGAACAATAATCGGCGGATCCTGCAGACGGTAACCCGGCGCGGTAGTGATTGGGGTCTGAACATCGAAGTTATCGACGGGCAGCTCCCGGCTTGCCTCGTAAATCAGCATTGCGCCCAGATCGGCGAGTGCCGCACGGAAGCCCGCGTTATCAGTGCGCGCGTCGCGCAGAATGGTCAAACGTGACTGTGCCAAGGGATGGTTGACAACGGTAATCTCCATGCCTTCCAAAATACATTGCTTTGCTTTTGCCGCTCTGGTGCCGGCATCGCAAGTTTCTGAAAACGCGTTCCCAAAAAAGATGGAACCGAATCGGCCTTTTTCGCGCCTAACAATACGAGGGCTTTTTACTGCGCCCCATTTGCGTAAGCCCGCTTACTACCAAACCACTTGCCGCTCAGCCGCCGTCCGAACCCCGCTAGCCGTTCAGCCACAGCACTGAGTGTTGAACCACACGCGAATTTCCTAGAGAGGCCGTCAACATTGTCCCGTCCATCACCACACAGTTCCCACAGCCAATCGTTTCTCTCTCCGACCACTAGCGGGAATGACTCAGTCTTTACGCTGGCGCCAGAGCTTATTTCTGCCGATGCCACGCGCCTTGACGCGTTGTCGCAGCAGGTCAGCGGCGCTGACTTGGGCATCAGCGCACTGCTCTCGCTTGGCGACGTCCCGTTTGCTGGGCCCTTCTGTCACGCTGCAGCCACTGCTCTACAGCGCCAGCATGAGCATGTAGCTGAGCTGAATGAGTACGGCACCAGCGCTGCTCGTGCACTGAACGCTCTTGTCTCTGCGGTGTCCACTGCTGAAGATGCCGGCGCATATGCGCTGCAGTCCATCTCACCGAAAATGGGAGCCGTTGCAACTCGCGGAATGGGCGGTGCGTGATGCTTCCCACCAATCTACTTACGGAGGTCCCCACCGCGATTGCACAACAGCTAAGTCCTGCCATCGCACCCGCACTGGCAGGACTTGCCGGGGCCGCAATACCCGCCGCGAGTACCGCCTGGCGCTCAGTGGCAGATTCCGTTGACCGCAACTGGGGCGATGGTGCTGGTTCCGGAGCAGGGGCCGCGGGAACAAGTCTCAAACGGGCTGCAAATGCGGCAGCCGACTTGGAAACTCGCGCCGGAACCATTGACAGTGACATTGCCAAGGGGCTGGCCTCAGTAATGTCAGCGGCCACTGATTTGGCCCGGATCGCCATGGATTTTGTCACTTCCGCCATGGGCTCGTTGACTGCGACGGCTGCGGGGCCCGCTGGTCTCGCCGCGACCGGCGCCAGCCTAGCCTCAGCGGCCAGTTCCGCGATCTCCCAGGCCATTGCGCGGCTCATGAAACTAGAGCAAGAACTGCGACCTCTGGTGCAGTCGCTGATACAGCAAGCGAGTACCGCGGTGGACACCCCTACCCCACCTCACTCGGCACAGTTGGAGGCCCCAGGTACCACTCAAGCCGCCCTCGCTTCTACGTCTACGAACACCCCAGGATCGGCTAGCGCTACCGACGCTGCAGATGGTTCGGAGGCGTCGTCCGATTCGGGCAGCGCGCCGGTACCTGCGGATGCTGGAGCTGGCGCGCCCACACCAGAGGCCCAAGCTGCGGTGAAGGCTGCACTGAGTGCCGTCGGAACGCCCTATGGTTGGGGCGGAAATACTCCGGGGCAGGCGCTCGATTGTTCAGGCTTAACGCACTGGGCCTACGGGCAAGCTGGTGTTGATATTCCCCGCACGGCAGAAGCACAGGCCGTCGGCAGACAGGTGAGCCAGGATGAACTGCTACCTGGCGATCTTGCAGTGTGGGACGGCCATGTCGCCATGGTCATCGGTGACGGAAAGATGGTCGAAGCGGGCGATCCGGTGCAGGTAAACCCCGTGCGTACGACCAACATCGGCATGCCGTTTAAGGGGTTCTACCGTCCGACCGGATAGTGCGGTGGGTATCTGCGTCGTAAAACTTCTAAGATAGGAATACGCAAACTTGCCACCCGTGGGGGCGCTGCAGGTATGACAATTTTTGAGTTTTAATAATCACCGACAAGCAGAAGGGCTGCGACGAAAACTATGGCCAGGAAAGGCATCGTTCCTATCGAACTCGAGCTGACCTCGGGCACCTTTTACACGTTGTGGGCTCCAAGCTGGCGTGAGGGTGGCTCCGAGTGGCAGGCTCTGCTCGGCCGCGGTGATGACATCTATTTGTTCTCATCGGCGGCAAAGCTCCTGGCTTTCCTACAGTCGGATGCTCCTCACGACTTCACGCAGCACCCCAGCTGGCGCAACTTCAACCAGCAGCTACCGGGAGCTGCCATCGCGGCGCCACGCCACCGCTATGACCTGATTGGGCTGCCAGAGATTCTGGCCGGCCGGGCCGACTACGACCATGTTTCGCGCGCAGATCGCATTCTTGCCATCACTCGCGCGATTGGTGCAATCGCGGATCTCACTCCGATCAACCAGATGTTCGCCTCTCACTCTGTCCTGGCTGCCACACAAAATGGTGCTGATCACTTCCAGGGCAGTGGCGCCGCTCAGTGGTCGGCTATCGGCAATGTCATCTTGACCAACTGGGACAATTGCATTGACGCTATCGACGCCATCGGCGCAAATACTCCGAGCATCGATGAAGAGTCTGAAACCGCTGCTGCAGCCGCATTAAAGGAAGCGGAGGCCGCGGAGCGTGAGCGTCGTGAAGCAGCGGAGAAGAAGCGCGAAGAGGAAAAGAAGTCCGCAGAGGAGACCGCCGGCGATCCGTACGACCAGACGGTGTGGGCCAACGCTGGCATCGACCCGATCAAGATCTCCATCGCTGGCCGCACGCTCTACACCTTGCGTTGTTACATGGGGCGTCGCCCGCTATTCCTGGGCAGCGCCGGTGAGATTCACACGTTCTCACAGCCCCGCACGATGGTGCGTTGGCTGCTGGAGCACAAGCATCACGACATGTCGGCGCTGACGACGTGGGATGAAATCATCACCGCGGCCAACGCAGGTGAACTGGAGGCCGTAGTGCACGAGGACAATGAGTACTCGTTTACCGGTCTGGCCGAGGACATTGAAAAGGGCCCGAACGCCGTGGACACCGCCCAGCTCGCCCGCGCGTACGAGCTACTCGCAGACGCCGCTGACTGGGCTGGAGATGATGCCGTGAACGAGGTACTGGCGGGCAACCAGCAGCTGCAGTGGCTGCTGAACTTCCTGCTGGACACCGGAGAAATGTCCGAGCCAGTTCCGCCTTACGACGATGAGGCCGAGGGCTGGAGGCAGCTGGAGAAGGACTTGGCCGCTCGGTTCACGACCAAGATCTAGCTCCTCCCAGCAAAGCTGGCCGGCGCTGGCTAGTCCAGCGTCAGGTTCAGCTCATCTTCGGCACCGAAACCCGCACCGTTGACATCAGTTTCGATGTCCTCGTCGCTGTTGTCGATAAGCTGCAGGTAAGCGGGGTAAATAATGGTGTCCATGATGTGCTCGCGGGTCGGCAGATCCACGAATGCATTGTTTAGCGCATTCGAGGTCAGTTCGAACAGCTCGCTGTAGCCGTAACCGAAGTTCTCCACCAACTCCATGCACTCCCGGGTCATGGAAGTCGCACCAATCAGACGGTTATCCGTGTTGACCGTGCAGGCGAAACTCATATCGTCGAGAAGCGAGAACGGGTGATCCGCAACGCTGTCACAGACACCAGTCTGAACGTTGGAGGTCGGGCAGATTTCCAGCGGAATCTGGCGGTCACGAATAGCGGAGGCAACCTCCTGGCATTCGATGCCCTCGAGGGAAGCACCGAAGTCCTCGTAGATGCGCACGCCGTGACCCAGGCGGCGAGCACCTTGCACGACAGCGTCCTGCAACGAATCCACACCGGCGTCTTCACCTGCGTGAATGGTGACCGGAATGAGGTTTTCCCGCAGCATGGTGAATGCTTCGGCATGGTTAGCCGGTGGGAAGCCGTTTTCCGGTCCAGCGATGTCAAAACCGACAACGTACCCGTCGGAGTTCTTCCCGTAGTTGTCGATCACCAGCTGTGCGACTTCCTTGGAATTGTCATTCTGGCGCATCGCACAGACCAGCAGACGTGCGGTGATGTGCTTTCCCTCAGCGGCGGCATGGGCTTCACCCTGCGCCAGGCCTTCGACCAGTGCGTCGATGACAGCCTGCATATCCAGGCCCTTTTCCAAATGGTTTTCCGGAGCCAGGCGCAGCTCAGCGTAGACGACGTTGTCGGCGGCCAGATCCTCGACGGCCTCACGCGCCACGCGCGTCAGCGACTCAGCGGTCTGCATGACGGCGCAGGTGTGCGCGAAGGCGGTTAGGTAGCTCGGCAACGAGCCAGAGTTGCCGGTGTCAATGAACCACTTCTCCAGTTCATCCACGTCGGTGGTGGGCAACTGATCGGTGTAACCGCAGTCCGCGGCCAGGTCGATAACGGTCTGCGGGCGCAGGCCGCCGTCGAGGTGATCGTGAAGCAGTACCTTGGGCAGGCTGGCGACAACCTTGCGCATCTCATCGAGATTCGATGCCGAAGACTGTGTGTCCAGAGACTGAGCATCACTGTGCAAAGAATTAGTCATAATGGCCAGACTATCGGTACTGTGCCCTCCGCTTCTACTTCACTGCCGGTGAATCGTAATTCTGCTTTGTACAAAGGCTTCCGCTCCCCCGTTTTCCCCCATCCACACACGACGAATACGTCATTTCGGGTGACGTTTTACTACCCTTATTTCATCATGTTTCCCTCTCGCCGCTTCTCATCTGCCGTTACGCTGCTAGCTACCAGCGCTCTGCTTCTGCCGAGCACCGCCCCCGCAGCCATGGCGCAGAGCACCTCGCTTACCGACGACGCCCCGATTGTCGGTCCCGCACCTGATATCCGTGACACGGAGGGCTGCCCCTACAAGACCCTTCCACCAGCACCAGTGGATTCCTCTGAGGTTCCGGCTCCCGGCGAAACATCTCCCGCTCCACTTCCGGTTCCTCAAAAGCTGGCTGGAGGTAGCAAGATGTCCGCCTGCGGCATTGTCAGCGGTGAGGGGTTTGACGTTCCGAAGGACCTCTCCGCCTCTGCATGGACGGTGTTCGATTTGAAATCCGGCGATGTCCTTGCGGCGAAGGACCCGCACGGCCGCTACCGTCCGGCATCGATTATTAAGGTGCTGCTGGCGATGGAGGCAATCGAGAATTTGAAGCTCGACACCCCAGTCAAGGCGACCTTCGAGGACGCGAACATGGAGGGCTCTCGTGTCGGCATCGTCGAGGACGTGAACTACTCGGTAGAAACGCTCCTGACTGGTCTGCTGCTTAACTCCGGCAACGACACCGGCCACGCCTTGGCCCGCGAACTTGGTGGCATGGATAAGACCACAGAGAAGGTCAATGCCCTGGCAAAGAAGTTGGGGGCGACGGATACGCGAGTGGTCAACCCGACTGGTCTCGATGCTCCGGGACAGATGACGTCGGCATACGACATGTCACTGTTCTTCCAGCACGCATTCAACAATGAGATTTATCGCAAGCTCTCGGCCACCCGCCTGGCCACCATCCCCGGAGACAAGGCTCTCGAGGTCGATGACTTCGAAATCGCCAACGACAATCAGCTGATTGCCCAGGACTACCCCGGCGCCCTTGGAGGCAAGACCGGTTTTACCGACGATGCCCGTCATACCTTCGCTGGGGTGGCTGAGCGCGATGGCCGTCGTCTCGGCGTCATCGTTCTCGACGTCACTGTGGAGGATTCACCGCGCCCCTGGGAGCAGGCGGCATCGCTTCTCGACGCCGGCTTCGCGGCACCGCAGGACAGCTCTGTCGGTGTCCTCGAAGCGGAAGCGACTGAGGATAAGTTGGTAGAAAAATTGCCCGATATCCTGGACAACGAGTCAACAGGAACCGGGCTAAAAATTACTGTCAGCGCTGCCATCGTAGGTGTCATCGCATTGATTGCGATGGTCACCTACCGCTTCGGCAGACGCGATCGAGGCTAATTATTTCGAACCGAGCAGGCGGTTCAATCCGGACGGGTTGGCCGCTTCCGCACGGACGTTAATGACAGCAGGAGCAGGTGCATCCAGCTCCTCGTCGGCAAGCGCTTCTTCGGTCGTCGCGGTCCAGGCAGTGGCATACATAGTTATGCGCCAGATGAGGTAGAAAACGACCATCAAACCGATGACCGGACCGAAAACTGCACCGGCCGGGTTCGACAGGGCGTTGGAGAAGAAAACGCTACCGAGCTGCTTGACAACCTCAAGGCCAATCGCACCGATAATCGCACCCTTTGCCGCAGAGCGGAACGGGGCGCCCCCGCGCGGCAGGAAAGCGAGCATCCAGAAGAACAGCAGCCAGTTGGCGACGAGACCAATGGCGATGGCAATCAATCCCGCAATAATTGTGATTCCCGGGACATGAGCCAGACCAATCTTGTCCAGCAGGGACTGGGTCAGTCCGGAAGAGCCGGCTGCAGTGACAGCGAAGGTCAGCAGGATCATAACCAGCATGCCCAGCAGACGCAGCAGGTCGCGAACCTTTCCGATCACGAAGTTGCTAGCGCCTAGCGGGCGCTTCCACAGCTGTGTCACTGCGTTGGAGAGGTTGCCCATCCAACCAAGCCCCGACCACAGGGTGGCAATGAAACCGACGGTGAAGACGCCACCTGCCTGATCGATCGCGCCTTCGATAATTGCGTTGATGGTGTCGCCCATCGACCCATCGATGGAGTCGGTGATAGCGGACTGGATTTGCTCAAGCAGCTGCTCATTGCCACGCAACACAAGCGCGAGGATGGCAAATGCCGTCATGATTAGGGGGAAAATCGACAGCACGGAGAAGTACGTGACAGCGGCGGCAAAAAAGTTACCGCCCTGCTCGGAGTAGCGCTCCTGCATCCGCATAACGTGATCGAACCACGCCCACTTTTCGCGGAGGCGGTCGATTGCGCTCGGTTCATCGGCGTGTACACGCTCGATGCCATAGCGGTCCGTTCTCTTCGGATCTTTTTGAGTAGAGGTTGCCATGTCCCCTACCTTAACGTGCCAGCTTTCGGTACGGAGACTGAAGCGCAGAGTCTACAGCTGAATTAACGGTTGGCGGCCTTCAGGAACCCGACTCGCTCGTACACATCTGCAAGTGTCTTGGCGGCAACTTCACGGGCACGGTCAGCGCCTTCGGCCAGGATCCGTTCCAACTCACCACGATCGGCCATGAGCTCCTCATAGCGTGCACGCAGTGGCGTGGTGAATGCCTCCAGCGCATCTGCGGTATCAGCCTTCAGCTGGCCGTAGCCAGCGCCTTCGTAGCCGGCAACGAGCTCGTCGACAGGCTTGTCGGTCAACGCCGACTGAATGACCAGCAGGTTGGAAACGCCCGGCTTGTTCTCACGGTCGAAGCGGATCTCTCCGTCATTGTCAGTAACGGCCGAGCGAATGCGCTTGGCGGAGACCTTCGGGTCGTCCAAGAGGTTAATAATGCCCTTCGGATTTGCACCCGACTTGCTCATCTTCGAGGTCGGATCCTGCAAGTCGTAAATTTTCGCGGAGCCTTCCATGATGTGTGGATCCGGCACCACGAAGGTCTTCTTGTAGCGGGAGTTGAAACGCTGCGCCAGGTTACGCGTCAGTTCGAGGTGCTGGCGCTGATCCTCCCCCACCGGCACCAGCTGCGGGCGGTAGAGCAAGATGTCGGCAGCCATCAGCATGGGGTACGCGAACAAACCAGCGGAGGTATGTTCCGCGCCCTGACGAGAGGACTTGTCCTTGAACTGCGTCATACGGCTGGCTTCACCAAAGCCAGTCAAGCAGGTCAACACCCATCCGAGCTCCGCGTGCTCGGGCACATGCGACTGCACGAAGAGCACCGACTTCTCCGGATCAATACCGAGTGCAATCAGCTGTGCGGCACCTGCGATAGTGCGCTGACGCAGCTCCTTCGGATTCTGCTCGACAGTGATGGCGTGCAGGTCTGGAATGAAGTAGTAAGCGTCGAAGTCATCCTGCAGATTAATCCAGTTCTTCAATGCACCCAGGTAGTTGCCCAGGTGGTAGGAATCTGCGGTCGGCTGAATGCCGGACAGAACGCGCTGCTTACGAGCACTCGGTGCAGGATTAGTTGCCTCAGGACCCTTGCTTTCACTCATAGCCAATAAGTCTAGCGCGAGGCCCGCAGTTGAGAGTCGACGACGTACCCGTTTCGACAACACCACGGGCTTTGCAGGAAACCGACTGCCAAAAGCTAGCCCCGACGCCCCTCGTCCCCCTGCTCCACAAGCATTCGATCGGATAGCAATTTGACGGTGCGCGCCGCAGCGGCTGGCGATTCCTCGGGGTACAGTGCGCGCACCAACGTGATCGCTGGGCGAATGCCGTGCTCAGAGAGAACACGGCGAACACGCTCACGCTCCCCCTGGGTCAACTCGAGCGGGGCTACGGGTGGCCTGCGGGTGTAGGACACGACCATCACGGCTCCCAGCAGAACAATGAGTCCTAGGGAAATCCACAGTGGCCACGCGTAGGCAAAAGACAGCACGATAAACGCAACAATGACACCGGAAGTCACGACCACTGGGACATTGACAGCAGTGCCAGGGTCGTTCTGCAGACTCCGTGCGATGGCTTCCAAATCGGCCATCTGGTGCCGCTTGTTATCGCTCTCGCCGTTTTTCACTGGGGATGTCCTCTCCTTTCCTGGTCCGCACCGAGCTCGCTTCAAGTCCCGCGCAGATTCGCGCTTGGGTTTTACAGCGGCTGAAGTCCCATCAGTCCTTCTTCAAATCTTAGGCGCTCGCGTCCCAAGTGCCGAACTAACCCACAGGTATTATTGGACTAATTCAATTCTCTTATCCGTCAGGAGTCCCATGCTCGCTGCCATTGCGGTTGCCGTCTTCATCCTGCTGGTCCCAGGCGCAGTTCTCGGTTGGGCCAGTGGGCTACGTCCCACGCTCGCGTTGGCATCTGCCGGCCCATTAATGCTGGGTGTGACCGGTTTTTCCGCATGGTTGTCTCACGCGCTCGGGCTGGATTACACCTGGCTCTTCGTGGCCGGCATGTGGGCATGGTTCTGTGCTATTGGCTATCTGGTGCGCAGATTCGTCCCCCGAGCAACGCCCGAAGACGGCTTCGATTCCGGCGTTGTCACCGCGATGATTGTCGTCGGAGTTACGGTAGTCGGCTCGATGCGCGCCATGCTCGTGCTTAACGACGTCCCTGGCGGCCCCGGCGCTATCCGCGAAGCCTGGGACATGCTCTGGCATACCAACTTCCTCCGGTTCATTGACGAACATGCAATAGCCTCGCCCACCGCGGCCGGTGACCTGATGAATCAGGAGACCGGGGCCGAAATGTTCTACCCCACCGGCTGGCATGCCATGGCGGGGCTGCTGCCCGGCTCGGTCTTCCTCGATTCCAACGTGTTTGCGTTCTTGGCCCCGGCGCTGCTTCTTCCCGCAGCAACTGCGGTGCTAGCCCGCACCGCAGTTGGTCCTAAGTGGGCGGCCTATGCCGGTCCCGCAGCTGCCGTCGCGACGCTGATGCTTCCGGAGATTTGGGTGGCCCTTTGGCGCACCTCCTCCATGCCGTATCTGCTCGCGGTGGCCGCTTTGCCGATTGCTGCGGCTTTGACCATGCGGGGCTATATTGTCCCCGCTGCGCTTGCCCTGGTCGGCACGTTTATCACCCACCCGGCCGGCGCAATTGCTGCCGTGCTCTTTGTTGGCTTGTGGTTGATTACCCAACCGAGCGTCAGTGGCCTAGTTCGCACGCTAATTATCGGCGCGCTCGCCCTGGTGATGACTCTCCCGGCAGCTTTGTCCGCGAGGGGGCAAGGCGAATCCGTTGCGGGCTTTACCGGCCAAATTGAGATTTCCCGCTCCGAATCACTGTGGCGAACTCTGATTGGGTTTTCCCGCTATGCTGACGAGCCCATCTTTTCCCGGACTGTTCTGGTTCTTGTGCTCATCGGCCTGGTGGTGGCGCTTGTCTCTCGCCTGCCAGACAGCCCATGGGCTCCGTGGCCGGCACTGGTTTTCGGGCTGCTCTTTGTGGTGTCCGATAGTGCGCAGTCCCGTTGGTCAGAGCCGTTCGGCACCTATCTGAAGTTTATTGGCACTTTCTTCTACGACATGCCGTACCGCATGCAGGCGGTTATGGGAATTCTGCGCGCAGTGCTGGTCGGCTACGCAGTCGCGGCTGTCGTTGTCGCGATTGCGGCTGCGGCGCAGTGGATCGTCGCAAAGCGAAATCAGCCGGCCAAGTCGTGGAATCCTGCGCTGGCGATGGGGCTCGTGGCGGCACTGGCGATTGTTCCTGCGACCTGGGTGAGTGGGCCTGCTCAGCGCGATGCAATTCGTGCAAGTTTCGGAAGCACGTTTGTGACCGCTGCGGACATGGAAGCTATTGATTGGCTGTCCGAGCAGCCGCATGCGTTTGAGGGGCATATCCTCAATGACCGTCGTGACGGTTCTGCGTGGATGTACGCCATCGCTGGGCTGCCGACGCTGTTCCGCCATTTCTCCTTCTCCGACAAAACTGCCGAGGCAAGCAAGAAGCTGCCGACAAACGTTGACTTGCTGGGCTCACATCCGGAATTCGATGCCATGGCGAAAAAACTGGGCGTGCATTACATCATTAGTTCCCCGCCGGGTGTGAACACGGATGGCACGGAGGCGCTGTCGATGCGTTCGTGGGCATGGCACGCGCCGGGGCTCACGCCTGTGTATCACGACAGTTCGGTGATGATTTTCGCGGTCAACAAGATGTTTTCACCTGAAGAGTTGCACGCTGTTGTCAACAGTTCCCCACACCGCCCGGCGCGCCCCAATCCGCTGTGGATGCCTCCGCGCCAGCCGATCATCCCCTCCCCCGACGAGGCTGCCGATCCGCTCGCCGGCGCGCACATCACTGTCGATTCCAGTCGCGCGGCCATCGGCGCTATCAACGCTGACCTGCCTCGCGCACTGCGTTTGAGTGAGGACGCCTCCGCTCACATCGACAGCATCGTGCAACGCGCCAGCGACAAGCTCCGTCAGCGCGGCGCAATCGTTGGCGCACATTCGCTTGCCGACGACACGGCGAGCGCAGCCACCGTAATCGTCGGTCGCTCATCAGAGGGCCAGACTCTTTCTGGGGATAACATCGGCGATCGTGGCTTTTCGGTATCCGCTGTGGTGAAGTCTCTCGAACCTGAGGACGATGCTCCTGCCGATTGGCAGTTGGCGGCGGGTGTGCGCGACGGAATGGTGTACCGAGGTTTCAATCCGCACAGCAGTTACAGCACAAACGGGGTGCCAACCGAGTTTCGCACCGGCCTGGCGCCGGCAGTGGCGGTGCACCAGAGTTCGCGGCCGCATGCGCCGACAATTGCGCTATCGCTGGGAGCGGTGGGCGCTGAAAAACTCACCCGCGATTTGGCCGACCCCGCTATGCAGGACAAATGGGCCGACGCCATCGTTGACGGCATCGCCTCCATGTTGCGGCAGAACCGGCATCTCGTAACCGCTCCCGAGCCGGAGTTGATCCCAGAGTTCGCTGACCTCGGAGCACACTAGTCCGCTCGGGTTTAGGCGTATGCCGGGTTTAGGCGTACTCCACGATCACCGGCGCGTGGTCCGTCCAGCGAAGGTCGTAGGCGGCAGGCTTATCCACTACCGAGCTGACGGCACGCTTGAGCATTGGTTCGGTTACCGCCTGGTAGTCGATGCGCCAGCCGGCATCGGTATCGAACGCCTTACCGCGGTAGGTCCACCAGGACCAGGGGCCGTCGGCCTCTGGGTGCAGACGGCGAGTGACATCAAACCACACCGGATCTGCATTGAGCTTCGGGGCCTCCCACACAGAACCATCGGAGAAGGCACCGGATTCCAGCTCCTTTTCGCTGGCCTGAACCTGCGAATCCTGGGGAACCTCATCGGGCCAGCAGCCGAAGACCGAGTCCATCCAGGCACGCTCCTGCGGTAGGAAACCGCTCTTGCGGCGGTTGGTCTTCCAGTTCTTCAAATCCTGTTCGCGGTGGCAGATGTTCCAGTCGCCGCCGATGACTGCGTGGTGACCGTCGCGCCCCTTGGCACCCAGTTCCGCCAGGTAGTCGGAGAAGGCATCGAGGAAGCGGTACTTCTCATCCTGCTTCTCGCTCAGGGCAGCACCAGAGGGCAGGTAGAGGCTGGCAATCTGGACATCCACATCCAGGCCGGTGTCCGCTGCCGGGGCAATACCACTGATAAACCGACCGGATTCTTCGAACTCCTCGGAGCCGATGCCCACCTGGACGTCGTTAAGCGGAAAGCGCGAGAGAATGCCCACGCCGGCGCGCCCCTTTGCACCCAGGTTTTCAGCGCCGACCCAATGCCATCCGGCATCAAAAGCGGGCGCGAGGGCCTTGCGTGCCTGGTCGTCGGTGGCGCGGACTTCCTGCAGCAAAACGACATCGGAACTGGTGTGCTTCAACCACTCCAGCAATCCCAGGTTGGTTTCGCTGCGCTCCTTGACGGCGGCGCGGATGCCGTTGACATTGATTGTCGCGATTGTAAGGCTCATGCCCTCATACGTTACCTATGCGTGCATTACGCCTTGTAGATCCCTAGCGCAGTTCGATGCGCTCGGCCTTCTTCGCCTGTGAGCGGCGGTAAAGAACAATGGTCGGCAGAGCGATGAAGATAGCCAACATCGCCAACGTCGCGCCGCCCAAAGCCGGTGCGCGGTAGCCATAACCGGACGCAATGACCCAACCGCCGAGCGCCGCTCCGAATGCGTTGGCCATGTTCAATGCGGCCTGATTGAGTGCTGCCGCCAGCGTCTGTGCACGACCGGCGACATCCATCAGACGAGTCTGCAGATTAGGCACCAATACCGATCCCAGCAGGCCGATAAGGAGGAAGTTGATCGTGCCCAGCACAGCATTCTGTGAGGTGAAGTAGAAGACGCTGAGCATTATTACCATCAGCACCAGCGCAACCATGATGCCCCACTCCCCGATGCGGTCGGAGAGCCAGCCACCGATGTAAGTACCGACAACCATGCCGATGCCGTAGGCCATCAGCACAATCCAGATGTGGTTTTCGCTCATGCCCGCTTCGCGAGTCATAGTCCAGGTGATGTAGGTGTAAACCGCGAACATGCCGCCGAAACCAACGGTGCCGATTGCGACGGTCAGCAGCACCTGCGGTGTCACCAGAGCCGAGAGCTCATCCATCGGACGTGTCTTCGGCATGCGGTTCATATGCGGCACGGCGAACCACAACGAAACAAATGCAATCAGCCCGATGACCGCGACAAACGCGAAGGCGCTGCGCCAACCGTAAATCTGTCCCAGCACCTGCGCGGCCGGCACACCAATCACAGTCGCCACCGACAGCCCCACTCCTGACAGGGCCACCATTTTGCCGCGCTGCCCCGGCTTAGCCAGGGAGGCCGCCACCAGAGCCGCCACCGAGAAGTACGCACCGTGCGGCAGACCGGCAATGAAGCGCGAGACCATGACCGCTTCGAAAGAGCCCAGTGTGCCTGCCCAAACCGTGGCACCATTGCCGATGGTAAATGCCGCCATCAGCAGCAGGAGCATGCGCCTGCGCGGAATCGAGCCGGTCAGCACGGTAATTAGCGGTGCGCCCACGACAACACCGAGTGCGTACATCGAAATCATGCGCCCTGCGGCATCCTCATCACGTCCGAAGGCATCAGCGATGTAAGGCAGCAGGCCCATGGCCACAAACTCGGTAACGCCGATGCCGAATGCACCGACCGACAGAGCCACAATCACCAAGATTCGGCGTAAATCAGAGATGTCGTCCTGCACCGGAACAGGACGGCGATGCGAGCTAAACGCTCCCGCACGACGCGCACGCGGTTTGTGGTCGTCGTTGTGGGTTGTTACTTCGCTTGACGACGTCATTGCGACCGTCTCCTTTTCTCTTCTTACGCCAGTTGGTGGACTCTCAGTTCCCCTCGACTTTCGACCCAAGACGGGTTCGCAAAACCGTGAGGGGAGCCGCAAGGGAAAAATGAGACTCTACTCCGCAACACAAAAATTTCGCTATTTAATCCGCCTGTTCCCCGGGTATTTGTGCGCGGAATAACATCTACGGCCATTAGTGGAAGTCGCTCACTCAAGTTCTTCTAAACCATTTTGCAATCGGCATTGTTTGCCGAGGACTACCATTCCCTCCGAGCGCCACGGACTTCCTACCATCGAGCGCTCCGGGTCTTCGATGCTGCCGTACTAGCTACCGGGTAAATTGTTTTAAAAGATATTTCGAACTGCAATACCGATAGGATCTTGATTCACTATGGGCGACCGCTATAACCTCTACGAGTCTCTGACGCTGGATAGCGAAGCCAGCACCGAAGAGCTCCATGCAAATCTTTCTAATCAACTCTCCGAACTGCGAGATGCTGGCGTCTCGGAGTACTCCGGCGAGTTCCAGGAGAAGCTCACTGCGCTGCAAGTGCTTGGCGATGAGGGACGTCGTCGCGAATACGACGCTTTGCTGGCCGATGAGAACGCCACCATCACCATTGCGACGCTGCGCGGGCTGGCAAATCGCCCGGCACCCACTGCGCAGGAATCCTCGTTCCAGACGCAAACCCAACAAGCACAGTGGTCCGCCCCAACTCAAACCAGTCCTGCGACAGTAACCACCACGGTGACCACGGATGTACCACCGCTGCCTGCAAACGCCACACTGCAGAACATGTGGCAGCGCATGCCACTCATCCCCCGAATCACTACCGGCTTGGTCGGTTTTTCAACTCTGATTGGCATCATCGCAGTTCTGTACGCAATCACGCTCGGCATCCAGGGCGCCAACGATCTCGGCAGCCTAGAGTCATCGTTGGGTGATTCTTGGGATGACATCGGCTACATTATGGGCGCTGCAGCCGCCCTCGTTCTTGTTCCAGTCCTCTTACTGATGGGAATGATGCTTGTCACCTTGACCGCATACTGGATTCACTCCATCCTCCGCGGTGAAGACTCGACGGCACCAATCTTTTTCTGCGTCACCGTGGCACCACTGGCGTTGGCTATGACCATCATCCCCCTCCTGTTCTTGAGCTCCTGGGTGGATGTAGTCCTCTTCCTCGCAGGTGCCATGCTGATCGCGGCTTGCGTTCTTATGTTCCTCAAGGACATGCGCGCATGGTTCCGCGGCCAGAAACTGGTCAGGACTACCCAGTCGGCCCCGGGGCAGGGCTATGCTCCGCAGTACCCACAGTCTCAGAACACTCAGGGCTACCAGTTCGGCCAGAACAATCCTCCGAACAATACACAGAACTAAATAGGCTGCCCTGAACAACCGCGCCGGCGTGCACGACACCCCAGCGCGGTTTTTCGTATTTGAAGGGTTTGAGCGCGGGGGCCGTCGTAAAGCGAAAAATGGAATGAAAAGCGGCGAATAAGCGACAAATAATTGCGCATTTCGTGACTTACCTCACATAATTGCGTTATTCATATCACTATCACTGTTTTTGCGCTATGCCCCGACACAACCCAAGATTCAAAACTGGGTTATCGTGGAACAAAACAGATAGGAGACATGAATTATGGCGACAATTATTTGGACCCGTACTGACGAAGCCCCTCTGCTGGCGAGCTACTCGCTGAAGCCAATCGTGGAGGCATTTGCAAGCCAGGCTGGTGTCAATGTTGAAACCCGCGACATCTCCCTCGCAGGCCGCATTCTGGCTCAGTTCCCGGAGCGTCTTTCGGACGAGCAGAAGGTAGAGGATGCGCTGGCAGCCCTGGGCAAGCTGGTCAAGGAGCCGGACGCCAACATCATCAAGCTGCCGAATATCTCTGCATCCGTCCCGCAGATTAAGCGCGCTGTCGCAGAGCTGCAGGAAAAGGGCTATGACATTCCGAAGTACAAGTCGCAGCCGGAAGGCGAGGAAGAGACCGCCGACCGCGCCAAGTTCGACAAGGTCAAGGGCTCTGCCGTTAACCCGGTACTGCGTGAGGGCAACTCCGACCGCCGCGCTCCGGAGCCGGTGAAGAACTACGCCCGCAAGCACCCGCACCGCATGGGCGCTTGGTCCGCGGATTCCAAGACCAACGTCGCCACCATGGCCTCCAACGACTTCCGCCACAACGAGAAGTCCGTTGTCATGCCGGCCGACGACAAGCTGACTTACCAGCTCGAGGCTAACGACGGCCAGATCATCACCCTGAAGAAGGACATGCCGGTCCTCAAGGGCGAGATTATTGACGGCACGGGCATGAACGTCCACATCCTGGACAACTTCCTGCGCGCTCAGATTCGCCGCGCACAGCGCGAGAACATCCTGTTCTCCGTGCACCTGAAGGCCACCATGATGAAGGTCTCCGACCCGCTGATCTTCGGCGAGGTTGTCAAGGCCTTCCTGCCATCTGTTTTCCCGAAGTTCGAGTCCAAGCTGGCTGCCGCCAACCTGACTCCGGACAACGGCCTGGGCGCCATGCTCGATGGTCTACACAAGCTTGACGACGCTACTGCGGCGGCCGTCAAGTCCGCTATCGAGAAGGACCTGAAGGAAGGTCCGGCCCTTTACATGGTCAACTCCGATAAGGGCATCACCAACCTCCACGTTCCGTCTGACGTCATCGTTGACGCTTCCATGCCGGCCCTGATCCGCAACGGCGGCAAGGGCTGGGGCCCGGACGGTGAGGAGCGCGACACCCTCGCAGTCATCCCGGACTCTTCCTACGCAGGCGTCTACCAGGCTGTTATCGAGGACTGCCGCGCCAATGGCGCTTTCGACCCGGCCACCATGGGCTCTGTCCCGAACGTCGGCCTGATGGCTCAGAAGGCTGAGGAGTACGGCTCCCACGACAAGACTTTCCAGATTCCGGTTGACGGTGTCCTGCAGGTCATCAACTCCGCTGGCGAGGTTCTGATTGAGCACCACGTCGCCGAGGGTGACATCTGGCGCTCCTGCCAGACCAAGGACGCCCCAATCCGCGACTGGGTGAAGCTGGCCGTCAACCGCGCTCGTATCACTGGCGACCCTGCAGTGTTCTGGCTGGACCCGCAGCGTGCGCACGACAACAACCTGATCAGCAAGGTCAACGAGTACCTGGCAGACCACGACACCGAGGGTCTGGATATCCGCATCATGGATCCGGTGTCCGCTACCAAGTTCTCCCTCGAGCGCATCCGCCGCGGCGAGAACACCATTTCCGTAACCGGTAACGTTCTGCGTGACTACCTCACCGACCTGTTCCCGATCATGGAGCTGGGCACCTCCGCCAAGATGCTGTCGGTCGTGCCGCTGATGGCCGGGGGCGGCCTGTTCGAGACCGGCGCAGGCGGTTCCGCACCGAAGCACGTCCAGCAGGTTCAGGAAGAAAACCACCTGCGCTGGGACTCCCTGGGTGAGTTCCTTGCACTGGCCGAGTCCCTGCGCTACGCCGCTGAGCATGACGACGACCCACGTCCACGCGTCCTGGCTGAGGCCCTGGATAAGGCAACCGCTACCCTGCTCGACGAGGGCAAGTCGCCGTCCCGCAAGGCTGGCGAAATCGACAACCGCGGCTCCCACTTCTACCTGGCTCTCTACTGGGCACAGGAGCTGGCCAAGCAGGACGAGAACTCCGAGCTGAAGGAAGTTTTCGCACCGGTCGCTAAGGCTCTCACGGAGAAGGAAGAGTCCATCGCCAAGACCCTGATTGATGCTCAGGGTTCCCCAGCTGATCTGGGTGGCTACTTCCTGCCGGACGATGAGAAGACCTCCGCAGTTATGCGTCCGTCCGCTGAGTTCAACGAGATCATCGACGGTCTGAAGAAGTAGGACTAGCTGCTTGCTCCTGGCTGGCCTGGTTGGCCTGGTTGGCCCAGGCTGGCCTAGGCCGACCTAGGCTGACCGCCGGTTTCGGGCGATAGCCCCTCGCTCATGTTGCATTTGATGCACATGGCGCGAGGGGCTTTTTCTATGCCCTGACTTCCTTAACGGTCTTGACAGTATCCAGTGCTTTTCGGCGCTTTACGGTACCCTTCGCCCATACTCAGTCCCCTGTTTGGCTCGCCCCGACACTCGGCACCGCAGTGCCTCACCCCATGAGTTACTGACTACCTTTATGACACTTTTGTCCAAAAAATTGCCTGGTAGGTTCAGGCGGTGAATGCATCACCACTTTCGACCAGGAGAAGTAGTGAAGCAAACCCGCCGAACGAAATACAG
>NZ_JASPJR010000005.1:0-140753 GCF_030232065.1 Corynebacterium sp. MSK032 | reverse complement strand
AGAGACCTAGTTTGAAACTGGCCGTGTCCCTATCAGCTGTCATCGAAAGTCCTGGCACCCGGCGGCAACACCCCCCCGGATTATGGAAACTGCAGGGCAAGTAAGCCATACCGGGACCAGCGACTATCCCCATTATCAGGGACACTCACAAGGTAACGGGGCTTTGTAGCAACGGTCGGCAGCGGTCGTTATTGGAGTGCTGTATCAGCGTGACGTTGTAGCGAGCGGTTGTAGCGTGCCGTCTTAGCGTGCGCGGACTTTCGCCAGAAGATGCACCTCGCGACATTTGATAACACACTCAATAACACACTCGAAAATACGAGCGAAAAGGTTTACTAAAGGGGTTGTGCAATCGAACGGGTGTACTATAATGGAGGTATCCAGAACAAAGTGCTTGAGCTTCTCTTCTTGGCGTTGGGCTAGTGGTATTCACTGGTCATCGACACCAAGTGGGGTTGGGGCTTTGGAGGAACAATGTCTGAAAAAGATAGTCCGGCCAAACAACCGTCCGATGTTTACCAAGCGGCTCTGCTGCCTGAAGCGCCGCAGTTTTTCATGAGTCATCCACGAACCAGTTGGCGGTGGCGGGTATCCAACGCAACCGCTTGGAACTGGGTATAGCTTGCGGTTGCACGCCGAAGTCGCTTGAGATTGATGTGGATGCATACATTGCTGAAATCGCACCCGAGTTGGGTATTTCCCGCGGTAAGGCGCTCGAGTATGTAGAGGTCGGCATTCAGTTAGCGCGTATGCCCCGGCTGGGTGCCTTTATTAAAGCTCGAGCTCATTTGCCCTTTGCGCATCTGATCACCATTGCTCGCGCGACAGCGCCGCTCCACGATCCAGAGGTGCGTGCAGCTGTTGAAGAAGAAATTGCCCGCTTTGTCATTCCCCGAAAGCATGGCGAGGCACTCCGGGGAGTTCGCAGCCTACATAAATTCCTGCAACGGGTTATCGAAGAAATTGAACCTCAGCTTCGCCCCAAAAACCTTCCGGGTGATGTCGATCCGCTGCTTCCTGCAGGAGAACGCGAAATAGTAGGAGAGAGTATCGGTTTTGAAGAGAGCGACAACTTCGCGGAAGCTTTTATGGAGCTGGAAAAGACCCGCGCTCTCGAATTCAAAACCACCCTCGAGTCCATCTCCAGCTCAGCTGGCTGCACTCGAGTCGAAGCTTTGACACACCTCATCCGCGGCACCGCCGAGGCAAAAATCGTACTCAACCTATACTGTCCTGCCACAGAGGAGCGTCCCCGCACCGCCTGGCTTGGCGGCGTTGGCTGGATCTCGCAGTTAGCTACGCAGGCGTGGATTGATAAGGTCACGCATATTCGTATGCTTGCCGACGAAACCGCGGAGGGCTACGCCCCAACCGAAAGTCAGAGAGCCTTCGTTAAAGGTCGGGACGGAACGTGTCGCTTTCCGGGGTGTGATGTACCCGCGGAGCTCTGCGACATTGACCATATTGAGCCGTACGACAAAGAGCACCCAGAGGAGGGCGGGGCAACAGAAACGCCGAACCTCCACTGCCTCTGCCGCCGGCACCACAACATGAAAACAGCTGGTCTGTGGAATGTTGCACGTGATCGGGATGGGGTGGAACTGTGGACGTCGTCAAGCACGGGCAAAAAGGCGGTGAGCCTGGAAGACGGGCCGCTTGCCGGGCACGGGCGCTACACTTTCGACAAACGGGGACTGCGGATGACGCAGGCGCTGGCAGAATATAACGAGTATCGCCAGGAGCTGATAGAGCAATCACGGAAGCTGGTCGAGGAAGCGCGCAGGGGAGAAGACACCGATACTCCCAACCCGCAAGACCCCCAAGACTCGGAAGCTCCCCAAGACCCGCAAGACCCGCCGAACATGGAAGAGTTTGGTTTCTGACCAGGGGGTGTGTAATAATTTCCAGGTTGTCTTTATAGGCAGCTTTACCTGTTTCGGGCATGAACCGGCCGAGCGTCCCTCTGTGGGAAAGCGCCGCCAGGGTCCTCTGTCTATGCAAAAAGTAAAGGAATAAGTTTCCATGAACATTCTTGACAAGGTTGATGCAGCATACCTGCGCGACGACATTCCGGAGTTCCGCGCTGGTGACACCGTCGAGGTCGACGTAAAGATTGTCGAGGGTAAGACCGAGCGTATTCAGGTCTTCAAGGGCGTCGTTATCCGTCGTCAGGGCGGCGGCGTCCGCGAGACCTTCACCGTCCGCAAGGTATCCTTCGGTATCGCTGTTGAGCGTACCTTCCCGGTGCACTCCCCGAACATCGACGAGATTCGCGTTGTCTTCAAGGGCGACGTTCGCCGTGCGAAGCTGTACTACCTGCGCAACCTGCGCGGTAAGGCTGCACGCATCAAGGAGCGCCGCTAGTCTTTTGGCGCAAAATAATCCCCATCGAGTGTTGAGCTCGGTGGGGATTTTTCTATCGCGTATAGTCTTTTCCCATGACCGACGACGATTCTCGCGAACAGACTGACGGCCAAAAAGAAGACCGTACTGAAGGCTTGAAAGGCTTCCGGAAACTTGACGAGGAGCCTGAAAAGCACACTCCGTGGTACATCGAGATTCCAATCATTATCGTGATTGCCCTGCTCATCAGTGCTGGTGTGCAGTCCTTTATCGGCCGTGTCTACGTGATTCCATCCGAGTCGATGCAGCCGACGCTCAACGGATGTGTCGGGTGCACCGGTGACCGCATTTGGGTGGATAAGGTTTCCTACCAGTTCTCAGATCCCAAGCCCGGCGATGTTGTCGTCTTTAATGGCCCGGAGTCCTGGAATAGTAACTACGTGTCACAGCGTTCTACTAACCCGGTGGCAAACTCGCTGCAGACGGTTGGTTCCTGGATTGGCCTTGTCGCCCCTGATGAAAATGCGTTGGTCAAGCGTGTGATTGCCACGGGTGGGCAGACTGTGCAGTGTCGCCCAGGAGATCCCGGCATCATGGTTGACGGCAAGATGACAGACCAGGATTTCATTAAAACTCCAGCAGACAAGCCGGTGGTGGATAATCTTGGCTCAGAGCAGTGTGGTGGCCCGTACTTCGGGCCGGTAACAGTGCCGGAGGGGCATCTGTGGGTCATGGGTGATAACCGCACCAACTCCGCGGACTCTCGCTATCACATGGGCGACGAGCTGCAGGGTACTGTGCCACTGGATAACGTCGTCGGCAAGGTGCAGGCAATCATCCTGCCGTTTAACCGCATCGGTGGCGTCGATGATCCGGACATCCAGCACAACTAGTCAGCACAGTCTGCTCACGCCGCCGGCGCCGAAACTGCGGAGGCTGAAGCAGTCGCGCACGATAGAGGTCGCGCTGGCAAAGCGCGGCTTTGGACCTGTAGCCGGGGTCGACGAGGCTGGTCGCGGCGCCTGTGCAGGCCCGATAGTTATCGCCGCCTGCTGCCTTCCAGAACGCCCTATCGCAGAGCTGGATAAGCTCACCGATTCTAAAAAGCTCACGCCGGCCGCACGTGAACGGCTCTTTCCGCTCATCCAACGCTTCGCCACCTCTTTTTGCGTGACGACGATTCCCGCGTCCTACATCGACCAATTCGGCATCCAGGACGCGAATGTCACTGGAATGCGCCGCGCGGTAGCCGGGTTGGGGCAGCGTCCTGGCTACGTGCTTACCGACGCACTCAAGGTGTCTGGCTTCACGGCACCCTATTTGCCCGTGATTGGTGGTGATTCCGCTTGCCGATGTATTGCTGCTGCGAGTGTCTTAGCCAAAGTCACCCGCGACCGCATTATGGTTGACCTATCGGAGAAGTATCCGGACTATGGTCTGGCGGGGCATAAGGGCTACGGCACGTCATCGCATATGGAAGCGATTTCACGCCATGGCGCAACCCCGGAGCATCGGTGGTCATACCGCAATGTGCGCTTGGCACACGCGGAGTATCTTGAGCACCCCGAATAGACCAACATGTACAAAAAGAGCAACATGTAAACACTCGAAGGAGCCGTCGCGGTCGTGAGCGCAGAAGATCTAGAAAACTACGAGGCCGACGTTGAACTATCCCTGTACAAGGAGTTCCGCGATGTCGTTAGTCAGTTTTCGTACGTTGTTGAGACGGAGCGCAGGTTCTACCTTGCTAATGCTGTGGAGCTGATTCCGCACAACAGCGAAAACGAGGTCTATTTCGAGCTGCGGATGTCGGATGCGTGGGTGTGGGATGTCCATCGCCCGGCTCGGTTTGTCCGCTACGTGCGCGTTATCACTTTCAAGGATGTCAATATCGAGGAACTGGATAAGCCGGACTTGCGACTGCCGTAGGTTATCGTCGCCTGTCATCGCATGTTATGGCTAGCTGCTAACAGTTATCCACAGTCGAAAAATTATCCACAGTTAGGGCCCTCTGAGCATTTATCGGAGGGCCTTTGTCATGCCCGCTGTGCAAGAGTGTTTCCGAACCGCCAAGGCGGCAAAAGTCTAGGCAGTAAACCGCCAAGGCACAATTCAACGGGGAACCAGGGGGACCGGGGCTATGACACAGAGCTTTGAAGAACTAACCACAAGACAGCTCGGCGCGTTTGGGGAGGATTTCGTTGCTGAGATGTTGGTGGATCAGGGGTGGGAAGTTATTGCTCGGAATGAGCGGGTGGGGCGCTATGAGCTCGATCTTATTGCTGAAGATGTTGACGGCAGGCTGCATTTTGTGGAGGTAAAAACGCGGCGCAGCTCGCGAAGTAGTCAGTTTGGGGACGGCAGAGAGTCCATCACAGCAGCCAAGCTTCGTCATTTGCGCAAGGCGGCGGGACAGTGGCTGTCAGAGAGTTCTACCTACTGGTTAGAGTCCGTAGTTATCGACTGCGCAGAAGTCACAGTGTCCAGCCCTTCGTCCGGTCCTCCAGTCGTTGCAGTTACGTACATTCCCGCAATCAGCGACGCAATCATGTGGGACTGCTAGATGACTGTCGGTACAGCTCTTGCAGTCAGCCTCAGCGGCATTGAAGGAACTATTGTGCAGGTGGAAGCCGATGTTGGGCGTGGCTTGCCGGGAATGTATATCGGTGGGCTCGGCGATGCCGCCGTCGGAGAAGCCAAACATCGCGTGCGCACGGCGGTTGCTAACTCGCAGTTGCCCTGGCCGAAGACAAAAGTCGTGGTGAGTCTGTCGCCGGCGCATATCCGCAAGCACGGCACTAGCTTTGACCTCGCCATCGTCTGCGCCATCCTTATCGCAACCAGCGATGACATGGAGGCCCGAGGTCGTCTCCGCCACACGGTTCTCATTGGCGAACTTGGGCTCGACGGTTCCATTCGCCCGGTGCGTGGAGTGCTGCCGCAGGTCCTTGCCGCCCGCGAGGCAGGTGCCCGTTGGGTTGTCGTCCCCGCCGCCAACGCCGCCGAGGCCGCGCTCGTCGACGGCATCGCAGTCTGCACCGCAGCCGACCTCACACAGCTATGGGGCTGGGTACTCACCGGCTCAGGTTTGACGACCGCGCTTAACGACGACCCCAGCGAACAAGCCTTCTCGGTAGACCTGGCCGATGTCGATGGCCAACCTGAGGCCCGCTTCGCCCTCGAGGTAGCCGCAGCAGGTGGGCACAATCTGTTCATGCAGGGTTCTCCGGGAACTGGGAAGTCCATGCTCGCTGAGCGCTTGCCCACAATTCTGCCGCCATTGCAGAAGTGGCAGCAGCTGGAGGTCACCGCGCTGCATTCGGTGGCCGGAGCGCTCGATACTGCGGACACTCTTATTCAACATCCGCCGTTTGTGGCTCCACATCACAGCGCGACTGTGGCAGCGTTAGTCGGCGGCGGTGCTGTGCCCAAGCCCGGCGCGATTAGCCTTGCCCACCATGGGGTGCTGTTCTTGGACGAAATCACCCTCATGCGCCCGGCGGTATTGGATGCGTTGCGGATGCCGATGGAAAACGGGGTGGTCGTCCACCTGCGTACGCACCATCGAGTGACCTTTCCGGCGAGAACACAACTAGTCATGGCGACCAATCCCTGTCGGTGTGGGGCGGCGTATGCCAGCGAATGCACCTGTTCTAGTACCGAGCGAGCCAAGCATGGTCGCGCATTATCGGGCCCGCTACGCGATCGCATGGATCTCAACGTCACGCTCAGTCCTGCCGGGGCCAAGCTGGGAATTAAAAACAAAGCACACAATGAGCCCTCCGCGGCCGTTCGCGATCGGGTACAGGCCGCACGTGACCGTGCCCGACATAGGTGGCAGGCCCTGGGGCTTGCCGACGAAGCAGCCGTCACCAACGCGAGTGTGCCACGCTCGCTTCTCCGTCGTCACGCGGGCTTAGACGAAGAAGCGATGGCGTTATTGGACTTCCAGTTGAGGAACGGAGAGATTACCCAGCGGGGAGTGGACAAAGTAATCGCAGTGGCGTGGACGCTCGCAGACCTCGGGGGAGTAGACGCGTTTACCTTCGAGCACGTGCAACGTGCCTGCCAGCTGCATGACCGCGAGGGCGGCTAATACAACCGAACCACTATCAAGGGGGAGAAATGGACGAAATTCACGCGTGGGCTTACCTGAATCGTGTGATAGAGGCGACGCATCCGCAGATTGTGCGGCTCGTGACGGAGTTTGGGCCGGTAGAGGTAGCAGAGAGGATCAAGGCTCGCGCCGGGCTGCCGGAAGGTCTGCTCAATACGACGCAGGCACGGGCCGACGTTGACCAGAGCGGCCACGATTTGGAGCTGGCGGCAGCGATGGGGTGGCGTCTTATTTATCCGGGGCACCCAGAGTGGCCGGGGGAGCTGCTGTCCTGCTTTACGACGCTCGAAGTCCGTGACCGCGCCGATGCACCGCCACTTGCGCTGTGGGTGCGTGGCCGTGACTTGCGGGACGTGGTCAGTGAAGCGGTGGCGATTGTCGGAACGCGGATGGCCAGCAGCTACGGGACACAAGTGGCGGCCCAACTCGCGGGACAGTTCGCGAACGCGGGGGTTAGTGTCATCAGTGGTGGTGCGTTGGGTATTGATGCCGCGGCGCATCGAGCTGCGCTCGACGCTGGCGGCACTACGGTTGTGGTCGGAGCCGGTGGTGTAGGGGTTGACTATCCGCGGGCGCATGCAGAGCTCTTCGACCGGATTGCAGAGCGGGGTGCGCTGATTACGGAGTATCCACCGGGGGTGCGACCAGCACGGCATCGGTTTTTGACTAGGAATCGGCTGGTAGCGGCCCTATCGCGAGCAACCACAATCGTCGAGGCGGGCTGGCGTTCAGGGGCGCGCAACACAGCGCACTGGGCAGTGAGGCTAAACAAGCCCTTGGGAGCAGTGCCGGGACCGGTGACGCTGCAAACTACCTCTGGCTGTCATGATCTAATCCGCAGTGGCGAGGCTGTCCTGGTGTGTAGTGCCGATAATGTGCGGTCGCTGTATCGGTCAGTTGGCACAGTGAATGAGGATGCTCAGCTTGAATTGTTGTGGGAAAAGTCGGCGGTGCAGAAGCTTTCTCGAAACGAGCTCGCTGTCTACGACTCTCTGAATTCTGCGGAGCCAACGCCGGTGGGAGAAGTCGCAGCGCAGGCGGGATTGGCCGTGGCGCTTACGACACATTTGTTGCTGGAGCTGCAGGGACGGGGGCTGACCAGTCGGGTGGAGGGTGGGTGGTTGCGCCAGGAACAGAAGCGTTAGTGAGGCGCTAATAAAGCCTTCTGCAGAGAATCTCGAAAAAATCTTGAATTAGGTATTGCAATTCTCTGTACGCTCAGTAATATAGGCAAGGCAAGCCTAAGTAACTGTTACGGAAACGGGCTTGTGACATGGGTGAGGCAATAGGGCAGTGGCTCTGGCGAAAGTCGGAGTCACTGCCTTTTTCCGCTGTCTGGTGAGGTCTCGCGGTGTGCATCTACTAAGGTCAGAACCGTGAAGCGCGCAACCAATAACGACGACAGGACTGAGCCGGATCTCGGGTTATCCGCCAATATTGAGGCCGTGCTCATGGATTTTCTCGATGAGCTGACTTATTCCCGCAGACTCTCTGACGCAACCGTCCGTGCCTATCGAGCCGATCTCATCCCCCTCCTCGCCGGCCTGGACCACATCAGTGAACTCTCCACCCCTGTCATCCGTGCGCACCTCGGCGCGAAGCATGCGGAGGGTGCTGCGCGGTCATCGCTGGCTCGCTTAACGACGTCCATTCGCCAGTTCTGTAGTTGGCTCGTAGCTCGGCAAATTCTCGATGCTGATCCGTCGCTGCGGCTGTCAACGCCGAAGAAACATCAGCATCTTCCGGAAGTGCTCTCGCCGGAGAGGGTTGAGGAGGCAATCGAGAAAGTCTCCTCCGAGGACAGCGCAGTTGCGGCTCGCGACTTGGCCATTGTGGAACTGTTGTATGCCACTGCGATGCGTGTAGAGGAGCTGTGCAAGGCTGACGTCTCTGATGTGGACTTTTCCCGCCACATCATCTCGGTAGTGGGTAAGGGGAACAAGCAGCGCATCGTGCCCTTCGGTGTACCAGCGGAGGCGGCACTCAAAGGCTGGCTCCAGGTGCGTGGAAGCTTTCATGCTTCCGCACAGGCCGAACATGCGCTTTTTCTCGGTGTGCGTGGAGGTAGATTGAATCCTCGTCAGGCGCGCCGAGTGATTCATAAATGGGCTGATGTTTCACCGCATTCGCTCCGGCACTCTGCGGCCACAGCCATGGTGGAAGGTGGCGCTGACTTGCGTGTGGTGCAGGAGATGCTCGGTCATTCGAGTCTGGCGACCACGCAGATTTATACCCACGTCTCAGCGGACCGCCTCCGTGAAGTACACAAGCGGGCACATCCGCGCGCTTAATCGCGCAGGGTTGTTTAATTGCGTACAGGCTTGAGCACGATTGGTCTCCGCTGTATCAAATCCAGTGGGTTGAGATAGTCTTTGCCGCGCAGTGCGCCCCAATGCAGGCCCGGTTCGGGATGTTTGGCGTTGACCACAAGATGACCAATCACCTGGCCAGCGGCCACGTGGTCTCCCTTTTCTAACGCGGTATCTATGGGCTGATAGGTTGTGCGGATGCCATCGGCGTGCATGATTGACACGGAAGTCATTCCGGCGATCGAACCGGCGAAATGCACCACACCGGGAGCTGAGGCGCGGATTGGCTGGCCCGGGGAGGCGTTCAGGTCTACTCCGCGATGTCCAGGCTGCCAGCGTTTTTCCGGTGGGGTGTAGAAGCGTAGAACTTTGCCGTGCACAGGGAAAGTATGCGTAATAGCGGATATTGGCTCGCCGGTAGCTGCAGGTGGGCTTGGGGGTGTTGTTAGCGCGACAGCGAGCACGAATAGCGCTAATGTGCGCATTAGCGAGCGCCTGAAACTCTGCTTGGTTGTCATGCGCGATAGTGTGGCGGACGCTACACCCGTCGACAAGCGGCAGTGCATTGCAAACGGTTCTAGCTGTGGATGACTTTTTGTCCTGTGGATAGCAGGGCGTGTCAGATATTGCGACCTGCGCGATGTATCAGATAAGATTACGCTCGCGGTGTCTGCCTTAATGGGCGGTCATTAGCACAAAGACTACGCGCGCGACCCATTCCGGCTGGTTCACGGGTGCTCGGCAGGATATCTGTCGGGTGTGAGGCAGCGGGGGAGCGCTAGGGCACAGGGAAAGCCTGTGCGTGAACTGTAACCACCTATATCGGATAAGAAAGGAAGGGAAGCAGCCGCAGCCCTAGTCAGGCTGGACGTGAGGATCTTCCCTGAATATGACATGGCTGTTGTATCCATGCGAGAACTGCTCGATGCAGGTGTCCACTTCGGTCACCAGACCCGTCGTTGGAACCCGAAGATGAAGCGTTTCATCTTCACCGAGCGCAATGGCATCTACATCATCGACCTGCAGCAGACCCTGACCTACATCGACGAGGCTTTCGAGTTCGTCAAGGAGACTGTCGCTCACGGTGGCAACATCCTGTTCGTCGGTACCAAGAAGCAGGCTCAGGAAGCCGTTCAGAACGAGGCAGAGCGCGTTGACATGCCGTACGTCAACCACCGCTGGCTCGGCGGTATGCTGACCAACTTCGCCACCGTTTCCAAGCGCCTGGCTCGCCTGAAGGAGCTTCAGGCAATGGACGCTGCTGAGAACGGCTACGAGGGTCGCGGCAAGAAGGAAATCCTGATGCTGACCCGTGAGCGCACCAAGCTGGAGCGCACCCTGGGCGGTATTCGCGACATGTCCAAGGTTCCGTCCGCACTGTGGATTGTTGACACCAACAAGGAGCACATCGCTGTCTCCGAGGCTAAGAAGCTGGGCATTCCGGTTGTTGCCATCCTGGACACCAACTGCGACCCGGATGACGTTGATTTCCCGATCCCGGGCAACGACGACGCAATCCGCGCTGCTTCCGTGCTGACCCGCATCATCTCCACCGCTGTTGAAGAGGGCCGCAAGGCTCGCGCTGAGCGCGAGGCCAACGCTGCTCGCGAAGCAGCAGGCGACGCTCCGATCGAGTCCGCCGCTGAGAACACCGACCAGGCTGCAGAGATGGACGCCGAGGGCTCCGCTGCAACTGAGACGGCATCCGCTGAGTAAAGCTGAACTTTCTAACCACCACAAGTTCTAACCACCACAAGGAGGAACGCCCAGCATGGCGAATTTCACTGCTGCTGACGTCAAGAAGCTCCGTGAGCTGACCGGCTCCGGCATGAAGGCTTGTAAGGACGCACTCGTCGAGACCGACGGCGATTTCGACAAGGCTGTCGAGATCCTGCGCATTAAGGGCGCAAAGGACGTCGGCAAGCGTGCAGAGCGCACCGCTGCCGAGGGCCTGATTGCTGTTTCTGGTAACACCATGGTCGAGGTCAACTCCGAGACCGACTTCGTTGCCAAGAACCAGGAGTTCATCGACTTCGCCAACAAGGTCGCCGACGCTGCCGCAGCAGTCAAGGCAAACTCCCCGGAAGAGCTCGCAGCAGCTGACCTCGACGGTCAGACCGCAGCTGAGGCTACCCAGGAGCTCTCCGCAAAGATCGGTGAGAAGCTGGAGCTGCGTCGCGCTGCTACTCTCGAGGGCGACAACATCGCTGTCTACCTGCACCGCCGTGCAGCAGACCTGCCGGCAGCTGTCGGTGTTCTGGTTGCTTACACCGGTGAGGGAGAGGGCGCTGCAGAGACTGCTCACGCAGCAGCTATGCAGGTTGCCGCTCTGAAGGCTCAGTACCTGTCCCGCGAGGATGTCCCGGCTGACCGCGTCGAGGCAGAGCGCGCTGTCTACGAGAAGATTACTCGCGAAGAGGGCAAGCCGGAGCAGGCTATCGCCAAGATCGTCGAGGGCCGTCTGAACGGCTTCTACAAGGACGTTGTTCTGCTGGAGCAGCCGTCCGTCGCTGACAGCAAGAAGACCGTTAAGCAGCTCATGGAAGAGGCTGGCGTTACCCTGACCGGTTTCGTCCGCTTCGAGGTTGGTCAGCACTAATTCGCTGTAATTTGTGCATAAGCCTCTAGCTGTGAGCTAGTTTAAATGCCCCGCTCGGGAACCCGGGCGGGGCATTTTGCTGCCATGTTGCAGACAATGCGGAGCGTCAAGTGTGCCTTGCTGTCGTGACCGGGTAGACTCGTCTGCGACTTTTTAAACGGTGTGAGAAAGGTGCATGGTCATGGCAGAATCTGTCGAGCGCAATGGCTTCAAGCGTGTGATGCTCAAGCTCGGTGGTGAGATGTTCGGTGGCGGCAAGGTTGGCGTTGACCCGGACGTGGTGCAAAACGTTGCCCGACAGATTGCGGAAGTTTCCCGAAAGGGCGTCGAGGTCTGTGTCGTCATTGGCGGAGGTAACTTCTTCCGTGGCGCACAGCTTCAGCAGCGCGGCATGGACCGCGCACGCTCTGACTACATGGGCATGCTGGGCACGGTCATGAACTGCCTGGCTCTGCAGGACTTCCTCGAGCAGGAGGGCGTGGACTGCCGTGTGCAGACTGCTATCAACATGGCACAGGTCTCGGAGCCGTACCTGCCGTTGCGTGCTAAGCGCCACCTGGAGAAGGGCCGCGTGGTCATCTTTGGTGCAGGTATGGGTATGCCGTACTTCTCCACCGACACCACCGCCGCCCAGCGCGCCCTGGAGATCGGCTGCGAGGTGCTGCTGATGGCCAAGGCCGTTGACGGTGTCTACTCGGCCGACCCACGTGAGGTGCCGGACGCAGAGCTGTTCGATGACATCACCCACCGTGAGGTTCTGGAACGCGACCTGCGCGTTGCGGATGCCACCGCTTTCTCCCTGTGCATGGACAACAACATGCCGATTCTCGTGTTTAATCTGCTTACCGACGGAAACATTGCGCGCGCGGTAGCCGGTGAGCAAATCGGTACTCTCGTCCACAGCTGATAAATTTGTTCGTAATACGTTCTTTCCACAGAGCGCTCTAGAACTATCTAGAACCCGCGTAGAAACCCGAGGTTAAAAACACAATGATTGATGAAGTCCTGCTTGACTGTGAAGAAAAGTACGGTAGCTCCGTAGAGCACTGCCGCGAGGAGCTGACGCACATTCGCACTGGCCGTGCGAACCCGGCGATGTTCAATGGCGTTATTGCGGAGTACTACGGGGTTCCGACTCCGATTACCCAGATGGCTACCATTTCGGTTCCAGAGCCGCGCATGCTGCTGATTAAGCCGTATGAGCTGAGCGTTATGGGCGACATCGAAAACGCGATTCGCAACTCCGACCTGGGTGTGAACCCGACTAATGATGGCCAGGTTCTGCGCGTAACTATCCCGCAGCTGACCGAGGAGCGTCGTCGTGAGATGGTTAAGGTCGCACGTTCGAAGGGCGAAGACGCCAAGATCGCGATTCGCAATGTCCGTCGTAAGGGCATGGAAACTCTGAAGAAGATTCAGAAGGACGGCGATGCTGGCGAGGACGAGGTGCAGGCAGGCGAAAAGGAGCTGGACCAGGTCACCAAGAACTACGTCGAGCAGGTGGACTCCTTGGTTGAACGCAAGGAAGCGGAATTGATGGAGGTTTAGGCCTTCATATTCAACCGGGAGAGGGGATTTGAGGCGCCAATGCCAACGTCGAAGCCAGCGTCCAATAAGGAACGTGTTCTAGACGAGCTACGGCTTATTAAGCCGCGTAACTCGGCAGGTCGGAACCTGCCGGTTGCAATTACGGTGGGCGTAGCACTTGGTGCAGTCGTCATCATCGGCTTGCTACTGGGGGCGCTCGCCTGGACCGTTCTGGTCGCCGCGGCGGTTGGTCTCGCAACCTGGGAGGTCTGCGAGCGGCTCCGTGAGTCCGATTGGCAGGTCCCTCGCCCGGTATTGATTCTCGGCGGACAGCTGATGGTGTGGTTGTCTGCCTACTGGGGGATTGACGGTTTGGTCATGGGCCTGGCCGCGACTCTGATGCTCTTGCTGGTCGTTCGTCTGTTCTTACACGGGATGGCCGAAGCACCACGGAACTGGCTGCGGGATGTCGCAGTCGGTGTTTTCGTGATGATGTGGATTCCGTTCTTTGCCGCGCTAGCAGTGCAGCTGGTACGCATGGACAATCCCTGGGGAGTTGATCCGCGTCTGGTCATTGTGACCTTCATGATTGGGGTTATTTCAAATGACGTCGGAGGCTATGCCGCTGGTGTAATGTTCGGAAAGCATCCGATGGCCCCAAAGGTAAGCCCTAAAAAATCCTGGGAAGGGTTCGGCGGCTCTCTTGTACTCGCCACCATTACTGGAGCGCTCTGTGCGATCTTTATGTTGCACGCGCCGTGGTGGCAGGGCATCGTGCTGGGCATCGCCCTGGTTATCTCGGCTACGCTTGGTGACCTGATGGAGTCCCAGTTCAAACGAGATCTGGGGATTAAAGATATGTCCTCGATTTTGCCGGGCCACGGCGGTCTGATGGACCGCCTGGATGGCATGCTGCCATCAGCCGCGATGACGTGGCTGATATTGCAGCTATTCAGCCTAGTTTAATTCGGCTGGTTCAATCGGCCTTTAGTTGCCGCCCTTACGAATCTGGCGGCGCAGATCAAACATTCGCCAGCCACCGATGAGTGCGGTGATGAGGGCGCCGAGGATGGCAGCGAACAGCATTCCGACGCCGACTGGGAAGTTCCAGGTCCAGCCGAACAGGTTTAGTGCGGTCTCCTGCTGATTCTGCAGAATGAACACCAGCAGTACGATCAGCAAAACTGCACTGATGACCAGGCCAATCCACATAGAGCCCGCAGTGGTCTTTTTCACCTTACGCTGGCCAGGGGCGGGCGCTGGCTCCGGTGCGGAGTCCTTCTCTGTCGGCGCGTCAACGACTGGCTCTGGAAGGTTGTCCTGCTCAGGTGCAGGAGCCACGGAATCATTTGGGGAGTACGACGGAACGTCGTCGAAAAGCGGACTGTCGTTATTCGGCTGATTAGCGTTAGTCATACCTATCATTCAACACGTTTTGGCAGGTATGTACCACTTATAAAGGTTCACTTAGTTGCGGCTGCCGAGTCACTCATTAGGCCAAAACCGTCATTACATGCGAAAATGGGTGTCATCATGGCATCTTCACTTCCAATCGTTCTTAAAGCTCCACGTCGCGGCATGCCCGCGACCCATTTTGCGGACCTCGATGTTGAGGAACGGAAGGCTGCGGTCAAGGAACTGGGCCTGCCGGCCTTCCGCGCCGATCAGATTGCCCGGCACTATTACGGTCGGCTTGAGGCTGACCCTATGACGATGACTGACCTGCCAGAAGCAGATCGTCAAAAGGTCAAGGACAGTCTCTTCCCACCTCTGTTGACTCCCGTTCGCCACATCACCTGTGACGACGGCGAGACTCGTAAGACTCTGTGGCGTGCAGGTGACGGTACGCTGCTGGAATCCGTGCTGATGAAGTACCCGGGGCGTGCGACCCTCTGTATTTCCTCACAGGCCGGTTGCGGTATGGCATGCCCATTCTGCGCGACGGGGCAAGGCGGTCTGCAGCGTAATCTCTCCACCGCGGAGATTGTCGACCAGGTGCGTGAGGCCGCTGCCACTATGGCAGCTGAGGGCGGTCGTCTGACCAACATCGTATTCATGGGCATGGGCGAGCCGCTCGCGAACTACAATCGTGTTCTCGCCGCCGTCCATCGCATCACGCGGCCCTCGCCGGAGGGATTCGGCATCTCGATGCGCAATGTCACCGTCTCTACGGTCGGTTTCGCGCCGAACATCCGACGGCTTGCCGACGAGTACCTGTCAGTAACTCTCGCGGTGTCTCTGCATACTCCGGATGACGAGCTTCGCGACGAGCTGGTACCGATCAACAATCGCTTTACAGTGGCCGAGGTACTCGATGCAGCTCGCTACTACGCAGACAAGACAGGCCGTCGCGTATCTATTGAGTACGCTTTGATTCGCGATATTAACGACCAGGATTGGCGTGCAGACCTGTTGGGTAAGAAGCTCCACAATGCTCTGGGCTCACGTGTCCACGTCAACCTAATCCCGCTCAACCCAACTCCGGGTTCGATGTGGGACGCCTCCCCGAAGAAGCAGCAGGAGGAGTTCGTCCGCCGCGTACAGGCCCAGGGGGTACCGTGCACGGTCCGCGATACCCGTGGCAACGAGATTGCGGCAGCGTGTGGTCAGCTGGCGGCTGAAGAAGTTTAGTCGCTGAATAGCAAAAATCCGCACCGAATTCGGTGCGGATCTTTTTGTGCGCTGTAGCGCTATAGAGCTGTCGCTATAGAGCTGTTAGGCCAGACTTTCTGCAAAAGTGGCTAACTCTACTGGTTCTGTCCTTCCGGCAGGCGGTTCCAGGAGCGCAGCTGAGAGTCGGTCAGGTTAGCGTAGACACCAGTGCCGTTAACCTGGTCACGTGCCCACTCCGGCTCAATGTGGCCTTCCGGCTTGTTGTGACCGGTAACGGTGCGGACCTGAGAACCCTGCGGGGCGAACAACTGCAGCAGCAGGCCAATAGCAATCAGGGCGGCGATGGCGACCAGCCACCAGTTCTCGACGTTGCCCTTGTGGTTACCAATGGTCATACCCAGCAGGAAAATCACGGAAATCCAGCCGGCCTTCTGCATAGCGCTCTTGCTAATGCCGTGCCAGCCCCACTTCGCCGACGGCTCGTCGAGGGTGCTGACGCCGCGGTAAATCTCTTCCTTTGGCTCGTGGTTGCTCACTTGAAAGTCCTCCTGTAAACACTTTCGGCGAATTGCACTCTATATGCACTTCAGTCTATCTGCGATTTTGCTGAAAGCGACTGAGCGCATTTTCAGACAATCTTGAGTATCGGGTGTAAGGATACCTTAGAACTTGCTGAAATTGGGACTTCGCCCGGCCGGAAACTCTCCGCCGGTGTGCTCGTTTGCCCAAAGTGGGGGTAGGGTGAGCACTCGTGACATTTCTTCTTGGAGTTTTACTCTTCGCAATCGGCATCGCGGTGACAATCGCCCTTCACGAATGGGGCCATCTCACCGCAGCTCGACTGTGTGGAATGCAAGTGCGTCGGTACTTCATTGGTTTCGGCCCAACGCTGTTTTCCTTCAAGCGGCATCACGCTGCGGCAGGAGGGCATGACACCGAGTATGGAGTAAAGGCAGTTCCGTTTGGCGGATTCTGCGACATCGCAGGTATGACCGCTATGGATCCAATCGATCCTGCCGAAGAACCCTACGCCATGTACAAGAAGCCGTGGTGGCAGCGCATTATCGTGATGCTCGGTGGGGTGGCAATGAACCTCATCGTTGGATTCATCATTCTTTACTTCATTGCCGTGACGTGGGGTTTGCCCAACATGGGTAAGGAAATGGCGCCACGCATTCAGGCGGTGCAGTGCGTCTCGCCGGCACAGCGTGCCGACGGCACGCTGGAGCCCTGCACTGGTTCCGGTCCTGCAGAGCGCGCAGGGCTACGTGCCGGAGATGTGATTGAGAAGATCAATGGCACCAAGATTACGTCCTACCCCGAGGCTGTGTCGCTTATTGGCAGCTCTGCAGGTGGCGACATCAAAATGACCATCGACCGCAATGGCACCTCCGAGACGGTCACGGTCACCCCGGAAGTCGTCAAACGCAAGACTAACGACGGCCAGGACATCGACCAGCCAGCGATTGGTATCGCCTTCCAACGCCCAGAAACTGTTCTCCACGAGTACAACGCAGTGACCGCCATCGGTGGTGCGGCCAGCTTCACAGGCAGTCTTTTTGGGGCGGTTTGGAATGGGCTGCTCTCCATCCCGGAGAAGGTTCCCGGTGTGGTTGCGTCCATCTTCGGTGCTCAGCGTGACCCGGCCAGCCCAATGAGCGTCGTCGGCGCTTCGCGTGCCGGCGGTGAATTGGTGGAGATGAACCAGTGGCCGTCGTTCTTCCTATTGCTGGCCAACCTCAATTACTTCCTGGCCGTGTTCAACCTCGTGCCGTTGCCGCCACTCGACGGTGGCCACATCGCCGTTGTTATTTATGAACGCATTCGAGACGTGATTCGCAGGGCATTCGGTAAGCCAGCGCTTGGGCCTGCCGATTACACCAAACTCATGCCAGTTACTATGGCCTTTACCGCGGTTTTGCTGGTATTCGGCGTTCTGGTCATGGCCGCTGACGTGGTCAATCCAATTGTGCTGAACCGCTGATAGCAGGTTGCGGCGTGCCAGCGTCGTCGTAAAGCAAAGCGGTGCTAACGTCAGCCCACATGGAACAAACTTCGCGCCGCAAGCCCGTGCTTCGCAGTATCTCGGCTGTGGCAATCACGGGTCTGGTGTTGTCATCCGCCGCGTGTACGCCGCGGCCTGACACCGGGCGCGAGGTGCTCGAGGAATTCCTGGGGGCGCTGGCGGGAGGGGACGTTGCTAAGGCGGCGGCACTGACTGATCACCCGGACTCCGCTGAAGGAGATCTGAAGGCGGCCACTGCCGGACTCCAGCCGGAGGGGCTTGAGTATGAGATTGCGGGTATCGATTCCAGCTCGAACCAGTCCTCGGCGGAAGTCGCCATGAATTGGCAGCTACCGCATCAGCGACGCTGGGGATATGACACCACTTTCACACTGACCAAGACTGAGACTGGGCAACGGGATTGGGCATTGCGCTGGTCGCCAGCATCCCTGCATCCACAGCTGGGGCGTAACCAACACCCAGAATTGCGCACTATCGCAGCTCCACGTCCGTCTGTGGTTGGCTCGGACGGTGCGGCCTTGCTCGAGCCAGGGACTGTGCACCGGGTAATTCTCCATCGTGATGGGGCGGAGAATGTGCAGTCGTCGATTAACCGGGCGGCGACGGTCATCAATAATGAAATGCCGGAAGACGGTCCGAAGCTTGACGCACGCGCTGTGGGGGAGCAGGCGAGCGGCGGAAGGGGTAATTTTTCGCTGATCGTGTTGCCGGCATCCACGCCACAGCGTGTCAAAGATGATCTCGCTGACATTGATGGAATTTCGGTTAACGATGAAGCCGCTATGGTGCGACCCGACCCGGGGTTCGCGCCCGATTTGATGAGCCGCGTGGAAAGACTAGTGGACACCGGTGATCACGGTGCCGATGGCTGGAATATCGTGGCGGCCAACGAGGGCGGAGCCGTCGTCGGCACCCTCTATGAGGTGTCTCCGGATGTAGCGCCGGCGGTGCAGGCATCAATTAGTAAAAAGGTGCAGGACGCAGCGCAAAAGGCCGTCGATACGCGGCAAGATGCTAAGGCAATGCTGGTGGCTGTGCAGCCGTCTACGGGCAAGATTCTGGCGGTAGCACAGACAGCGGAAGCAGATAAGGACGGCGACCTTGCGCTGATGGGACAGTTCCCGCCGGGATCGACGTACAAGATTGTTACTGCCGCCGCAGGTGTGCAGCACGAGGGGCTAAATGCGGGATCGACTGTGCCGTGCCCAGGTTCGATGGAGATCGGGCCGCGTATTGTCACCAACTACAACGGAAGTGGTGTCGGGAATACCTCGCTGAGCGATGCGTTCGCGCGGTCTTGTAACACCACGTTTGGCAACATCTCTCACAAGTTGGAGCCAGGGCAGTTCAAGGAGGAGTCCAAGAACTTCGGCATCGGCATCAACTATCACATCGCGGGCCTCGACACTATTACCGGCAGCGTGTCTGATGGCAGTGATGAAGTCGAGCGTATCGATGCGGGCTATGGGCAGGGCAATGACTTGACCAGCCCGTTTGGCATGGCGCTGGTTTCCGCGACGGTGGCGGCCGGACGAACTCCGACACCGTCACTCGTGCCAAGCGCGGGAACCTGGCAGTCGCAGGTATCAAAGCCACTGCCGCCTGAGGTTTTGAATGAGGTTCGCACACTCATGCGGGCGGTGGTGACCTCTGGTACTGGTTCGGCCATTGCCGGTCGAGGTGAAGTTTATGCAAAGACCGGTGAGGCCGAGTACGCTGGCGGCTCCCACGCTTGGTTTACTGGCTACCGCGATGATTTGGCCTTTGCCACGCTTATCGTTGGCGGTGGTGGTTCGGAGCATGCCGTGGCGATTACCGATGCCTTCTTTGCCAATATCGATGAAGGTTCGGGGGACGAGGGCTAGAGCATTTCTGGCTTTGAAACCGGCACAGGCCGAAAGGCTAATCCGGGGGTAGGGGTAGAGTATGTTCCATGATTCAGCGTTCTCCACTTACTCAGCAAAAGTCCACTCCAATTCGCACCGTTCCGGCACATATTGAACGGCCGGAGTACGCCTGGAAGGACGAGGTTCAGGAAGGCGTCGGCGAGCCGCTGGTACAGACTCCGGAAGATATTGAAAATATGCGAGAGGTCTCTCGCATTGCTGCCAACGCGTTGGTGGAGGCCGGCAAGGCCGTAGCTCCGGGCGTGACCACGGATGAGATTGACCGGGTGGTGCACGAGTACCTGTTGGATCACGACACCTACCCGTCCACGCTGGGGTACCG
Organism: Corynebacterium sp. MSK032; assembly: GCF_030232065.1. NCBI lineage: Bacteria > Bacillati > Actinomycetota > Actinomycetes > Mycobacteriales > Corynebacteriaceae > Corynebacterium > Corynebacterium sp. MSK032. The sequence continues at coordinate 120,990 of NZ_JASPJR010000005.1, read as the reverse complement.
CGGTTTTGAGAAGTCGTGCTGTGTGTCTCTTAATGAGATTGTCTGCCACGGTATTCCGGATACTCAGGTTATTGAAGACGGCGATATCGTCAATGTCGACGTCACCGGATACAAGAACGGTGTCCACGGCGACACCAACGCGACTTTCCTCGCGGGCAATGTCTCGGAGGAGCACCTCCAGCTAGTGGAGCGCACTTACAACGCCACCATGCGCGGCATTAAGGTCATCAAGCCGGGCCGTGAGATTAATGTCATCGGCCGCGTAATCGAGTCTTACGCTAAGCGTTTTGGATACAACACCGTTCGGGACTTCACCGGTCACGGTGTCGGTACCACGTTCCACAATGGTTTGATTGTCCTGCACTACGATGAGCCGAGCCAGGACACGATTTTCGAGCCGGGCATGACTTTGACTGTCGAGCCGATGATTAACCTCGGTGAGCTGCCGTACCACATCTGGGAGAATGGCTGGACTGTGCAGAATGATGACTTCAAGTTCACAGCTCAGTTCGAGCACACGGTGCTGGTGACCTCCGACGGCTATGAAATCCTCACTCTGCCGGATGAGCAGAACGTGCCAGGCCAGTTCCAGACTGGTTGGAAGCCCGAGGCCTAAACCGTGCAGGCCCCTGCAGCTCTGATTGCCGGCTGCACCTCAGATGCCGGTAAGTCGGTTCTGGTCGCCGGCATGTGTCGGCTACTCGCGCGCCGCGGCGTGAAGGTCGCGCCCTTCAAGGCGCAGAACATGTCCAACAATTGCGCTGTCACGCTCGACGGCGGCGAGATTGGGCGCGCGCAGGCTCTACAGGCGTTGGCCTGTGGGCTGGAGCCGGATGTCTCCTTTAACCCGGTGCTTCTCAAGCCGGGCTCGGACCACACCAGTCAGGTGGTGGTCAAGGGCAAAGCCGATGGGCATGTGAGCGCTCTGACGTACCGGTCGCGGAGAAAAGCGCTGCGCGGAGTAGTTGCGGAGACATTGGAAGAGTTGCGGGGGCAGTTCGATGTCGTCCTGTGTGAAGGCGCTGGTAGTCCTGCCGAGGTCAATCTGCGAGAGTCAGACATCGCCAACATGGGGTTGGCAGAGCTCGCTGATCTGCCGGTTGTGGTCGCCGGTGACATTGACCGCGGTGGGGTGCTTGCACATTTCGTCGGCACGCATGCAATTTTGAGCCGCGAAGACCGCGCGCGGATTACCGGTTTTATCGTCAACAAGTTCCGGGGCGATGTTTCGCTGTTGACACCGGGATTGGACGTGGTGCGCGAGCACACCGGCGTGCCCGTACTCGGCGTAGTGCCTTTTATTCCGGGGCTGTGGATCGATGCGGAGGATTCGCTCGGTACAGTCGCTGGTGCGTCGGTAGGGCCGGCGAACGCACCGCTGGGTACGGAAACGTTGTCCGTGGCCGCCATTCGCTTGCCGCGCGTGTCCAACGCCACCGATATCGAAGCGCTTGCCTGTGAACCAGGGGTACACGTGCAGTGGACGGTCGATCCGTCGGTCGTTGCTCGCGCCGACCTGGTCGTGTTGCCCGGGACGAAGTCGACGGTCGCCGATCTCAAGTGGTTGCGCGAGCGTGGGCTTGACGACGTGCTGGAGAACCGAGCTGCCCGGGGGTTGCCGCTGATTGGCATCTGCGGTGGGTTCCAAATGCTCTGCACCACCATCACTGACTCGGTGGAGTCGGTAGCCGGGACAGTGAACGGGCTTGGAGTGTTCGATACCGACATTGAATTCGCGGGGACGAAGACGCTGGTGAGCCACCCGGATGGCTCTTACGAAGTCCACAATGGACAGGTTGTGCGAAGCAGCGAGGCGCCCTTTATCACTGAGCCTGAAGAAGGGGCGCGGCGTGGCATGGTGATGGGTACGCACCGCCACGGCTACCTGGAAAATGATCAGGCGCGCCGTCAGTTGCTGAGCGAAGTCGCAGTTGCCGTCGGTCGAGACGGCTTTGAGGTCAGCTCTAATACTTCGTTTGCCGAAGAACGGCTGCGGCAGATCGACCTGTTGGCCGATGCAGTCGAGGAGTACCTGGCTGGGCCCGCATTGGCCCAGGCCACAGGTATTGAACAGCTGGGCTAGTTATCGAACTCCAGGCCCAGGATTGCGTTTTCAATCAGCTCTGGCAGTGCTGGGTGAATCCAGTGCTGGCCCTTGACAACTTCGCGCACATCCATCTCGAAGCTCATCATCTGGATGCACTGCTGCACTAGAGTGGCAGCCTGCTCGCCGATGAAGTGCGCACCCAGCAGGCGGCCGGTGGCGCGGTCCGCAATCAACTTGGCAAAGCCATCGCGATCCTCCAGCGCCCAGCCGTAGGCGACATCGCCGTAGTTCTGTACCTTCACGGTAATGTCCGTGCCATTTTCCGCAGCCCAGGCGCGAGCTTCATCCTCGGTCATACCGACCTGACCAATCTGCGGATGTGAGAAGACTGCCGACGGAATGTAGCGGTGGTCAAATTCGCGCAGGTCCGACGGATTCAGCACGTTGTGGAAGACAACCTTGGCCTCATGGTTGGCAATATGCTTCAGCTGGTACGGGCTAGAGACATCGCCCAGCGCCCACACACCTTCGGCAGAGGTGCGGCCGTACTGGTCAACCTTGATGCGACCATCGTCGTGCATCGCCACACCACCGGCTGCAAGGTCCATACGGTCACCGTTGGGGATGCGTCCGGTTGCCACGAGCAGGGCATCGGCTGCGAGCTCCGTGCCGTCGTCAAGCGTGACCGTGACGATCTCGCCCTCCTGGGAGAGCTCAGTGATGGAGGTGTTCATACGGATGTCAATGTCGCGGGAGGCAACCTCGTGGAAGCGCTCGGAGATAGCGGCGTCTGAGCCACGCAGCATGACATCGGAGCGCACCAGCATGTGCACCTTCGTGCCGAAGGATGCGAAGACATGCGCGAACTCGCTAGCGATGTAGCCGCCGCCGACGACGATCATTTCGCGCGGAAGCTTGTCGACGCGCATGATGTTCTCGTTGGTGTAGTAATCGACCCCGGAGTCTGCGATGAGGCCCGGAACGTGAGGGCGGGAGCCTGCAGCGATGATGATGTTGTCGGCTGTGATGTCGACGGTTTCCTCGCCGATGCCGGTGCGAATAGTGCGAGGGCCGACGAACGTTGCGTGGCGGTCGTAGACATCGATATTGGGAGTCTCGTCCCCGCGGCGGTATGCCTCGCCGCCGTCGGCAATCTGGTCGACGCGCTGGGCAAAAACGCGATCCTGGATTTGCTTGAGATCAACGGAGTCGAAGGTGCCGTGCACGCCCAGGCGGCTGGCCTCGCGGATGTTGCGGGCGGCATCAGCGGCCAGAACGAACATCTTGGTGGGAATACACCCAACGTTGAGGCAAGTACCGCCGAAACGTCCTTCCTCCACCAGAGCGATACGGACATTGTCGTAGGCCGGGGCTGGAATGGAATTGCCGGACCCGGTTCCGATAATGATGACGTCGTAGTGGCGTGGGGTAGTCTCAGGCGAATTCTCAGTGGTCACAAGCACTCCTAGCATTCTGGTCAAACTAGTTTGGTTCAACCGTACTGAATGCTGATTTATTCCGAGTTCCTATTCTGTGCTCCTATTTTGAGCTGTCTCCTGGATTGACTGTGGCAAGGAACTGGAATGTCTCATTAAAAGCGCGGTCTAGTGCTTCGGGTGCGGAGAGATACACGTCGTGGAGAGCACCCGGAATCGCGACGTTGCGAGCCTGCGGTCCCAAGTGGGCAGTGGCATCGGCAATTTGCTCAGTGTTGAGGACAGAGTCAACGCGGCTGAGTTCCGGTGTGTAGTCGGAACCGAGAAGGTAGTTGTCCGAGTGGAGAACGAGCGTCGGCACGCCGGTATCGATACCGCGGCTGACACGTTGCTGGCCGACGATGATGGCATTGAGCCAACGCCAGTTCTTGTCATGGCCAGCCAGCGGCTTGAAAGTGCGGTTGTACTCCCAGCGTCCCTGGTGGTCGGCGCTAATGGATTTGCCATAGCCGCCCGCAGACTGCACCGGAATGAGACTGTTAGGGCGAATCCGCGACATAACGCGAGTCACCAGCGAGTACACGGGAGCCTTTGCCCGGGAAACGTGCAGAGTCAGCCACGGTGAGTTCAAGACGGCAGCTGTGACGGAAATATTGGGTGCTTGCGGGCAATGGCCGCCTGTGCTTCGTAACCAATCGAGCCAGAGCACGGCAATGAGACCACCAGTGGAGTGCGCATTAACAGTGACAGTTGTATGACCGGCGTGGTCTAACACTGCGAGTGCCCTGTTGAGATCCTCGAAGTAATTCGTTAGATCGCTGCAGCCATGCCAAGTCTGCCCCGGTTGGTGTGCGCGCCCGCACTTACGCAGGTCAATAGCGTAAAAGGCGTAGCCTTCGGCGTGGTACCGCTCCGCCACGTGCTTCTGGAAGAAATAGTCCGACATCCCGTGAATCCATAGAACCGCCGGACGTTTTTGGAAGTCGCTTGCCGACGAGTCGGGGCAGTAGCGGACCAATACCGCGTGTACGGATCCCTCACCGTCGGGATCCTGGCCGAGTTCGATGACATGTTGGCTGTAGTCTTCGCCTAGGTTATCGGGGTTAAAGGTGGGGGTAACGAAATCGGGAATATCGGTAGTCACAGGGTCAAGCCTAGCGCCGATTACCGGGGGTAGTGGGAATGTGTGCCACAATAGATTATGGACTGAGACGGTAGCTCTCTTTTGCGTCTTTAGTTGTGTGCGCGCATGTGAGCGAGCGCTAGTTTGAATCACTAATCAAGTTAGTAAGGATGTTGACAGCAAAATGGCTGATAACAAGCTTCCTGCTTCCAGTGGCGACGAGGTAGACGTCGTCCTCATCGGTGCAGGTGTAATGAGTGCGACGCTGGGTGTGCTGCTCAAGGAGCTCGAGCCATCCTGGTCACAGGTTCTGTTCGAGCGTCTCGATCAGCCCGCCAAGGAGTCTTCCTCCCCGTGGAACAACGCTGGTACCGGCCACTCTGCTCTGTGCGAGCTGAACTACACGCCGGAGAAGAACGGCAAGGTCGATGTCACCAAGGCTAAGCTCATTAATGAGCAGTTCCAGGTTTCCCGCCAGCTGTGGACCTCACTGATTGAAAACGGCACCCTGACTGACCCGAAGGAATTCATCAACCCAGTTGATCACACCACCTTCGCTCAGGGTCCGGAGCAGATGGCGTTCATGCGTCGTCGCTATGAGGCACTTGAGAAGGAGCCACTGTTCCACGGTCAGGAGCTCATTGAGGATCCGGACCGTTTCGCTGAGTACCTTCCGCTGATGTCCGAGGGTCGTGACTTCTCCAAGCCGGTCTCCGCTATTCGTAACCCGAATGGTACGGACGTTAACTTCGGTGCACTGACCAAGCAGTACCTGGCCGCACTGTCCGATATGGGTACTGAGATTCGCTACGGACACGAGGTCACCGGTCTGAAGCGCGACGGTTCCAAGTGGATCGTCACCGTGAAGAACCTGCACACCAAGGACGTTCGCACCCTGGTTGCCAACTTCGTATTCGTCGGTGCCGGCGGTGACGCACTGCCGCTGCTGCAGAAGGCTCGTATTAACGAGATTCGCGGTTTCGGTGGCTTCCCGGTCTCCGGCCAGTGGCTGCGCTGCACCAACGAGGAAGTCATTGCTAAGCATGACGCCAAGGTCTACGGTAAGGCTTCCGTCGGCACGCCGCCGATGTCCGTTCCGCACCTGGACACCCGTGTTATCGACGGCAAGCGCGGCCTGCTCTTTGGCCCGTACGCCGGTTGGAACATGAAGTTCCTCAAGAACGGTAACAACCTGGACCTGATTAAGTCCCTGCGTCCGGCCAACCTGCCGTCCATGATGGGTGTTGGTGTCCAGGAGATGGGGCTGACCAAGTACCTGATTACTGAGGTTTTGAAGGACTTCGACGCACGTATTGAGTCCCTGCGTGAGTACGTCCCGAACGCTCGCCCAGAGGACTGGGAGCTGATCGTCGCTGGTCAGCGCGTCCAGGTCATTAAGCCGATGAAGGCTCCGGTCTTCGGTACCCTCGAGTTCGGTACCGCGGTCATCAACTCGTGGGACGGCACCATTGCCGGCCTGATGGGTGCATCCCCGGGCGCTTCCATCGCTCCGGCTGTGATGATTAGCCTGATTGAGCGCTGCTTCGGCCGTCACATGGGCAAGTGGGCCCCGAAGCTGAAGGAGCTCGTCCCGTCCTACGGTACGCACCTGGCTGATGACCCGGCTCTGTTCAAGGAGGTCTGGGAGGCTTCCCAGAAGACCCTGAAGCTGGAGCGCTAGTAACTCACTGAAGAGCTTCAGAGAGTTCAATTAAGCCAACATTGTTCTACCCCGCTGTGAGCCATCCGCTTGCAGTGGGGTAGAACTGTGCTTATGGAAAAAATCACGTCAGCGACCACTGCACAAACAGAGCCCACTTTTCCTTTTACTGCGATCGTCGGGCAGCAGCGACTACAGCTTGCGTTGATTCTGACCGCGCTATCCCCGGAGATTGGTGGTGTCGTCATCCGCGGTGAGAAGGGCACAGCCAAGACCACTACGGTCCGCGCGTTGGCGCCATTTCTCAGCGGATCGTTGGTAAACCTGCCACTCGGCGCTACGGAAGATCGAGTCGTAGGCTCCATCGATGTGGAGACCGTCCTGACTACCGGACACGCACAGTTCAATCCGGGACTACTCAGCGCGGCTGACGGTGGCATTCTCTATGTCGACGAGATTAACCTGCTGCCGGATCATCTCGTTGACTCCGTGCTCGATGCCGCAGCCACCGGTCGCGTGGTTGTTGAACGCGATGGTATCTCGCACTCCGCAACCTCCAGGTTCGTGTTGGTCGGCACGATGAACCCGGAAGAGGGCGAATTGCGTCCCCAGCTTCTCGACCGCTTTGGTCTCGCCATCGACGTCACCGCATCCAAGGATCCGGCTGTCCGCGCGGAAATCGTCGCCCGCCGCCTCGACTTTGACGCCGACCCGGAGAGCTTTGTCGCGCGGTTCGCCGCCGACGACGATGCGCTACACGCTCGCATCGATCGCGCGCGCGCACTGCTTGACGACGTCGAATTGACCCCCAACATTCTTGGTCAAATTGCCACAGTGTGCGCTGCTTTTGATGTGGACGGGATGCGTGCCGACATCGTCATTGCACGTACCGCCCGCGCTCACGCTGCCTGGCGAGTAGCCGGGGACGAGTCGGCGCAGCCGGCACCCGGCAATCCAATTGAGATCACTGCGGAAGACATTAAGGTAGCTGCGGAAATGGCACTGCCGCACCGTCGTCGCCGTGACCCCTTTGATGAACCAGGACTGGACCAGGAACAGCTCGACGATGCTCTGCAGGATGCAGAGGAGCAGTTCCGAGATGACCAGAATCAGCCAGAGTCGAGTCCGGAGTCGGATCCAGAGCCCGATGCTGAGCAGGTCTCCCAGTTCGACTCCAACTCCGAACCTCAGGAGCCACAACAGTCGAATTCCTCGGGATCGAAGGGAGGTCGCGCCGCTGAAGGCGCCCCCTTTCGCCGTTCGTAAAATCAGCGTTGACGGTGTCGGCCAAGGGGATTCCGGTCGGCGTTCCAAGGCCATTGGCCCGCGGGGCAGCACCATTGGTGCCGAGCGGGGAGGCCATGGTCTCCACGTGCCGGCGACAGTGCTGGCGGCGGCCAATCGTGGCGCCCGCATGGGCGACTCCATGATTCCCCTGGAACCGGAGGACGTTCACGGCGCTATTCGACAGGGAACTGAGTCCAATCTGGTCGTCTTTGTCGTGGACACCTCGGGTTCCATGGCAGCACGCGACCGTCTGGCAGCCGTCACCGGCGCGGTCACTGCGCTGCTGCGTGATGCCTACCAAAGCCGCGATAAAGTCGCTGTCATTACTTTCCGCGGAAATAACGCCGAATTAGTTTTACCGCCGACGAAGTCTATCGACACCGCAGTACGTCGCCTCGCAGATGTCCGCACTGGTGGCCGAACTCCATTGGCCGAAGGATTGCTGAAGGCACACGAAGTGGTAGTTCGGGAAGCCCATAGGGAGCCCACACGGCGCGCAATCATGGTCTTGCTCTCCGACGGCCGAGCAACGGGTAAAAATGGCCTGCAGCAGGCGAGGGCTGTGGCCGCAAAGATCCGTCGTCAAGCGTTGGCGGCGACGGTGGTTATCGACTGTGAGCGCTCTCGCGTGCGGCTGGGGCTGGCACAGGAACTCAGCGTGGAATTGGGTGCGACCTGCATAAATCTCTCCGAACTCAATGCCGAAGCCGTGGCGGGCGTGGTCCATGCCTATCATCGAGACCATGGCACAAGGAAAGCTTGACCCCAAATCAATTCCCAACGATGGACTGACCACCAGGCAGCGTCGCATGATTCCGATTACTGCGGTGCATACGGGCCCAGGTAAGGGCAAGTCCACCGCGGCATTCGGTATGGCGATGCGCGCGTGGAATCAGGGGATGAATATCGGTGTCTTCCAGTTTGTAAAGTCGGCAAAGTGGAAGGTTGGCGAGGAAGCTGTCATGCGCCGGTTGGGCGAGCTTCACGACGACACGGGGGAAGGCGGCCCGGTCGAATGGCACAAGATGGGCGAAGGTTGGTCTTGGTCGCGTAAGCAGGGCACTGAGGAGGACCATGCGGCAGCTGCTGCCGAGGGATGGCAGGAGATTAAACGCCGCCTGGAAAATGAGGTGCACGACTTCTACGTGCTCGACGAGTTCACCTACCCAATCAAGTGGGGTTGGATTGATGTCGACGATGTGGTGGAGACATTGAGGAACCGTCCCGGCCGCCAGCATGTGGTGATGACTGGCCGCGATGCGGATCCGAAGCTCGTGGAGGTCGCGGATCTGGTGACGGAGATGACCAAGATTAAGCACCCGATGGATGTCGGACGTAAGGGACAAAAGGGCATCGAGTGGTAGCGCCTGGAATTGTCATCGCGGCGACAGCATCAGGCACGGGAAAGACGACAATCTCCACGGGCCTGATGCGTGCACTGTCGCGCCGTCACGCGGTGGCACCTTTCAAAGTCGGACCCGACTATATTGATCCTGGCTATCACGGGGTAGCCGCTGGTCGTCCCGGCCGCAATCTGGATTCCTTTATGTGCGCGCCTGAGATGATTGGGCCGCTCTACGCACATGGAGCTGCCGACAGCGATATTGCGGTGGTCGAAGGGGTTATGGGGCTTTTCGACGGCCGCATTGGTGACGACCCGCTATCGGTGGAGGGCTCGACGGCTGAGATTGCCTCACTGTTGGGACTTCCGGTGGTGTTGGTGATTGATGCCCGGCATATGTCGCAGTCGGCGGCGGCTGTTGTCCACGGTTTCTCCACGCTTCGCACTGACGTCCGTGTCAGTGGCGTGATTATTAATCAGGTGGGCAGCCCGCGGCATGCGGACATCATTACCCGTTCTGTGGAGACCATGGGGGTCGAGGTGCTCGGCGCTATTCCGCGAGTGACTGATATTGAGGTGCCCAGCAGGCATTTGGGGCTGGTCACTGCAGTCGAGCAGGGTGAGCAGCTAGAAGCGGTCATTGAATCGATGGCCAACTTGGTGGAGACCTACATCGACATAGACCGGATTATCCAGCTTGCCCGGCAGCCCTATCCAGCTGAACCATGGAACCCCGCACAGTTCGTTGTACCGCTGGCTACTCAGCGCCGCGTGCGTGTAGCGGTCGCGGCGGGTCCTGCGTTCTCGTTTACCTATGCAGAGCACCGTGAGCTATTGCAGGCCGCTGGAGCCGAGGTCGTGGATTTCGACCCATTGGTTGACGAACTGCCGGAAGCCGAAGGCTACATCGTGCCCGGTGGATTCCCAGAAGAGCATGCCGACGCGCTATCTATTCGTGATGACATTCGCCGCGATCTACGTCAGGCTGCCGACGATGGTGCGCTGATCCACGGCGAATGCGCGGGGCTGCTCTGGCTGCTTGAAGATCTCGGTGGGCGCCGTATGTGTGGCATCATCCCGGGGCGAGCGCACATGGCACGGTTGAAGCTGGGGTACCGGGAGGCTGTGGCGCTGACTGATTCTGTGCTGTGCCCGGTAGGAACGCGCGTGCGCGGTCACGAGTTCCACAAGACAGCCCTAACCGATGACACCGCAAGTGTCGCTGCTGCGGCCGGGTGGCAACCAGCCTGGGGTTGGCGTGGATATCAAGGCGAAACAGTTCGCGACGGCTTCGTTTCCGAGTCTGGGCGGATTCATGCCGGTTACCTGCATGTTCATCCGGCGGGTGCGCCGGGGAACGTCAGTCGCTTTGTCGCTTCGTGCGCCGGGTAAAGTGTTAGCTATGAGTTTGCTTCTCAAAGACTACGGTGTGTTGGTGATTGGCGGTTCCACGGCTGCAGAGCGCGTGATTCCTCGGCTGTTGGACTCTGGCGCTGATGTCACTGTGTGTGAAGGTGGGGAAGTAACAACTGCGATTGAGGCCTGGGCTGCAGACGGCCGTATTACTTTGACCCGCACCGGTTTTACCGAGGCGATGAGCTGGGGCAAGGCTCTCATGGTCTGCTGTGACGAGGCGTTGTTGCGTGAGGTGACTCTAGAGGGACACCGCCGAGGTATTCTCGTCGACGATGAAACCGGGGCTTCCAGCCCGCTTACTCCTGTGGCGCTGACCGGCCGTCGCGCGTCGCGCGCTGGGGACCTCGCTGGTCAGGTCGCACTCGTAGGCGGTGGCCCGGGCGACCCCGGTCTGATTACCGTTGAGGGGCGTCGCTTGCTCCGGCTTGCCGACGTTGTCGTTGCAGACCACCTCGGTCCACTGTCGCTGCTCGGTGACTTGGAGCCGGATGTCGAGATTATTGATGCCGGCAAGCTTCCTTACGGCCGCGCCATGGCTCAGGAGCGCATCAATGAACTGCTAGTTCATCGTGCCCGTGAGGGCTACTTTGTGGTCCGGCTCAAGGGTGGCGATCCGTACATCTTCGGCCGCGGTTTTGAAGAGCTTCAGGAGCTGCAGAAGGCTGGGGTACCGGTTCGCGTTGTGCCGGGTATTACTTCAGCACTGGCGGTACCGGGGACGATTGGCATCCCAGTTACTATGCGTGGCGTCAACCATGAATTCACTGTTGTGTCCGGTCACGTCCCACCGGGGCACAGGAAATCGCTGGTCAATTGGGATGCGCTGGGCCGGATGCACGGCACTATTGCCATCATTATGGGAGTTAAGAACGGGCCAAAGATTGCCGAGGCTCTGATGAAGGCCGGCCGCAGCCCGAAGACTCCGGCTGCGGTCATCCAGGACGGCACGCTGCCGAATCAGAGGTCGCTACGCTGCACACTCGGCGAGCTTGGCGAGAAAATGGTCGAAGAGGCAATCAAGCCGCCCGCGGTTATCGTCATCGGTGAAGTCGCCGGTCTGGATGAGGGCGATGAGTAAGAACAACAAGTTGAGCAACAACAAGTCGAGGAAGCGTGAGCCAGAGCAGCAAAAGGCAGGGCTTGTTACCCGACTGCTTGCCGACGATCAGCTGCGTAGCGCCATCTGGATGGGCGCTGCGACCTTCCTGGTGTTCTACCTCGGAACCATGATCATCTTCCGACTCCTTCTCCTCGGCGGAGAAGGATCGCGATACGACAGCATTTTCATCGCTATTATCGCTCTGATTGCCGCCATTGTGGCAGGCCGAAAGCGCTACAACGACGACATTTAGTTTTCCGGGACGCGGAAGATGAGGGTGTCGTCGTCAAGCGAGACGTCGTATCCTGCGGCGCGTGCGATGTCGACGGCCTCTGTGGGGGAGGTCGGTGTCGTGTCGGAAAGGGCGATGGCGCGGGCAAATAGGCCCTTGTAGTGCTTGTTGAAGTGGCTGACGATTTTGCCCTCGGCGGTGAGCACGGTCATCGTTGTCGCGCTCTTGACTTTGCCCAAATTGGCGTAGGTGCCGGAACGAAGGTCGATGAGGAAGTCGACATCATTGAGAGCCTCGGTGATGGCGGTACCCCAACGGCGCTTCATTGTGGGAGCCGCGTCGGCAGGCTGATCCGCGAAGGGGAGCTTGACCGTACCAGAGAGACGGTAGTGGGGGATGAGGTCGTCCCCGCCAATGACACCGAAGAGCGCTGACCCGATGGCGAGTCGAGCACGGCCGGTTTCCGGCAAATCGCTGGGGGAGAGTGCGTCGTAGAGCACCCCGGTATAACGCTCGAGAGCCGGCATGGTCGGCGACTCTAGGAGCGCGGCATTAGCTGTGACTTCGTCAGCAAGCCGTGGCCCCAGCTTCAGTGTTTCCATCGCGGCTTCCCTGTTCGCACTTAGCGCCACGAGATCGGCTGCAATGCGCTCGCGGATGGGGTTGAGGGAGCCGAAGCTCAGCGAGGAAAAGTCTACTGCGGGATGGCTGCCACCAGTGGCTTTGGTTTCAGAGGGGGGTAGGACTACGAGCATGGGCACCATAGTAATGCCCCGCATGTTGCGAAGAATGATCGACGGGTAAAATCAGCATTCATGATTACGCGAATGTCCCAGCTGTTCCTGCGCACACTGCGCGAGGATCCAGCTGACGCCGAGGTCCCTAGCCACAAGCTGCTCGTCCGTGCCGGCTACATCCGGCGAACTGCCCCTGGTGTGTACTCCTGGCTGCCACTGGGCTTGAAGGTTCTGCGCAACGTAGAGAAGGTTGTGCGCGAGGAGATGGAAGGCATTGGCGCACAGGAGCTGGCATTCCCTGCACTGCTCCCGCGTGAACCGTACGAGGCGACGAATCGGTGGACCGAATACGGCCCCGAGCTGTTCCGTCTGAAGGATCGCAAGGGCGCGGACTACCTGCTGGGGCCGACGCACGAAGAGATGTTCGCGCTGGCTGTCAAGGATCTTTTCAGCTCCTACAAGGATTTCCCGACGACGCTGTTTCAGATTCAGACCAAGTACCGCGACGAGGCTCGCCCGCGCGCTGGTATTCTGCGTGGCCGCGAGTTCGTGATGAAGGACTCTTATTCCTTCGACATGGACGACGAGGGGCTGGAGAATTCTTATCAGCAGCACCGCGGTGCCTACCAGCGAATTTTTGACCGGCTGGGCATTAAGTACGAAATCTGCCACGCCACCTCCGGCGCTATGGGCGGTTCGGCCTCCGAGGAGTTCCTGGCTGTTAGCGAAAGTGGCGAAGACTCCTTCGTAGTCTCCACCGACGGTGAGTACGCCGCCAATGTGGAAGCCGTGAAGATTCCGGCAGTTGAACCGCAGCCGATTGAGGGACAACCGGAGGCGAAGGTTTACGAGTCTCCGAACTGCACCACAATCGCAGCACTTGTTGATTGGGCCAATGGTGCGGACCTCGGACGCGAGGTCACTGCTGCCGATACTTTGAAGTGCGTTCTCGTCGCCGTCGACCCGAAGAAGGTCGATAAGGAGGGCAACGCCCTGCCGGAACAGCTCACCGCAATCCTGGTTCCCGGTGACCGTGAGGTCGATGAAAAGCGTCTTGAAGTCGCATTTGAACCGGGTGAGGCGCGCTTGCTGGAGGACAAGGACTTCGCAGCCAATGACTTCCTGATCAAGGGCTACGTCGGCCCGCAGGGGCTCGCCGATCGCGGTGTGAAGGTCCTAGCTGACCCCCGCGTGGCGGAGGGCACAAATTGGATTACAGGAGCCAACGAGGAAGGCAAGCACATCGTCGATGTGGTCGCTGGTCGCGACTTCCAGATTGACGGTATTTGCGATGTCGCAGAGGTGCGTGACGGCGACCCGGCTCCGGAGGGGCATGGCACGCTAAAGATCGAGCGCGGAATCGAGATCGGTCACATTTTCCAGTTGGGCCGCAAGTACACCAACGCCTTTGAAATCGACATCCTCGATGTCAACGGTAAGCGTGCTCGTCCGACGATGGGGTCCTACGGCATTGGCGTGTCCCGCCTGGTCGCTGTCCTCGCGGAACAGCAGTTGGATGAAAAGGGCCTCAAGTGGCCAGTTGCCGCGGCACCGTACAAGGTTCACATCGCTGTGGCCGGCAAGAACGCCGAAGCAGCTGAGGCCGCTGAACAGCTGGCGGAAGACCTCAGCCAGCAGGGCATTGAGGTGCTTTTCGACGACCGTCCGAAGGTCAGCCCCGGTGTGAAGTTCAAGGACGCCGAGCTGCTGGGTATGCCGTTTGTGGTCATCTTTGGCCGTGGCTACGCGGACGGCAAGGTGGAGCTGCGTAACCGCCTGACCAACGAGACCGACGAGGTCGCCGCTGACGGCATTGCAGCTCACGTCGCGGAGCTGGTTCGCAAGGCTTAGAGCCCGGGCAACGGCTCCAAGTTGTTGCCACCTAGCGCTGCCGCTCCGGCGGCAGCCACGCCAGCTGCCTGCAGTGCGAACATACGCATCCGAGGGTTATTAGCAGCGAGCAATACGTCTTCCCACGCCTGGGCACAATAGCGCTCCAATGCAATCATGTAATCGACGGGTGCCGTATCTGGCGAAGGAGCGCCTTCCGGCATATAGCCAGGTGCGCTCTCCGGCACCTCAACGTCGGAATCCTCCAAAATTAGTCGGGCACGATCGCGCAAAATTCGGTGGCGCTCGCCACGGGCCAAAAGTGCAGTAGTGGTATCGCCTCCGACACGTGGTGCGGCTACGCCGACACCGTAAATCATCATGTATTCGGCTTGCAGTGCCTTAGTCATCTGTTCTTCGGCACCCGAGATTTCATCCCTGTCACTGGGAATCAATGGGACAAGCTCCTCCCACGCAGCGCCCGCAACACGCAGAGCGAGGACGATACCACCATCGACAGCCGTAGCAAGGCGTGCAGCATGCTTCTCCCGCAGCGCCGTGCGTGAATCCAGAGCCTTCGTCAGTACTGGATTGTTTCGCGAGTCCGTGAGCAGTAGCTTCGCGTCGGAACCGGTAACCAGGGATCCTGGGACTGCTACGTCCGAGCCACATTCATCGACAGGTTTACCGTCCTTGTGGGTACCGCAGGCGCGTGTGATTTCCTTATCCAGTTCGGTTACCTGCGCGGAGCGCACAGCTGCGAGGTCAGGATTGGCGTCGATAAGCGAATGTGAATCGCGCGCCGCCAGCGCATGGAGAACCTCAATGGCGTAATCGGGGCGCGGTGCCACCAGATGCGAGCACGCGGAAAGCGCAGGAAGTGATCCCACGGCGAGGGCAGCAGCGAGGAAGCCACGGCGCGAGAGAGTACGAGTGCGATGCGATGCGGAAGCAAAACTGGGGGCGGGAGGTTCAACAATCACCTCACTATGGTGCCACGGCGGGCGGCACTTTGTGTCAACGCGGTGTGTGGAAACCGCCCAGGTGCGCAATTCCTAGTACTTGACCTGTAGACTCTACGACTATGGCGATACCCGCACCCGAGAAAATTGAACAGTTTGTGAGCCCGGCGCTCGCACAAATCGGCCTGGATGTGGAAGATGTCAAGGTCGTTCGCGCCGGCGCAAAGTCACAGGTCATTGTGTTGGTTGACGCAGATGAGCGTCCTGACCTCGATGTTCTGGAACAAGCCACGCATGAAGTATCTTCGGCTCTGGATGCCGCGGAGGCACGTGGTGAAGCCGACTTCGGCGCTCAGGGCTACACCTTGGAAGTTTCCACTCCTGGTATTGACGCACCGCTGACTCAGCCTCGGCACTGGCGTCGTAACCGTGGTCGTATTGCGGAGATTTCGCTTGCCGACGGTTCCGCGATTGCAGCCCGCATTGGTGCGCTGTCGCCGGATGAAGAATCCATCATTCTCGTTACCTCTAAAGGGCCAAAGGGACGTTTGAAGGCTGTTGGTCAGCGTGTCCAATTAACCAATGTGGCCCGTGCAGTGGTACAAGTTGAATTCTCTAATCCGCCCGCAGCCGAGAAAGATTTTGCGGGACTAGACTATGACGATGCCTTGACCAGGCTGGAGGATAACAAGTGAAGATTGAACTAGCTGCCCTGCGAACCTTGGAAAAGGAAAAGGGTATTCCTGTCGACGAAATGCTGGGACTGGTCGCCCGAGCATTGCGTGAAAGCTACCGGAATACCACCGCACCGGCACAGTATGCGCGCGTCGAAATCGACCGTGAGACCGGTGACGTCATAGTCTTTGCCCAGGAGCGAGACGACGAGGGCAATCTCATCTCCGAATGGGACGACACTCCGGAGGACTTCGAGCGTACCGCTGCATTCGCTGTTCGTCAGACCATCCTTTCGCGTCTGCGGGATGCGGAGAGCGATAAGGTTCTCGACGAATACGCAGACCTGTCTAATCAGGTCATTTCCGGCGTGGTCCAGCGCGATGTCTATGCCAATGAAAAGGGCATTGTCGTCGTCCACATCGGTTCGGAGGCCAACGGCCGCGACGGTATTCTGATGCCGGCTGAGCAGCTGCCAGGTGAGGAACTCAAACACGGTGACCGCATCAAGTGCTACGTCGTCGGTGTGAACAAGACTCCGCGGGGTGTTGCGATTCACCTGTCACGCACGCACCCGGAGCTCACTCGTAAGCTCTTCGAACTTGAAGTTCCGGAAGTTGCCGATGGGGCAGTGGAATTGATTTCCATTGCGCGCGAGGCCGGTCACCGCACCAAGGTTGCTGTACGCCCCACGGTCAAGGGCCTCAACGCTAAGGGCGCCTGCATTGGGCCCCGCGGTCAGCGTGTGAGCTCGATTATGAATGAGCTCAAGGGCGAGAAGATCGACATCATCGACTACGACGAGGATCCGGCGAAGTTCGTTGGTAACTCGCTGGCGCCCGCCAAGGTAGTTAGTGTCAAGATTCTGGACATGGACGAGCGCCGTGCACACGTTGTGGTGCCCGACTACCAGCTCTCTCTTGCTATCGGCAAGGAGGGACAGAATGCCCGTCTGGCGGCTCGTCTGACCGGCTGGCGAATCGATATCCACTCCGACGCGGAGTAGACACAACGTCAGCGTCCCAGCGGTTGCGAAAGTGGCGGGAAAGTGCCTAGGGGGTTGGCACTTTTCCGCCTTTTCGGGTTATGCTGGGAGGTGGCCAAACGACAAGGCGTGATTTTCCTATGCGAATTTTCGCGCTGAATTTTTTAGCAGGAAGGTGGGTGCGTCAGGAGTATGACGACTTCGCGGGTGCTAAACCCGAATTCGACAACTCATACGCCTGCACCCACACGTACCTGTATCGCAACTAAGCAGCGCCACAATTGCTCGGAGCTGCTGCGCATTGTCGCCACCACCCGTTCAGATGGCTCAGTAGCCGTCGTTGCTGATCCGCATCGTCGGATGCAGGGGCGAGGTGCCTGGATCACCCCAACACTAAAGGCTTGGGAGATCGCCGACAAGCGCCGTGCATTTGGCCGCGCACTGAAGGTATCTACGCAGGTAGATGCGTTTCCGGTTAAACAGTTTATCGCCACGCACTACGAAGCGGCGGAGGGTTTCGCCCCCGCTGACGATGTGCGTGTCGCTAAGCAGGGAGGCAGGAAAAATGACAACAGAAAGACCTGAACACTGATGAGCACACGATGAAGCATCAGCGATGAACGGCAATAGATAAGAGGGAGCCCTGCAGGCGCTCTCGGTGCGCGGACAAATCCGCCATCGGGCGCTGCTCGGCCCCCACTAGTGAGGAGAGCAGTGTCCGGAAAGCTACGTGTCCATGAGCTCGCTAAGCAGCTCGGGGTCACCAGCAAAGAACTACTCGCCGAGCTGAAGGCTCAGGGCGAGTTTGTTAAGACCGCTTCTTCGACGGTGGAACCACCCGTCGTCAGGAAGATGAAGAAGGTCTACGAAGAGAAGAATGCTGGCGCAGGTGCTGACGCGTCTGCCCAGGCCCCAACTACCAAGGCTGCTGCTAAGTCGGGTGCCAAGCCAGCTGCAAAACCAGGCGCTAAGCCTGCTGCACCAGCGGCGGCAAAGCCGGGTGCCAAGCCAGCTGCAAAACCAGGTGCCAAGCCTGCTGCACCAGCGGCGGCAAAGCCGGGTGCCAAGCCAGCAGCTAAGCCAGGCGCTAAGCCTGCTGCACCAGCGGCGGCAAAGCCGGGTGCCAAGCCAGCTGCACCGTCCCGTTCGCCGAAGCCGGGACAAGAAATGCCACGCCCGCCGAAGCCTGCTGGCCCGAAGCCAGGGCCGAAGCCAGGCGCACGCGCACCGCGTGTGGCGAACAACCCATTCTCGACCGGCGGATCCTCCCGTCCGGCACCGCGGCCGTCCAACATGCCGCGTCCGCAGGGTGGAAACGGCCGTCCGGGCCCGAAGCCGGGAGCACGCCAGGGTGGCCCTCGCCCGCAGGGTGGAAACGGCCGTCCGGGCCCGAAACCGGGAGCACGCCAGGGTGGCCCTCGCCCGCAGGGTGGACAGGGCCGCGGTAATAAGCCGAGCGGCAATCGTCCGACTCCGGCAATGATGCCTTCGCACCCGAACCCGGGGCAGATGCCTGCAAAGGCAAGCCGCGGTGGCGGTGGCGGTGGCTTCGGCGGCCGTGGTCGCGGCCCGGGTGGCCCGGGTGGCGGACCGCGCGGTGGTCGCGGCGGACGTCGCGGTGGAACTGCAGGTGCATTCGGGCGACCAGGAGGCGCCCCGCGTCGCGGACGTAAGTCGAAGCGTCAGAAGCGCAACGAGTACGAGGCAATGCAGGCACCATCCGTGGTAGGCGGCGTTAAGCTGCCCAACGGTAAGGGCACGACCATTCGCCTCGCACGTGGTGCATCCCTGTCTGACTTCGCTGAGAAGATTAACGCCGATGCAGCATCGCTGGTCCAGGCGTTGTTCAACCTCGGCGAAATGGTGACGGCAACTGCATCGGTCTCCGACGAGACCCTGCAGCTGCTCGGCGACGAGATGGATTACAAGGTCCAGGTCGTCTCGCCTGAGGATGAGGACCGCGAGCTCCTCGAGTCCTTCGACCTCCAGTTCGGTGAGGACGAGGGCGACGATGAGGACCTGGAGCAGCGCCCGCCAGTGGTAACTGTGATGGGTCACGTCGACCACGGTAAGACGCGCCTGTTGGACACGATTCGTAAGGCCAACGTCGGTGGCCACGAGTCCGGTGGTATTACCCAGCACATCGGTGCCTACCAGGTGCCGGTGGAGCTCGACGGTGAGAAGCGCAAGGTTACCTTCTTGGATACCCCGGGTCACGAGGCGTTTACCGCCATGCGTGCTCGTGGTGCCAAGTCGACCGATATCGCGATTCTGGTTGTTGCAGCTGATGACGGCGTCATGCCGCAGACGGTTGAGGCTATTAACCACGCCAAGGCCGCTGATGTGCCGATTGTCGTTGCAGTCAACAAGATTGATAAAGAAACTGCAGATCCGCAGAAAATTCGTGGTCAGCTGACTGAATACGGTCTCACTGACGAAGAGTGGGGCGGCGACACTATGTTCGTCGATATCTCCGCTAAGCAAGGTCTCAACATCGATCAGCTTCTCGAAGCAGTGCTGTTGACTGCCGATGCTTCGCTGGATCTGCGCGCCAATCCGGATATGGACGCTCAGGGTGTCGCCATTGAGGCTCACCTTGACCGTGGCCGTGGTCCGGTGGCAACCGTTATCGTTCAGCGCGGTACGTTGCGCGTCGGTGATTCCATCGTTGTCGGTGACGCATATGGTCGTGTTCGCCGCATGGTCGATGAGTACGGCAACGACGTCGATGAGGCCGGTCCTTCCCGTCCGGTTCAGGTGCTCGGCCTGACCTCCGTACCGGGTGCTGGTGACAACCTCCTGGTTGTTGACGAGGATCGTACGGCCCGCCAGATTGCAGACCGCCGCGACGCACGTCGTCGTAATGCGCTGCAAGCACGTCGTCGCAAGCGCGTCTCCCTGGAGAACCTGGACGAGATCCTGAAGGAGACCAACACCCTCAATCTGATCCTGAAGGGCGACAACGCCGGTACCGTCGAGGCACTGGAAGAAGCCCTGCTCAAGATCGAGGTCGACGACGAGGTCGCACTGAACATCATCGACCGTGGTGTCGGTGCTGTTACTCAGACCAACGTCACGCTGGCTGCTGCGTCTGACGCCGTCATCATCGGCTTCAACGTTCGCTCCGAGGGTAAGGCCACAGAGGTTGCCAACGCTGAGGGCGTTGACATCCGCTACTACACGGTGATTTACCGTGCTATCGAGGATGTTGAGGCTGCTCTGAAGGGCATGCTCAAGCCGGTCTACGAGGAGAAGGAGATTGGTCGTGCAGAGATTCGCGCCATCTTCAAGTCCTCCGCAGTTGGCCTCATCGCCGGCTGTATGGTCGAGTCCGGCAAGGTCCGCCGCAACGCGAAGGCTCGCCTGGTTCGTGACGGCAACGTCATTACGGATTCGGCGACTATCGAGTCGCTGAAGCGAGAGAAGGACGATGCTACCGAGGTCGCAGCCGGTTACGAGTGCGGTATGGTGCTGTCTTACCCGGACATCCAGGTGGACGACGTTATCGAGGTCTACGAGATGGTCGAGGTTCCGCGCACGTAGCAACGTAAGCTAAACACTGCGTGAACTTTGATAAGGCGCTCCCTTCGGGGAGCGCCTTTTTGCGTATCGTGTTCGTTATGGGCTTCAAAACTAATCTCTTTGCACTCTCAGATGAACTGCCGCGAACGAATATTTTGAATTATCCTCCTGCGAGCGCAGAGGAGACTCTTGCGCAATTGGACAAGATTTGGCCAGGGAAATTCGCCTTTGATTCCGAAGAAACCATTGAGGATGGTCATAATTGGTACTTCCACGCGGTAGCGTTTGGGCCAACGCTGCTTTTCGGGACCGACGACGTATACGACCTTATTGAGGACCCAGCGTTGGCGAACGATCCTCGCGAAAGTTGGTCACTGTGCATCAATAGTGTTGTCGATTTCTGCCACTATAAGACTCCTACCAGGGAATTAGAAGCAAGCTGCGAAGACTATGATTTTGACATGCAGCGGTTTTTCAGCTCTGGACGACTGTTGGATTTTGAGGTACCGTTCGCTAACGGTGAACACGTCGAGGTACTACATCCGACGGATGTGGCTGAATGGGAACAAACCCATGGCAGTGTGGCGCCCAAGGATAAAAATGGTGAGGTAAGTTACCTTTTCCATCCGCTGGAGCTAGGTAATGCTGCGGTTAAATGGATTTTCGGCATCGAGGGAGAAACACCATTGCAGGATAGTGTGATGGATTCACTGCCTGACTGCTCCCATGTTAATGGGTTACCGATGTACAACTTCGTGGAGCGCCGTTAAGAGCGTACGGGTAGGCTGCGTTTCAGCTGCGCAATTCCGTAGTAGCGACTCCCCATGCCGTCGATGACATCGATGGTGGTGGCAGTGTTGTCGTGATGATTAATGGGTTAATAACAAAGGGCGAGCGTGCGGCGAAGCAATTGACTGCACTCGGTAAACGGGTGCGGGCGAAGTCGCGAAACATGCGGTTCGAAGTTGAGTAGTGTTTTGCGTGTTAGTATTAGCAGTCCTTTGTATTGAACCGTTTTGCCGGATCCCAAATGGGTCTTTGTCAGCGAAGGGGCACTTCAGGCCCCACGCTAAATGGGGTCTAGCTACGAATCGTTACGCACAGGTAGAGATAGATAGGGAGTAGCCAAAAATGGCAGATCCAGCACGCGCGCGCAGGCTGTCCAAGCGTATTCAGGAGATTGTCGCCAGCGCAATTGAGCGTGAGATTAAGGACCGGCGGCTGGAGTTTGTGACTATCACCGACTGCCGCGTCACCGGCGATTTGCACGACGCCACAGTTTTCTACACTGTGCGCGGACGTACGCTCGACGAGGAACCGGACTACGAGTCGGCAGCAGCAGCGCTGGAAAAGGCGAAGGGGCAGCTACGTTCCCTGGTCGGTCGTGGCACCGGTGTGCGCTACACACCGACGCTGGCTTTTGAGGTTGACACGGTGCCGGAGATTTCCGCGCACCTTGAGGAGCTGCTCGATAAGACTCGCGCGCGCGACGCGGAATTGGCTGAGCAGGCTAGAAACGCAAAGCCCGCAGGCGATGCCAACCCATACCGCGACGAGGAGTAAAACTCTCCACCGGCCACATCTATCGATGAAAGGGGCACCCACGTGACCACTTCTCCGCAGGCTCAGGAGCAGGCAGCTCACCAGCTTTCCCAGGCGATTAATCGCCGCATGTCCAAGCCGATTCAGCAGATGCAGGATATGCTTGCCGACGCCAAGAAGGTCGGCGTCATTGCCCATGTTCACCCCGATGCGGATGCGATTGGTGCTGCATCTGCGATGGTCATGGCACTTGTACAGCGTGGCATTTCGGCTGTAGCCAGCTACGGTGAGAGCGATTTGCCAGCCAAGTCGCTGCTGACCATCCCCGGATGGGAGCGATTTGTCGAGTACACGGACTTGGATGAAGACATTGACACGTGGGTGACTGTCGACTGCGCAAGCCCGGGGCGCCTCGGTGCGCTGGAAGATCGCGTGATGGCCTCCGACCGCGTTATCAATGTTGACCATCACGCGACCAACACTCGCTTTGGGTCCGTCAACATGGTTGACGAACGCGCAGAGTCCTCGACCATGGTGCTCCTGGACTTCTTTGGTGTCTGGGGTATCAAGCTGACCACGCCGATGGCTCATGCTCTCTATGCAGGGCTGTTGACGGACACCGCATCGTTCCAGTTCGGCCATTCCCGCATGCACACTGCAGCGGCGCGCCTGCTGGATAAGGGGCTCAATCCGCGCACGATTGGTGCACAGCTGCTGGAAGAACATCCGTTTGCCTACCTTCCATTCCTGGGCAAGGTGCTTTCCACCGCGACATTGGTGCCCGAGTGGGGCGACGGCGCTGGCCTAATCCACGTCGTCATTGAGCACGACCAGACCGCCGAAGTTGGCCACGATGAGATTGAATCGGTCGTGGACATTGTGCGTACGACTAATGCGGCCGACGTCTGTGCCGTGCTTAAGGAGTATGAGCCAAACCAGTGGGCCGTCTCGCTGCGTTCTCGCGAGCTTGTCGATGTCTCCCAGGTCGCCCTGGAAATTGGCGGCGGTGGCCACGAGCGTGCCGCCGGTCTGACTCGGGAGTGCAGCAAGGATGAGCTGCTGCAGGCCATCCTGGACACCAGCGATGTCGCAGCCCAGGCACGCCGAGGCACGAGCGAGGCCTAGGGGATTGTCGGACTCGCGAGAAACTCAGGAGCGCACTGAGATTGAGCAAACTGGCATAGAGCGAACCGGCATAGAGCGAACCGGGCACAGTGCGAAGTCAGATGTCAGCCTTCGCGCAATCGTTTCGCTTGCGCTGCCAGCGTTGGGTGTTCTTGCCGCGCCCGCACTCTATGTGCTGCTGGATACGGCTGTCATCGGTCGGCTTGGAGCTGTTCAGCTTGCGGCGCTTGCCGCTGGTTCGACGGTTTTTTCTGTGGTAACTACGCAGCTTACTTTCTTGGCTTACGGCACGACCGCCCGATCAGCGCGAGCCTTTGGCAGGGGCAACGTGGACGAGGCGGTTGAAGAGGGACTGCAAGCGACGTGGGTCGCCATCTTTGTGGGCCTTAGCCTCTTTGCCATCATCGTGGGGTTGGCACCAGTATTTACCGGTTGGTTAGCTCCTCATCCGGAGGTCGCTCATGATGCCGGGCAGTGGTTGCGAGTTGCTGCCTTCGCCATTCCGCTGACGTTGATTGCGCAGGCTGGAAATGGTTGGTTGCGCGGTATCCAAAACACCCGCGCGCCGCTGCTATTTGTGCTCTCAGGCCTTGTTCCGGCCGCCATTGTGATTGTGCCGCTGGTCCGCGCCTTCGGTCTCGAGGGCTCTGCGCTGGCCGTTCTCTTCGGCGAATTGATTACCGGCGGACTGTTCCTCCGCAGTCTTTTCAAAGAGTGCTCTAGCCGCAAGCTTTCCATGCGCCCGAATGGCGCCATTATCAAAAGCCAGCTGGTCCTCGGCCGCGATCTCATCGTTCGCTCCTTGTCCTTCCAGGTAGCGTTCCTCTCCGCCGCAGCGGTTGCTGGCCGCGTTGGGCCGACCACGCTCGGTGGGCACCAGGTCATGCTGCAACTGTGGAATCTGATTTCGTTGGTGCTCGACTCGCTAGCGATTGCTGCACAGACGCTCGTCGGTGCAGCGTTGGGCGGTAGCTCCACGGCCGTTGCCCGCTGGACTGGCAAGCGCGTGACGGTCTGGTCAAGCGTCATTGCCCTCGGCCTAGCGGCTGTTTTCGCAGTAGGTAATGCCAGCATCGTCCGCATTTTTACCGACGCAACAGGCGTGATTGACGCAGTCACCGCCGGACCATGGTGGATTCTTGTCGCAATGATTCCTATCGGCGGTGTCGTCTTCGCGCTCGATGGCGTGTTGCTCGGCGCCGGCGACGCAGCCTTCCTCCGTAACGCCACCGTTAGCGCGGTCCTGTGCGGATTCCTCCCACCGGTCTGGCTGGCGCAGGCATTTGGCTGGGGGCTGACCGGCGTGTGGTGCGGTCTCTTGGCCTTCATGATTCTGCGACTAATCTTTGTCGCTACCCGTTTCCGTGGAGAGAAATGGTACGGCATCAGCGCATGAGTGTGCTTGCCGACGTCCAGGAGTATCTGGCCAGGCATTTGCCCGCCGGTAGCCGGCTAGTTATTGACTCCAATGCCGAGCGTCCGTTTAGTGATGCGGAATTGCAGCAGCTCCGTAGCGCTGAGTTGAGGCTGTCTGATAGTGCAGCACCTGTTCGAATCCGTGATTTCACCCGAGGGCGCCTCGCTGCGCATGAGGCGGTGCAACGGCTAGGAGAGCCTGCCCCACATGGGATTGGCATGTCGACCACCGGAGCGCCGCTGTGGCCGCGAGGAGTCGTGGGGTCAATTAGCCATTGCGACGGGGCCGTGGCAGCCGTGTCCGCGAGCGCTGAACAGCTGCAGGGGATTGGCATCGATGTCGAGGTCGAGCAGACTCTAGAGTTAGGAATCATCGAGGCAGTCTTGCGCACTGACGAAGCACGCCTTGACCCGCTGGTGCAATTTAGCGCCAAGGAATCAATGTACAAACTCTGGGAGCCGATAGTCGGGCAGTGGCTAGACTTCGACGAAGTCTCCGTCCAACTGCGAAAGAAACGGATAGCAGCGCGAGGTTTTTCCCGAGGACTCACAGGCGGACCTTTACAGCTAACGTTTCACCGTGAGATTCCCGACGCCTTCTGCGGAGTAAAAGGCTTCTGGGCTCGCGGTGCAGGCATCGTTGCAACCGCGGTGTGGCTCGAGCAGTCTTAAAATCCTTGAGAGGTAGTCACAGCGTGGCCGGGCGCACCACGAAGACCGTCTTAGCCCGTTTGCCAGATTCTGTGAGCAGCGCCGGAACCTTTCCCGTTGGTGACACCGCCGCATAGACTCCAGGTTTTCCGATCGGCTCCAGCCACTTGCCCTGAGCCAAATCAGCCGCCTGCTGTTCAGTAATTTCGCGGGTATCAAAGCAACGCAGGCAGGCCTCGTCCAGACTCATCGGCAGCAAGGAAGCGGCGCGCTCCGGGACTGGGCGTCGCATCTCCGCAATTTCTGGATGGGCGGTGTCGAACTGCTCGGCCTTCGCCGTGAGCTCGTCGATAGTCAACGCCTCATCAATAGTGAAAACGCCGGCGGCAGTACGCCGCAGAGCAGTGAGATGACCACCGACTCTCAGTGCATCCCCCAAGTCACGAGCTAGGGCGCGGATGAAAGTGCCGGCAGAGCAGTCGACCTCCACGTCGATATCGATGCACTCCCCGGGGCGCGAAGGATCGGAGTCGTGGCGGATGTCCAGAACCTCATAGCGGGTGATCGTCACTGGGCGCGCAGGGATATCGACCTTCTCACCACGGCGGATGCGCTCGTAGGCGCGGACACCGTCAATCTTCACCGCTGATACCGCCGCGGGTTTTTGCATGATTGTGCCGGTGAACTTCGCAATTTCCGCTCGAACCATTTCATCAGTCACCGATGCCGCCGAGGATTCGGAGAGCAACTCGCCTTCGGCGTCGTCGGTAAGCGTGGCAGCGCCGAGTCGAATGGTGGCTTGGTAGGACTTCGTGTCGGCGTGGACATGTGGCAGGAAACGGGTGCCGCGGCCGATGCCGAGGACGAGCACACCGGTGGCCATTGGGTCGAGGGTACCGGAGTGGCCGACCTTCTTGGTGCGGAAGATGCGACGGAGTTTGCCCACTACATCGTGGCTTGTCCAGCCTTGGGGCTTGTCGACGATAACAATGCCGGAGTCTGCAATCGGATCGAAGTCGGTCATAGACGCAATCCTATGTTGCGCTATATGCGGTGTGTTAAACGGTGACCAGTTACACTGGCTCTTTGTGGAGATTTGGTATGGCTTGGACAATGCACCCGAAGACCTGGGGGACACGGTCGTAACCATCGGAGTGTTCGATGGTATTCATCTTGGGCATAAGCGCCTGATAGCTGCTGCGGTCAGTGACGCTCGCGCTCGTGGCGTGAAGTCGCTGTTGATGACTTTCGATCCCAATCCCGTAGCGCTGTTTGCCCCGGATAAGGTGCCGCCGGCACTGTCCACCGTGTCCCGTCGCGCCGAGCTGGCAGAAGCGGAGGGAATCGATGCCATGCTTGTCGTGCCTTTCGACAAGAACTTCTCCAGCATCCCCGCAGAAGACTTTGTACGCACCGTTGTCCGCGACAAGCTGAATGCACAGGCCGTCTTCGTTGGCCAGAACTTCACCTATGGGCAGAAGGCCGCAGGTACCGCCGAGACTATGCCGGAGCACGGCTGTAAGTGTGGGGTCGACGTCACCATCGTCGACCTTCTCGACGTCACTGCCGCGGACTCGACCGAACGTGTTTCGTCGACACGTATTCGCGGTTTGCTTGCCGACGGTGCGGTGTCCGCAGCCGCCTCGTGTCTCGGGTACTTCTACCGTGTCGATGGTGATGTTCTTCCAGGTCAGGGGCGTGGAGGAGCGCAGCTGGGCTTTCCGACCGCCAATATTGACTTCGCTGAGGGCCTGGCAATCCCGGCTGATGGTGTCTACGCGGCATGGTTCACGGTTCAGCCGACGGCAGCCCGCCCGGAGCCGGACCCGAAGGGCGATATCGAGTTTGGGGTGCGCTACCCAGCGGCCGTGTCGGTGGGCACTAATGTGACCTTTGGAGACACTGATCGAACGGTCGAGGCCTACGTGATTGACCGTCATGCGGACCTCTACGGCACCGCTGGGCAGGTTGAGTTTGTCGACCGGATTCGCGGCATGGAGAAGTTCGACTCGGTCGAGGAGCTCATTGACCGGATGAACCAGGACGTGGCAGACACCGAAGCCATTTTGGCTAAGACCGATTAGCTGTTAAAGTAAAACGTCGGCTGTGACTGCGGTCCACAAGCAGTTGCGAGGAACCAGTTGCCAGACGCTGTTTGGTTCCGGGAAAGCCGAGAATGTGGACTGAAAAAACGACCATAATTTGATTCAAGGAGTTAGATTTACATGGCTTTGAACACTGCAGAAAAGGCTGAGATTCTCAAGGAGTTCGGCCTGCACGAGACCGACACCGGTTCCCCGGAGGCTCAGGTTGCACTGCTGACCGCACGTATTCGTCAGCTGACCGAGCACCTGAAGTTCCACAAGCACGATCACCACTCCCGTCGTGGTCTGCTGCTGCTGGTCGGTCGCCGCAAGGGCCTGCTGCAGTACCTGCAGGACAACGACGTTGAGCGCTACCGTAAGCTGATCGAGCGCCTGGGTCTGCGTCGCTAAGGTTCTCCTTAAGGTCCTGTTTGTCAGAGCTTCATTGGTGTAAGTTGCTCTGTTAATTCAAGGCTTTTAAGCTTTTTAGACTCGCCGTTTGGGTTTCCATTGGATGGAAGCTCACGGCGGGTCTTTTTTTTGATCACTTGTCGTTGTGGTATTCACTCATCGATGCGCTGTAGCGTGGCCACAAGTGAATACCTCATCGACAGGTGGAGGGGCTGATCGAAAGCGTGCGCATAAGTGCCGGGGCACCATCGATAAGACACGGTAATTCGTCGATAAGACACGGTAAACCATCGATGAGTCAAGAAAAGTCATCGATAAGTGCCCCCCCCCGCCCCGCAAACTCCTAGAACCCCGCGTAGGTGCAAGAACCCAGATGCAGTGAGAGATCTCCGATCCGTCCAATACGAGAACTTTCCGCGTTAGCTGGTAGAATGCGTGACGCAAACGAAGTTCATTCGATCTTTTACAGGCGACATCGATGATCGCCGCTATTTCTAGGAGTAAGAAACCTATGGCCAACAGCAAGGCTGTTGAATTTTTCTTTGATGAGGATTTCGGTATTACCGAGGCCGTTGCCACCATCGACAATGGTGATTTCGGCACCCGCACCATTCGCTTTGAAACGGGCCAGCTGGCTCGTCAGGCCGATGGTTCGGTGACCACCTACTTGGACGAGGAGACCATGCTCCTGTCCACCGTCACCGCTTCCAACCAGCCCCGCGAGGGCTTTGATTTCTTCCCGCTGACCGTCGACGTTGAAGAGCGTATGTACGCTGCGGGCAAGATTCCGGGTTCGTTCTTCCGCCGTGAGGGCCGCCCGTCTACCGATGCCATCCTGGCATGTCGTCTGATTGACCGTCCGCTGCGTCCGACCTTCGTCAAGGGCCTGCGCAACGAGGTACAGGTTGTTGTCACCGTCATGTCCTGGGATCCGAAGGACCGTTACGACGTTGTCGCAATCAACGGCGCGTCAGCTGCAACTCAGCTTTCCGGGCTGCCGGTCTCCGGCGCTGTCGGTGGCGTCCGCATCGCGCTTGTTGCTGATGACAAGCACCCAGAGGGTGCATGGGTCGCTTTCCCGACCGAGGAGCAGCACGAGCAGGCTCTGTTCGAGATGGTCGTCGCTGGCCGTATCGTCACCCGCAAGCGTCGCGGCAAGAACGTCGAAGATGTCGCCATCATGATGGTGGAGGCCGGAGCAGGGGAGACCGTCGTCAAGCGTATTGCTGACGGTGCACCGGCGCCGACCGAGGACATCGTCGCCGCTGGCCTCGAGGCAGCAAAGCCGCACATCAAGGTTCTGTGTGAGGCACAGAAGGGTCTGGCTGAGCGCGCAGCGAAGGAAACGCAGGAGTTCCCGCTGTTCCCGGCATACAGCGATGAGATTTTTAACGCAGTCGAGAAGAAGTCCGCTAAGAAGCTGGCCAAGCTGCTCACCATTCCGGGTAAGCAGGAACGAGATGACGCCACCAATGAGTACATGGAGGACGTCGAGGGGCAGCTGCTGGAGCGCTTCGTATCCGATGATGTCGACGAGCAAGCTGCATCTAAGCAGATTCGCGCTGCATACAACGCAGTGATGAAGCAGATTGTCCGTGAGAAGATTCTGGCTGAGGGCTTCCGCATCGATGGTCGCGGTGTCACCGACATTCGTGACCTGGGCGTTGAGGTCGGTCTGATTCCGCGTGCCCACGGCTCTTCGCTGTTTGAGCGCGGCGAGACCCAGATTCTGGGTGTCACCACTTTGGATATGCTGAAGATGGAGCAGCAGATTGACTCGCTGACTCCTGTTACCTCCAAGCGCTACATCCACCACTACAACTTCCCGCCGTACTCCACCGGCGAGACCGGTCGTGTTGGCTCTCCGAAGCGCCGCGAGATTGGTCACGGGGCACTGGCTGAGCGCGCTCTGCTGCCGGTCGTGCCGTCCCGCGAGGAATTCCCGTACACCATTCGCCAGGTCTCCGAGGCTCTTGGATCCAATGGTTCGACCTCCATGGGCTCGGTCTGTGCTTCGACTCTGTCGCTGTACAACGCCGGTGTGCCGCTGAAGGCTCCGGTTGCCGGTATCGCCATGGGCCTGGTTTCCGGCGAGGTTGACGGTGAGAACCGCTTCGTCGCACTGACCGATATTCTCGGTGCCGAAGACGCATTCGGTGACATGGACTTCAAGGTCGCTGGTACTGCGGACTTCATTACCGCACTGCAGCTGGACACCAAGCTCGACGGTATTCCGTCGAAGGTTCTGGCCGATGCTCTGTCCCAGGCTCGTGATGCACGTCTGGCCATCCTGTCCACCATGGCTGAGGTCATCGAGTCTCCGGACGAGATGAGTGGTCTCGCTCCGAAGATCACCACCGTTAAGGTTCCGGCTTCGAAGATCGGTGAGCTCATCGGTCCGAAGGGCAAGACCATCAACGGCATCACCGAGGAAACCGGTGCTGATATCTCTATCGAGGACGACGGCACCGTATTTGTCTCGGCAACTTCCGGTAAGGCCGCGGACGCTGCAATCGAGCAGATTAATGCCATTGCTAACCCGCAGCTGCCGAAGGTCGGCGAACGCTACCTGGGCACTGTCGTGAAGACTGTCGCTTTCGGTGCTTTTGTCTCCCTGACTCCGGGCCGTGACGGTCTGATCCACATCTCCAAGCTCGGTGGCGACAAGCGCATCGAGAAGGTCGAGGATGTCATCAATGTCGGCGACAAGATTCAGGTCGAAATCGCTGATATCGACAACCGCGGCAAGATCTCGCTGGTTCCGGTCGAAGACGATTAATGCTTGGCGACGGAGGATGTGCTTTAGGTAGCCTCCAACAACGCGTGTAGCGATGGCGCGGTTAGGTCACAAATTGACCTAACCGCGCTTTTGTTTTGGGTTAATCTCGGGTTTCGAAGGGATTAATTTTCGAACCCACGTGGAAGGTAATTTGCGCATGCAACTTGTCGCGCACGATCATGAATTCATCGACATTGCGGCCGGTGGCTATGTCGCAAGTATTTCCCAGTTCGGTGGTGGACCGAGATCACTGGAGTACTGTGGCCTGCCACTGCTGACTGACTATCCCAAAGGGTTCAATCCACCGTTGTCCGCAGGTACGCTCCTGGCTCCGTGGCCGAACAGGGTCGCTGACGGAGTATTCATCTTTGATGGGGAAGTCCATCGACTAGATATTTCGGAGCCGTCCCGGGCGAATGCTATTCACGGATTTGTTGCAGATCGCGTTTGGTCTGTGGTCGATTCTGATGACAGCAGCGTCACCTTGGGCGTGGAAGTTGAGCCGCAACCGGGCTGGCCTTGGGAACTCGGTATGACCGTGCGCTGGCAAGTCACGTCTGCAGATGGCCTATCGGCGGAGTTCACAGTGCATAATCGCAGCGATAGGGAGTGCCCGTTTGGTCTGGGCTGGCATCCCTATTTAAGCGCGTTGGGCGCTGACTTCGGCAGTTGCACACTACGGTTGCCCGTTGATAACAACCTGCCACTGGAGCCAATTCGAAACTTGCCCGCCGGCCCAGCGGTGCCAGCGGAGACAGTGGTTCCCAGCCTTCGAGAGGGGGTATCCCTGGATGGACTGTGGCTGGATCACTGCTTCTTTGCTGCCGCGGAGGCAGCGGGGAGTCACTCACCGTGCCGTCGTGAAGCACATTTGGTTGGACCAAATGGCAAGGGTGCTGTGCTCTGGGCCGATGATGAATTCCGCTTCTTCCAGGTCTATGTTGCCGACGCTGGACGACGAGAAGGATTTCCTGGGCACGGGAATGCGATTGCGGTGGAGCCAATGACATGTCCGCCGGATGCGCTACGCTCCGGTACCGGTTTGCTGCGAGTTCAGGCTGGAGAGACAACAACTCTTGCCATGGGACTGCGCGCGGAAACGGGCGGAAAATAGTTTTCCCAGCGCAGAAGAGTGCAGCCCCCTCAATCGGGTTAAAACCTTCTTAATTAATTCACCTGGAATTAAGAATGGAAAATACACTTGGGGACGAATGTAAAAGAATAGGTCTTCCTTTTGTTCCGGATAGTGGCTATCTGGCCCCACACTTCGGGGTAGGTCGAGCCACTTTCACGGCCTTGATGGGCGTGCACCAGCCAGGTGCCGAGAAAAAGAGATCCCAATTCGTGCATTTCCTGAATACGTTTTGACTCCCTAATTGTGAGGAGGCCGTCGTGATAGTGGCGCAATCAGCCCTACGGATCGAGGCATCATGGGTGGATTACTCCATTGTTGCCCTATACTTCCTATTCGTCCTAGGCATTGGCTGGGCTGCACGAGCCAAAGTGTCCAGCTCCATTGACTTCTTCCTCTCTGGGCGCTCACTGCCGGCTTGGGTGACAGGGTTGGCGTTCGTCTCAGCCAACCTAGGCGCAGTGGAAATCGTCGGTATGTCCGCAAATGGTGTGGAATACGGTTTCCAGACCATGCACTACTTCTGGATTGGTGCGGTTCCCGCCATGGTGTTCCTGGGCATTGTCATGATGCCCTTTTACTATGGCTCCAAGGTTCGCTCAGTACCAGAATTCATGCTGCGTCGTTTTGGTCCCGGAGCGCACCTTGTCAACGCGATTTCATTCGCCGTCGCGCAGCTGCTCATCGCGGGTATCAACCTTTTGCTGCTGGCCAAAGTGGTCAATGCGCTACTCGGCTGGCCACTGTGGCTGACATTGGTCGTCGCTGCAGTCATTGTGCTGTCCTACATCACGTTGGGCGGACTGTCCGCAGCGATTTACAACGAGGTACTTCAGTTCTTCGTGATTGTCGCAGCTCTAATGCCACTGACTCTAATCGGTCTGCACAGCGTCGGCGGCTGGTCGGGGCTTAAGGAAAAAGTTGCCACTGAATCGCACTTCCACACCTGGCCGGGCACGGATATTTCTGGTTTTGACAACCCGGTAGTTTCAGTCATCGGATTGGTATTCGGTTTGGGATTCGTGCTGTCCTTTGGCTATTGGACAACGAACTTCGTGGAGGTTCAGCGATCCATGGCAGCCGATTCGCTGTCGGCCGCACGCAAGACTCCAATTATCGGCGCGTTTCCAAAGATGTTCATTCCGTTCATCGTGGTGCTGCCGGGCATGATCGCCGGCGCGACTGTCGCACCCATCATGGATCAGACTGCCAAGCCTAACGACGCAATTCTGTACCTAATGAGAGATTTGCTTCCCAACGGCCTGCTGGGCATCGCTATTGCAGGGCTACTAGCAGCCTTTATGGCAGGTATGGCGGCGAATATCTCCGCGTTCAACACAGTCTTTAGCTACGACATTTGGCAGACCTACGTCGTCAAAAATCGAGCAGATGATTACTACCTCAAGGTTGGTCGTATCGCTACCATTGGCGCGACCGGCATCGCAGTGTTCACCGCATTGATTGCCGATAATTTCGGCAACGTCATGGACTACCTGCAGACGCTATTCGGCTTCTTCAACGCACCGTTGTTCGCTACCTTCCTTATCGGTATGTTCTGGAAGCGCATGACGCCGACAGCAGGTTGGACGTCTCTGCTCGCAGGAACGGGTGCTGCGATTTTGTACTGGTACATCTCCGAGTTCACGTCGGCAAGCGCAACCATCTTTGAGCTGCCGGGGCAAGGCACTGCGTTCGCTGCCGCCTCCGTGGCATTCGTCGTCGATATTGTGGTGGCTGTGGTCGTTTCGCTCATGACAACGCCGAAACCCGATGAGGAGCTGGTGGGCTTCGTCAAGTCCGTCACGCCGAAGGCTCACTTCACAGACGCTGCTGAGGCAGAGCTGCCATTGTTACAGCGAACTGTTCCGCTGGGTATTTTGTGCCTGGTGATGGCCGTAGTTCTTAACATCGTTTTCGCATAGGAGCTAGTGAGAAATCATGTCACGGACACACAACAATTCAACTGTAGAAGCGACTATCAGCACCGGTAATAAGAAAGCAGGTGCCTTTGACATTCGCAATGTCATTGGGGCGCTGCTTGGTCTTTACGGCATCATTTTGCTGCTGTCGTGGCTGTTCCTCGATCCTGGAGTTAACCCGGAGACCAGTGTTGCCAAAGAGCCGATGTATAACCTGTACAGCGGCATAGCCCTGCTTCTCTTTGCAATCGTTTTCTATGCCTGGGCAAAACTGCGCCCAACGGTTGTCGAAGAATCATAAGGAGTAAAAATGACAACCGATGACCAGCCTTCTCACGCTTTTTCGGTAACGCGCACTACGCTTGCCGACGGTCGCGAGCTAATCTACTTCGACGATGAACCGGACTATGTCTCGGGCAAAAAGACTCGAAAGTTAACCGACGAACGTGATTTGCCACAGGCGATTACGGAGTCGGAGCTGCGCCAAGATCCGCTGACAGGTGATTGGTACTGCTACGCGGCGCACCGCATGAACCGCACCTTTATGCCTCCTGCTGGTGAGAACCCACTAGCTCCGACGCTGCCGGAACAACTTCCCACAGAGGTGCCTGCCAGTGACTACGACGTGGTGGTTTTTGAAAACCGCTTCCCTTCGCTTTCCATGCACATGGAAGTTCCGGATGACTTTGCCCAAACTGTCGACGGCGCCGAGATTTTCCCGCGGAAGCCGGCCTTGGCTCGGTGCGAGGTTGTCTGCTTTACCCCGAATGTTTCGGACTCCTTCCGGGATCTGACCTTTACTCGTGCTCGCACCGTTATTGAAGCGTGGGCGCACCGCACTGCGGAACTCAGCAAGCTCGAAGGTGTGAGGTTGGTGTTCCCCTTTGAAAACAGGGGCAAGGAAATTGGGGTAACGCTGCAGCATCCTCATGGGCAGATTTACTCGTACCCGTATCTGCCCCCACGTGCGGCAGCCATTGTTTCACGCGCGAAAGCCCACTTCGAAACCACCGGTCGTGACCTCTTTGAGGATGTCCTGGAGGCCGAAAAGGCTTCAGGTCGACGGATCATCGCAGAAGGGGAGTACTTCACCGCATTCGTCCCAGCTGCAGCTAAGTGGCCAGTCGAAGTCATGATTATGGCTAACCGCGCTGTCGGTAGTTTTCAGGAGCTGACCGATGCGGAGAAGGACGAACTGACAGCAATGTACCTTGACCTGCTGCGACGTATTGACCGATTCTTCCCCGGCATCGACAAAACGCCGTACATCGCAGCATGGAACCAAGCTCCGGTAGGCGAGGATCACCAGTTTGGCCGCCTCCACCTGCAGCTCTATTCCATGATGCGCTCTGCAGGACGCATGAAGTTCCTCGCGGGTTCAGAGTCCGGGCAAGGAGCCTGGATTTCGGACACGACCCCGGAGGCAATCGCTGACCGCTTCCGGGAAGTTGGCCAGACTCGCTGGCTTCCCACTCGCTCCCATAAACAGGCGGTATCTGACGTAACTGAGCAATTCCGCCGCAGTTTCGGTTCGGAACCACAGGGCGTCTTCCGCGCCCCAGGCAGAGTCAACCTGATTGGCGAGCATGTCGATTATGCCGGTGGTATCTGTCTGCCATTCGCGTTGGCACAGAGTACTTTCGCAGCGGTGGGTGCCCAGGCTGCTGGTGACTCGTGGACAGTGCGAGTTGTTTCGGACTTGATGGACAAGGACGACGCCGCAGACGGTGACAAGCCGGTTGCTATCGCAATGTCCGATGTCGGTCCGAACTCTCCTGCAAATTGGACGGGATACGCAGTTGGCACTATCTGGGCTATGCGTGAGGCAGGGCTGTTGCCCGCGGATTGTCCAAGCCTTGACATTGCGATTTCCTCCGATGTTCCGATCGGTTCCGGGCTCTCCAGCTCCGCCGCTCTGGAGTGTTCTGTCGGCGTTGCAGCCTTTGAGCTCGTCCACGGGCGCGCACCAAACGATGAAGAGCAGCAGGGAATTGTTGAGGCGGCTATCCGCGCAGAAAATGAGGTCATTGGTGCCTCTACCGGCGGTCTGGATCAGCGTATTTCCATCAAGGGCAAGGAAAACCACGCACTGGTCATTGATTTTGCGAAGAGTTCTGACCAGCTTGTAAAGGCTGCTTTCGCAGACGAGGACCTAGAGGTTTTGGTAATCAACACCAACGTTCGGCATAGTCTCTCGGATGGTCAGTATGCGACGCGTCGCGGAATCATCGATGCCGTGACAAATGGTCTTGGGGTATCTGATTTCCGCGGTCTGGATGATGCAGTTGGTGCTGCTATCAATTGGGCGAAGGAGAACGTCCCAGCTGAGGCAGATAGGGATCAATGGGTTGATACCGTGGCGCGCCGAGTACGTCACGTTGTTACCGAAATTGACCGGACGGCACAGGCGATTGAAAAGCTTTCCGAGGGGGACTTCGAGGCCTTTGGCACGTTGATGGTGGTAAGCCATCTTTCGCTGAGGAATGACTACGAAGTTTCCTGTCCAGAGCTGGATCTTGCTGTGGACGTAGCGCTTGAGCAGGGGGCGCTTGGTGCCCGAATGACTGGCGGTGGCTTTGGCGGCAGTGCCATTGCGCTGCTGCCACACGACCGTGTCAGTGCTGCAGCGAATGCAGTTGCGTCGGCCTTCCGTGACAGAGGAATGCCGGAACCGGAGTTTTTCGTTGGAAATCCCGGGCCGGGAGCAAGCCGCCTAGTTTAGGCGGTATTCCCCCCCGGTCTTGGGGGGGGCTACTGTAATGCAATCTTCTTCCGCTGCGGCTTGAGCAGCGTGGTGAGGAAGATTAGCACCACGGCAAATCCCGCGGCGGTAAACATCGCAATGCTATAGCCACGAATCAAGTCGTCGGCGGCAGGAGCTGCTGCACCAGTGCCGGACAGGCCAGTGGCAATAACAGCTGACAGCGCCACAAACAGTGCGGTACCGACAGCGCCGGCAACCTGCTGTAGCGTGTTCATGATTGCTGAGCCATCCGGGTAGAGGCGCTTCGGAAGATCACCAAGACCGAATGTGAACAGCGGAGTAAACAGCAGCCCCAGGCCAATCTCAAGGACGATGTGGCAGGCGACAATCCACCATAGCGGAGTCGATGCTGAGATGAAGCCGAGCCCGAAAAGACCGAGGGCAAGGACAATGGAGCCGGGAATTGCCAGTGGGCGCGGACCATAGCTGTCAAAGAGCCGGCCGACAGCCGGTCCCATCAGACCCATAACCAGTGGACCAGGCATCACAATCAAACCAATAGTCTTGACGTCGACACCTCGCAGATTGAGGTAGAGCGGCAAAATGATGATCACACCGAACATCAGCATGAAACCAATGGTCAGAATGATTGTGGACAGCCTAAAGCTCTTTGTGCGGAAGGTTCGAAGATCCAGCAGAGCTCGGTTGTGCGGTGCCAAACGGCGCTGGCGCATGATGAAGAACACCAACAGCACGATGCCGACTGCGCACAGGATTCCGTCGATAAGCGAAAACTCTGCGCCTACGCGGCTCAGCGCGTACACCAGCGGGCCGAATGCGCCGGCACTGAGGAACACCGAGAGGATATCGATGGGCTTCGCGGAGTTTTCCTCAATATTGGGAACGAGGATGACGCCCACTACCAGCACAATTAGGCCGAGCGGCAACATCGTGTCGAAAAGCGCATGCCAATTGTTATTGGCAATCTCCAGAATGAGACCGGAGATGGTCGGTCCGATAGCAGGCGCGACAGCGATGACCACGCTCATTCGTCCCATCATGCGCCCGCGCTCATGCTCCGGTACTACGTTGAGCACCGTGGTCATCAGCAGCGGCAGCAGCACTGCGGTACCGGACGCTTGGACAATGCGTGCGAGCAGAACGATCGCGAAGTTTGGCGCGAAAGCACCGATGAGAGTGCCCACGACGAATAGTCCTTGACTGACCGCGAAAAGAATGCGGAACGGCACTGCCGAAATGAGAAATCCAGTGACCGGAATGACAACTGCCATGGTCAGTAGGAACGATGTTGTCAGCCAGCCTGCGGTAGCTGCGCTGATTCCGAGGTCCGCCTTGACGACGGGAATTGCGACGCTCATGACCGTCTCGTTCAAGATAGCCATGAATGCCGCAGCTAGTAGCACGTAAATGGCCATATAAGCACTTTTGGGCGCATCGGCCTGTGGTGCCTCCGAACTTGGGCTGAGTTCGGAATCTTCAGATTCAGAAACCAATTGAAGTCTCTTTCTATATATCGGTACAGAAATAGGTAATTGTCGAAGATATGGAATCTTAGCGCAACAAAAACCCCGTCGTAAGTCGACAAAAAGGCAAAGCGGACGGGGGCATTGGCACACAAGTTGGCCAACACATTCTAAGGTAAGGGAGAAAGATAAACCCGTTGGGAAAGGACAATAGCTGTGAGCAATATCAAGGTCGGCGTACTTGGCGCCAAGGGCAAGGTAGGGTCCACCATCTGCGAGGCAGTCGAAGCCGCCGACGATTTGGAGCTGGCAGCGGGTCTCGACTCTGGCGATGACCTGAATGAACTTGTCACCGCTGGTGTGCAGACCATTGTTGACTTTACTCAGCCCGACGCTGTGATGGGCAATCTTGAGTTCTGCATTAAGAATGGCATCAACGCCGTCGTGGGTACTACGGGTTTTACCAAGGAGCGCCTCGATCAGGTGCAGCGCTGGCTTGACGACGCCGCCGGTGAGGCCAATGTTCTTATTGCACCGAACTTCGCAATCTCCGCGGTACTGACGATGAAGATGGCGGAGCTAGCCGCTCCGTACTTCGATTCCGCTGAAGTTATCGAAATGCACCACCCTTTTAAGAAGGATGCCCCCTCGGGCACCGCTATCCACACTGCTGAGGCTATTGCTCGTGCTCGCAAGGAAGCCGGCATGGGGGAGCAGCCGGACGCCACTGAGCAAACTCTCGATGGTGCTCGCGGTGCTGAGGTCGAGGGCATTCCGGTGCACGCAGTCCGTATGACCGGTTCGGTGGCTCACGAGACCGTTATCTTTGGTGCAGAAGGGCAGTCGCTCACCATCAAGCAGGACTCCTACTCGCGCACCAGCTTCGTACCAGGCGTTCTGCTGGGTGTGCGCAAGATTGAGGATTTTCCGGGCCTGACTGTGGGACTGGAGCCGTTCCTGGGACTTTAATGGCCGGGAGTTAACTGAAAATGTCTGAAAATGTCACTCTCAAGGCGCAGCTAATCGCCGCGACCAACTTCTTCCCGCCGGAGGACATCGACTTTGATACCGATGCCGATGGTGGGGAAGCATTGATTGAGTTCTCCGGCAGGGCTTGTTATGAAACGTGGGACAAGCCCAATCCACGAACGGCGACGAATAGGGGATATCTGCGACATGTGCTTGAGGTAGGCCACACCTCACTTTTTGAACACGCAAGTGCAAGCATCTATGTTCGTGGGCTGTCGCGCTCGTGTGCACATGAACTCACACGGCACCGCCACTTTTCCTTTTCGCAGTTGTCGCAGCGGTTTGTGCCGGCCAGTTCCAACAATGTTGTGGTTCCTCCCGCAATTGCGGAGGACCCGGATCTGTTGCGAGTTTTCGAAAGCGCGGTTGATCAGTCCCGTTTCGCCTATGGTGAGTTATTAGACGCACTGGAAGAGAAGTGGGCCGACGAGCCCAACGCTATCTTGCGGCGAAAGCAGGCACGCCAGGCAGCCCGGGCGGTTTTGCCCAATGCCACCGAAACTCGAATCGTGGTTACTGGTAATTTCCGGTCTTGGCGCCACTTCATTTCGATGCGTGCGACTGAGCATGCCGATGCTGAAATTCGGGAGTTGGCAGTGGCTTGCCTGCGGGAGCTGCAGCGCTGTGCTCCTGTTGCTTTTGGGGATTTTGAGATTAACACTCTGAAGGATGGGTCGGTCGTCGCGTCGAGTCCTTACGCCTTCGAGGGGTAATCGCACGTACAGTGTGAAGATATAGTCGATTGAGATTTTTAAGAAAAGGTAGTCAACAATGAGCACAGGAATTGCGTCAACTCGCGGTGCTGACATTTTCGGCACCGTCGCCGTAGCTATGGTGACCCCTTTTGATAAGGACGGAAACCTCGATGTCAAGGCGGGTGTGCAGCTCGCTGGTCATCTTGTAGACGGTGGCTGCGATGCACTCATTCTGGCCGGTACTACCGGCGAGTCGCCTACTACGACGGTTGAGGAAAAGCTTGAGCTTCTCCGAGCTGTCCGTGCAGAGATGGGTGACGAGGTTAAGCTCGTGGCCGGTGCCGGCACCAATGACACGGCCGGGTCCAT
This sequence comes from Corynebacterium sp. MSK032, assembly GCF_030232065.1. NCBI lineage: Bacteria > Bacillati > Actinomycetota > Actinomycetes > Mycobacteriales > Corynebacteriaceae > Corynebacterium > Corynebacterium sp. MSK032. Next base: position 81,300 of record NZ_JASPJR010000005.1, on the reverse strand, counting down.
CGAGCTGGCAAAGGCTTCTGTGGAGGCGGGCGCGGATGCGCTGCTCGTCGTCACGCCGTATTACTCCAAGCCGTCCCAGGAGGGGCTGTACCGTCACTTTACGGCAGTGGCTGACGCAACCGAGGCGCCGGTGTGTCTGTATGACATTCCACCGCGTTCGGTTATTCCGATTGAAGTTGATACCATTTACCGGTTGGCGGAGCACCCGAGAATCCAGGCTGTTAAGGACGCCAAGGGGGATTTGGGAGCTGCCGCCGGCATTATCGCTAATACTGATTTGGCGTGGTACTCCGGTGACGATGTGCTGAACCTTCCGTGGCTGTCTATTGGCGCCACCGGGTTTATTTCCGTTATTGGACATGCAGCCCCGCAGCTGCTGGCTGAGGTGCGCTCTTGCTTTGACAAGGGAGACCTTGCTGGTGCGCAGGCTGCCCACGCGAAGATGACTCCGCTGTTTGCCGCTCAGGCTGCACTTGGCGGTGTAAGTTTTGCTAAATCCGCTCTGCGTCTGCAGGGCATTGAGATAGGAGATCCACGCTTGCCGCAAATTGCAGCAAATGACCAGCAGCTTGAGGTGCTTGAAGAAGCTATGCGGAAGGCAGGTGTTCTGTAGTGGCTGAAGGACGCAATCGCGCCCGCAAGGTAACTCGTAAGGCTGGTCCGCCTTCCGAGTCCGACGTGGCTGCAGCAGAGCAGTCCAATAACTCTGCATCCAAGGGTTCCGACAAGGGTGGAGCTAAATCCAACGGCTCGAAGTCCTCGCAGCGTTCCGGTGAGCGTAAGAACTCCGGTAACGCTAAGAAGTCCCAAGGTTCCTCGAATTCTTCCAACCGCGGTTCCCGCGGTGGTCGCGGTGGCCGTGGAGGTAATCGCGGAAATAGTTCGAGGGGTGGCCGTGGCGGACGCGGTGGCAACCGTCGTAACGTAGTCCAGTCGATGCAGGGTGCGGACTTGACCCAGCGTCTTCCTGCACCGCCGAAGGCCCCCAAGGACGGCCTGCGCGTGGTTGCACTGGGCGGTATTTCCGAAATCGGTCGCAATATGACCGTGTTGGAGTACAAGAACCGCCTGATCATCGTCGACTGCGGCGTGCTGTTCCCGAGCTCGGATGAGCCGGGTGTTGACCTGATCCTGCCTGACTTCTCCTACATGGAAGACAAGTGGGATCGCGTGGAAGCTCTCGTGGTCACCCACGGTCACGAGGACCACATCGGTGCTATCCCTTGGTTGCTCAAGCAGCGCGCGGACATCCCGATTATTGCTTCTCGCTTTACCCTGGCACTGATTCAGGCCAAGACACAGGAACACCGTCAGCGCCCGAAGGTCATCGAGGTCAACGACACCAGCCACATTCAGCGTGGCCCGTTCGATCTGCGTTTCTTCAATGTCAACCACTCGATTCCGGAGTGCCTTGGCATCGTCATTAAGACCGGAGCCGGCATGGTCGTCCACACCGGTGACGTGAAGATGGATCAGACCCCGCCGGACGGAAAGCCGACTGACCTGCCGGCGCTGAGCCGCTACGGTGATGAGGGAATCGACCTCTTCTTGTGTGAGTCCACCAACGCTACGATTCCGGGCTTCTCGGGATCCGAGGCGGAGCTGGCTCCAACTCTGCGCCGTCTGATTATGGATGCCAAGCAGCGCGTTATCGTCGCGGCCTTCGCATCGAATGTTTACCGCGTGCAGGCGGTCATCGACGCAGCTGTTAAGGCTGGCCGCAAGGTTGCCTTCAACGGTCGCTCTATGATTCGCAACATGCGCATCGCGCAGGAATTGGGGCTGCTGACCGCTCCGGAAAATACCATTGTGGAAATGAACGAGGCCGCTCGCATGGCGCCCCACAAGGTCGTGCTGGTGACTACCGGTACGCAGGGTGAGCCAATGGCTGCGCTGTCTCGCATGGCCCGCCGTGAGCACCGTCAGATCACCGTCCGTGATGGCGACCTGATTATCCTCAGTTCTTCGCTGGTACCCGGTAACGAAGAGGCAGTCTTCGGCGTTATCAACATGCTGGCCCAAATTGGTGCCACGGTTATCACCGGTAAGGATGCGAAGGTTCACACCTCCGGTCACGGCTTTGCCGGCGAGCTGCTGTTCCTCTACAACGCAGCTCGTCCGTCGAACGTCATGCCGATTCACGGTGAGTGGCGCCACCTCCGTGCCAACAAGGAGCTGGCTGTGTCCACTGGCGTGAAGCCAGAGAACGTTGTCCTGGCTCAGAACGGTGTGGTAGTCGACCTCGTTGATGGCCGCGCTCGTGTAGTTGGCCAGGTTCCGGTCGGTAACCTCTACGTCGATGGCGTCACCATGGGTGACGTCGACGCTGACGTGCTGGCAGACCGTGCTGAAATGCGTGAAGGTGGTCTTATCACCGTCACAGCCGTCATTGATAACCGCACTGGCCGCCCGTTGGAGAAGCCACGGGCTCAGGCTCGCGGTTACTCGGACGACGCCAAGGAAGTGCTCGAAACCGTCGAGCAGGTCGTTGACGATACTCTCTTTGACCTGGCTGGCAGTGGCGAGAACAACCCGTACCGTATGGCTCAGGAAGTTCGTCGCCGCACCGAGCGTGTCATTAACCAGAAGTGGCGTCGCAGCCCGATGGTTGTTCCGACAATCGTGCCGATGTCCTCTGAGGCAGCCGAAGAGGTTACCGATGAGGAAATCCAGGAGTCGCGCGAAAGTATCTAAATTTCTAGAGCGTCTTTTAGCGTAAGAGCCCGCATCCACCTACAACCGTGTGGATGCGGGCTTCTCCGTGCCTGGTCTAGGCTGGAGCTATGACTTTTGCTGAACGGGAACGTGAAGACCTAGCTAATCTACTGCTCAGCGTCGGCCCCGACGCCCCGACCTTGTGCGAGGGGTGGACGACCCGGGATCTTGCCAACCACCTGTACATTCGTGAAAACCGTCTGGATGCCGCGGGCGGGATGTTCGTCAAGGCGCTTTCGGACCGCCTCGATGCTGTTACCGCTGAGGTCAATCGAATGCCCTACGTCGAAGTGGTGGGGAAGTGGGGTAGTGGTGCTCCGCGATGGAATCCAATGAACTGGGCAGACCGCTACGTCAACGCTGCGGAGAACTTCGTCCATCACGAGGATGTCCGTCGTGCCCAGGAAGGCTGGACCGTTCGTCAGCTGCCGCCCTCCGGAGTGTCGGACCTGTGGCGTCTGGTCACTACTGCCGGCCGTATGATGTTGCGCGGTTCGACCTCGACCGTGGTGCTAATGCGTGACGACGGAGTTGCGGTGACCCTAATCGACAACAGTGCTAAAGGTGCTCCAGTTGTGACTGTCCGCGGAAGCGTCGGGGAACTGGTGCTGTGGCTCTATGGCCGTGACGAGGTACGCGTCACCATCGACGGTGACGAATCGGGCATCAAGCGCAACAGTCTTTAAAATCACGTTCTCAGTTCTGGACGGTCGCGACAGCACGCCTGTTAAACAATGACACGCGTGTGACTAATGTGAAAACGATCCGGTGTTAGCTGTAAGGTAATGGTCATGTCTGCGACCAGCCGAACCAGAACTGACAATCGTCGTGGATCTTCCCGCTCTGCGGAGACAGATGCCACGCGGCGATACCCCGTGCACAGCGCCACGGAGGAATTCGAGCGCACTCCTAGCGCCATGTCGTTCGTGGCCAATAGCTTGGCCAGCGCCTGGACTGAAACTGCCCGCGGCGTGGCCGGTCTTGCCCGGCGGGTCAGCGGTCGCAAAAATAAGCGAAACGAAGAGGAGAATATGTCGCGGCGCGAAAGAGACGCCGATTTTTCGACGAAGCCCCGTAGGAAGCGTCGTAAAGCAGCTAGCGGCTATGACGATGTAATTGAACCGCCGGCACCGGCCTCCGTGCCAGCTGACGAGTTCGACGCAGACTTCGATGAGGGTGGCGAACCGGGATCGAAGGATGGCCTCGCACTACTCGTGCTGGCGTTGGCGATTGTGCTCGCTGGCTCGACATGGTTCCACCTGGCAGGGCCAGTGGGGGAGTTCATTGAAACGGCAGTGCGCACGCTCATTGGTATCGGCGCTTTTGTACTTCCGGTGCTGCTCGGTGTTGTTTCCGTATTAATGATGCTGGATGCTATGCCGCGCCGTGAACGTCTGACACCTACCATCACTGGAGCTTCGCTGATCGTGGTGGGGCTGCTCGCAATTGTGCATATCGGCTCGGGTCGTCCTGCGGACTGGCAGGGGCGACGTGCAGCTGGTGGCGCAATTGGTGGTTATATCGGTTCGCCGCTAGCAGCCGGGTTTACCTCGTGGGTCGCCGTGGTTTTGTTGCTGGGTATCGTTTTTTACGGCGCTCTGGTGCTCTCTGGCGCGACGGTGCGCCAGCTTATCGATGCCACTAAGGAATACTTCAACTTTTCCGAGTGGTCTTCGCGTCGTGCCGGCGACGAGCCGGAATCGGACGATCCCTACGGCAATGTCGATGACATGCTGGAACGTCGTGCGAGCTGGGATTCCGATACCGCATATGCCGATGAGGACTTTGACCAGCCGACGCAGCTAATTGAGCGTCGCCCAAGCCACAGCAGCCGCACGCAACATTCCTCGTCTCGTTCGACCGGTCGCCCTGCTTACCGAGCGTCCCGCCGTGGCGCGGATAGCCGTATATCCGCACCCGAACCCGCGCCTTACGACGAACCGGATACTGACGGTAACCTCTACGATCTTTTGGACGAAGAGCCGCAGAGGAACCGACAGGCTCCGCGACGTGCCCGTCAGGTTGAGGATGTCGACTACGATTCGGCAAAGACCACAGTGTTCGATGTCCGGAATGGGGCACCGCACTCCAATCGAGTTTCCCCAGTGGAGCCGGCGTTTCCGGCAGCTGAGTACGTGGAGGAAGCTCAGTCGGATGCAGTACATCGCGACACCGCTGAGACAGAATCGACTATTCCAGCTGTCGGGGGCACGAACTACCACGCTGTCGACGAGGATTATGACGAGTACTCCGAGTACCCGACGCAGGAGGCTGCTGCAGCTAATAACAGCGAACGGAATTGTGTTTCCGATTCCCGAGCTCCGAAACAGCCCGCTGTTCAACCTGAGGCCGTAGAGCCGGCGAGCGCGCCGCAGGGCGAGTCGTCTGTCGATGATTCGCGGGATGCAGTGTCTGAGGCTACCCGCCGCACAATGGATGCCATTGCCGCTCGTTCTGGTATCGATGCCTCTAAGATTCCGGCCACAACTCCGAAGTCTGAATTGGAAAAGGATGCCGAGGGTACTTCCGGTTCGTCGGCACGCACGCCGGAATCTGACTACCACCTGCCATCGACTAATTTGTTGATTCCAGGTGAGCGTCCCAAGACACGTACGGCGACGAACGACCGCATGATTGAGGCGATTACTGAAGTATTCGCAGAATTCAAGGTCGATGCTGCGGTGACTGGTTTCTCTCGCGGTCCGACGGTGACTCGCTACGAGGTCGAGCTTGGCCCGGGCGTGAAGGTCTCGAAGATCACGAACCTGCAGTCCAACATTGCCTACGCGGTAGCGACCGACAATGTCCGCTTACTGACTCCGATTCCGGGAAAGTCGGCCGTTGGTATCGAGGTGCCGAACAACGACCGTGAGATGGTTCGGCTTGCCGACGTACTCAACGCGCCCAAGACCGTTGCGAACGATGACCCGATGCTGATCGGTCTCGGTAAGGATATTGAGGGCGAGTTTATCTCGCACTCCATCCAGAAAATGCCGCACCTTCTCGTTGCCGGTTCGACCGGTTCGGGTAAGTCCGCGTTCGTAAATTCGATGTTGGTTTCGCTGCTGACTCGTGCGACCCCGGAGGATGTCCGCCTGATTCTGGTGGACCCGAAGATGGTCGAGCTGACTCCATATGAGGGGATTCCTCACCTGATTACGCCAATCATCACTCAGCCGAAGAAGGCCGCGGCGGCTCTGCAGTGGCTGGTTGAAGAGATGGAACAGCGCTACATGGACATGAAGGCCGCCCGCGTCCGTCACATCAAGGACTTCAACCGTAAGGTCAAGTCCGGTGAGATTACGACCCCACTTGGCTCGGAGCGCGAGTACCGTCCGTACCCGTACATTGTCTGTGTCGTTGACGAGTTGGCAGACCTGATGATGACCGCACCCCGCGATATCGAAGATGCGATTGTGCGCATCACGCAAAAGGCCCGTGCTGCCGGTATCCACTTGGTGCTGGCTACGCAGCGTCCGTCTGTGGATGTGGTCACCGGCTTGATTAAGACGAACGTGCCATCGAGACTGGCATTCGCTACCTCGTCGCTCACGGACTCCCGCGTCATTCTTGACCAGGGCGGTGCTGAAAAGCTCATTGGTATGGGCGATGGCCTGTTCATCCCACAGGGTGCAGGCAAGCCGCGACGTCTTCAGGGGGCCTTCGTCACAGACGAAGAGATTCAGGCAGTAGTCGATGCAGCTAAGGCGCAGGCCGAGCCGGATTACACCGAGGGTGTCACGGAGGATAAGAGTGCTGAGGCTGAGCGCAACATTGACCCCGATATCGGAGATGACCTGGAAGATTTGCTTCAGGCAGTCGAGCTGGTGGTCACCGCACAGCACGGATCGACCTCGATGTTGCAGCGCAAGATGCGAGTCGGTTTCGCCAAGGCCGGTCGACTGATGGATCTGATGGAAACTCGCGGAGTGGTTGGACCGTCAGAGGGATCTAAGGCACGTGAGGTGCTGGTCAAACCAGAGGAGCTCGAAACCATTAAGTGGATGATCAAGGGCGCAAACCCGGAGGATGCTCCTAAGGAAGAAGTAAACGTAGTCGACGCTGATCCGAATCAGTCTATGGCGTAGGACGACCCAGCCTTACCGCCGTTTCTGATTGCGTGTATAGTCGGCACACGTGGAGGGGAGTATCCCCGGTAAAAGTGGATGTTTTCCGCTAGCCCGTGACGGTTATCGTCAGCACGGATTGGACGCACAGACTCGTCTTGCGCACATCGAATCCCGGTGCCGTCACTTTTGCCACTATGGCAGAAGCAGGAGAGACCTCCGGTTCATGTTCGCACGACCGGAGGTCTTTTTTTAATATGCATGTCCCCGCATTGGTATGGATTATCACCATTGTGGTCGTCATGGGTTTTATCGCCTTTGACTTCTATGCACACGTTCGCACGCCGCATAACCCAACTATGAAGGAAGCCGGCATCTGGACCGCTTTCTACGTAGTCTTGGCATTAATTTTCGGCGGAATGGTGTGGTTGTTATGGGATCACCACCGAGGCATTGAGTTTCTATCGGGCTATATCACCGAAAAGGCGCTCAGCGTAGACAATCTATTTGTCTTTGCACTCATCATCGGCGCATTCAAGATTCCGCGCCAGTACCAACAAAAGGTTTTGCTGTTCGGTATTGCGATGGCGCTGGTATTCAGAGGCCTGTTCATTTGGGCTGGTGCGGCAGTTATTGCCAAGTGGTCTGACGTTTTCTACCTGTTTGCAATCTTCCTGATTTACACGGCTATCAAGACGGTGTACGACGAAGCCGTCGATAAGCCGGAACCCGATCCGTCGGATATGAAGCTGATTCAATGGCTGCGTCGAATCGTCCCAATTTCGGACCATTACAACAAGGACAAGCTGACCGTTAAGGAAAACGGCAAGCGTTACTTGACTCCACTTGCCATCGCGCTGGTGTCCATCGGTTTTATCGATGTGATGTTTGCGTTTGACTCTATCCCGGCTATCTACGGCCTGACGGATGAGGCATATATCGTCTTTACTGCAAATGCCCTTGCTCTCATGGGGTTGCGACAGATGTACTTCCTGCTCGACGGTCTGCTGGATCGCTTGGTGTACCTGGCTTATGGCCTGGGTGTCATCCTGGCCTTTATTGGTGTGAAGTTGCTGTTGCACGCACTGCATGAAAACAACCTGCCGTTTATCAACAGCGGTGAGAACGTGTCGGTGCCTGAAGTATCGACCTGGGCGTCGCTGGCGGTCATCGTCATCGTTCTGGTGGTGACTGTCCTGGCATCGTGGCTCAAGAGCAAGCGTGATGAAAACATGGGTGCGATTGCCCTTCCGCGTGTTCACCACGATGATGATGGAAGCCGCGATGGCCTCGGCTCTCACGCCTCCTCTACTTCTGTCAGTGAGGGGTCAACGTCGGCCGGAAGCGAAACTAACGGTTCACACACCGGTAAGAACGAGCCTGGGCGTTAATCGAACACGATTGTGAGATAAGGTAACAACTGTGACTGCTCCAAGTGCTGATACAAGCCGTGTTTCCAACTGGAACTTGCCCAATTTCCTGACCGTGCTTCGCATCCTCGGAGTACCGGTGTTCCTGTGGGTACTTCTTCAGGAGGGCGGCGAAGCCACCAATTGGCGCTGGTGGTCGTTTGTCGTATTCGCGCTTCTGATGGCGACTGACAAGTTGGACGGGCACCTCGCACGTAGCCGTAACCTCATTACCGACTTTGGCAAGATTGCCGATCCGATTGCCGATAAGGCTCTAATGCTGGCTGCGCTGATTGGTATGAACATCATCGACATTCTGCCGTGGTGGGTGACTGTCATCATCGTGATTCGCGAAGGTGGCATCACCATCTGGCGTATGTTCGCCCTGCGTCAGGGGCGTGTTGTTCCGGCTTCTCGGGGCGGCAAGATAAAGACGGTCCTGCAGTCTGTAGCAGTGGGGCTCTTCCTGATGCCAGTGGACTGGTTGTTCTGGCCGTCCTGGATTGTGATGGTTGCCGCCATTGTCGTCACCGTCGGTACTGGTATCCAGTACATTGTGGATGCGCGAAAGGTCTCGTAGAGAAATTAAGTGGAGGGTAAAGCTGTGAACACAGTCGAACGCCTCGCCCAGAGCGACGAAAACGCTGACGGTGTCGATGGCGTTTCGCTTCAACTCGTCCAAACGCTTACGGCTCGTGGCGAGACTTTTGCAGCCGCAGAATCACTTACCGCAGGTCTTCTCTGCGCTACAGTTGCCTCCGTACCGGGAGCCTCCGCCGTTCTCCGCGGTGGCGTGGTCACTTACGCCACTGACACGAAGGCGTTGCTTGCCGACGTGCCAAAGGATGCTTTGGCCGCATATGGCCCCGTGTCCGAGTTGACGGCCCGGTATATGGCACTTGGAGTGGCAAATAAAGCAGTGGCGGACTGGGGGATTTCGCTAACTGGCGTTGCTGGTCCAGCGATGCAGGATGGGCACCCAGTAGGTGAAGTCTGGTGTGGTCTGAAACCGCCGGGAGTTTCGTACCTTGATGGGGTAACTGCTGTTAGGTTGCCGGTGAATAAAGAGGGGTCGCGCGCGGAGATTCGTCGTCAAGCAGTGGTATTGGCGTTAGAACTGTTGTTGCAGAATCTCGACGGTGAGTAGAATTTTTGAAAATTGGGAACAGGTCGGCCTTCTAAAGCGTTAGAGAAAGTGATGACCAACAATACTGCACTTATGACCATTCGCTACCCAGAGGTAGATAGCGCTGCCGCTTTCGAAGCTTCCATGGATGCCACAGCACCGTCGGCGCGGGTGGCTGTAGGGGAGCAGCCTGGATCGGTTGCAAAGTTAACGGCACAGGATTTGGCGGAACGGGGAGAATCCCGTGAGCCACTCCTGCGAGAGGCACTGGGGGAGACGCTGCGTGATATCCGTTCGCGCAGTGGACAGACGCTGCGTGAGCTTTCTGAAAATGCGGCTATTAGCCCTGGTTATTTGTCTGAGCTTGAGCGTGGACGGAAAGAAGTCTCATCTGAGCTGCTGGCGTCGGTATGCGCGGCGCTTGGTGTGACGGTGTCGGATTTGATGATGGAAGCAGCCACAGCGATGGCCCTGCATTCGGCGAGCCCAGAATTGGCAGCGATGTAGAAATTGGTTGCGGCGGTGGAATTTCATTCCATTGCTCCGGTACTTAGCACCCGAAGACGCTCGGCTTTAGTTAAGATTGGGTGCGCGATAAGCACAGACCTGCTTTGAGGTAGTTGCAATAAGAAAGGTGTATGGGACGCTATGGCTAATCCATTTGTAAAGCTGTGGAATTACTTGATGGCCGCTTTTGATTCCAAGATTGAGGAAAACGCTGATCCGAAGGTGCAGATTCAGCAGGCTATCGAGGATGCCCAGCGGCAGCACCAGGAACTATCGCAGCAGGCAGCGGCGGTGATTGGTAATCAGCGCCAGCTGGAAATGCGCCTTAACCGTCAGCTCGCTGAGATTGAGAAGCTGCAGGGGAACACTCGTCAGGCATTGCAGCTCGCTGACAAGGCTCGTGCTGAGGGGGATACTGCCAAGGCTACGGAGTATGAGAACGCAGCTGAGGCTTTCGCAGCTCAGTTGGTTACTGCTGAGCAGTCGGTAGAAGATTTGAAGGCTCTGCACGATCAGTCGCTGCAGCAGGCGGCTCAGGCTAAGAAGGCCGTCGAGCGTAATTCCATGCAGCTGCAGCAGAAGGTCGCGGAGCGCGCAAAGCTCCTCAGCCAGCTGGAGCAAGCAAAGATGCAGGAGAAAGTCTCTGAGTCCCTGCAGTCGATGAATCAGATTTCTTCGGGGGCTACACCTAATCTGGATCAGGTTCGTGACAAGATTGAGCGTCGTTACGCTAACGCTCTTGGTCAGGCCGAGCTAGCTCAGAACTCGGTTCAGGGGCGTATGGCTGAGGTAGAGGCCGCAGGCGTTCAGCTTGCTGGGCACTCTCGCCTGGAGCAAATCCGCGCAGAAATGAACGGTGGCAACGAGCTCTCTGGTGGCGAGGCTCAGAAGTCCATCGAGGGAAGCGCTGCCTCCAACGTTGACCCTGCTGTTGCTGAGCGCATGCGCCAGCTGCGTGAGGGCAATTAATTCTCCTACTCACCTTCACCACGTGCGATTAGCGAATCACCCATTGCCTTCGAGCGATTAATGGTTCGGATGACCACAGGTACGCCGAAGGCAATGATTGAGCCGGCAGCCCCTCGTGCTTTTCGAGCCTCCAGTACCTCGGCAGCGGCCATAACCTGAAGCGGAATCATACGCAGCGTCAGCGATAGTGCGAGCGCGATGGTGTCGACTGGTAGGCCGAAACGGGCGAACGGCTGCATCGCAGTGGTCAAAGTATCCATGATGTCGCTGACGCGGGTCGTCAGCGTTAGCAATATTGCCGCTGCGATTGCGGCGAGAAGCGCGAGGAAGGTCGTCAGCGCTTGCTCACCCCCGGCGCGCCACCACAGGAGAAGCGAAAGCAGCGCCAAAATGACTACGGCTCCACGGAGCTGTCGGAAAGCAACCATTGGTGGCACCTTGGCCACCGCATAAGCGAGGGTGACAATTGCCAGGGCAATCGCCCCGCCTAGCCAGGTATCCACGAGAATCCCGGTGAGCAATAAAAATGCGATGACAATGATGAGTTTGGGGGCCGTCGGGAGCCTGTGCACAGGCGACTTATGGTTTAGGTAAAGCCCTAACGGGACATCGGCTGGATGAATCATGAGCGGCCTTCTTCCGCACGAGTCATATCGCTGACGTATCGGTCAATAACTTCCTTCGGCGCACCGTCGTCGACGATTTCTCCTGCGCTTACACGGATAACTCGGTCGAAGTCCATAAGAAAATCCAGATCATGAGTGACCACGATAATTTGCTGCTCAAGCTGGGCGAAAATACTCCGAATGTGGAGACGATTGCGCAAGTCGAGGAGCGTAGTGGGCTCATCGGCAATAATGGTCGTGGGATTAAGAATTAACACTGCCGCCAGCGCCAGTAGCTGTTTTTGTCCACCCGAGAGCAAGTGTGGCGAGGCGTCAGCATGATCGGCAAGCCCAAACCGCTCGAGGGCTTCCTGCACCAGCTGGTTGCGCTCATCCTTTGGTAGTTTTCGCTTGCGTAGTGAAAAGGCAATGTCCTCTGCGACTGTAGGCATCACAATTTGATTATCCGCATCAGAAAAGATGAAGCCGACATTCTTGCGAATTGCCTTTGCCTGCTTTGCGACATTCATGCCCTCATACGTGACCGTGCCACCAGTGACCGGGCCCAGGCCGTTAATGAGTCGCACCAGCGTGGACTTACCGCCACCGTTTTCGCCGATAATGCCAATGCGCTTCTCTGTGAGAGTTAGCGTGGTCGGCTTCAGTATCTGGCGTCCCGAATAGGTTGCGGAAGCGCGGTCAAAAGCGATGGTGGGCATAGTGCGACTCGAGACCCTTTCTAATTCTGTGGGGTTAATTGCCCGAGGTGGCTGCTTCCTTAACCAAACGACTTTGCTTACGGTTGGCAGCGTCGGGAAGCAAATCAGGGAAAGCCTGCAGTACTGCAGTAGCAATAAGCGCGGCTACGACAACCTTTGCCACGTCGCCTGGGATAAACGGGACGTTGGTAATCAGTGCGTCGGTGAAGCTAAGTCCCATACGCCAAGCCAATCCGACAGATCCGAAGAAGTACTGTAGTAGAACTCCAACGAGGCCCGCGCCGATGAAGACGCTGATTCGTGAAACTTTCGCCCGTGGTGCTTGCTGGGCAATCGCGCCGATTGCGAAACCTGCAATTAAGTAGCCGACAATGTAGCCCACGGTAGGGCCGGGAAGTGCGGCGAGAAGTGGTTTCCAGCCCGCCATGTTTGGGACGCCCACGAGACCAACAGCCAGGAACAGGGTAGTGGCGAGGCCACCGCGTTTGAATCCGAGAATCATCCCGGCCAGTGCGATGCCCATGTTCTGTAGCACGATTGGCACGCCGAGGCCGCCAACGGGAATGGCAATGCCGCCGAGCACGATGATCAGTGCTGCGAAAGCAGCGATAAGAGTGAGGTCATACACCTTGGAATTATTCACAGCTCTCATCTTAAACCCATGAGTTGAGCACTGTTCAGGCAGGGGAGCGGGGATTAGGTTATGAAAAGAGGGTGGCCAGGTAGGTATCAGTGACAGGTATCTTGTACGTTGGTCTCATGCGATTGGCCGATTTTCACAACTTCGTCAACCACGAATTTGGGCCTCAGCACGGCCCGTGGCTGTTGCATTCCCACGTACTGATGGAATATGGAAAAACTCCCGCGGAATTGCTCGAGGACGGGGTCGAACCTCGGGATATCTGGTGGGCGCTGTGTAGGGAACACGATATTCCCGAAGACCGCTGGTACGGTCCTGACGAATAGGTTCCGGCGTAGACGACGGTGAATGCTTGCCGACGGCTCTTGCGTGTCGTTGCCATTCGAACAGGGTTTCGCATATTATCGAAAGTGCTGATGAAGTCAATCCGTCTGATTCGGTATAACTTCCGGGTGTAACCGGCAGTAGAGGTGTCGCGGACCAATTTGGAACCGGAACGGCTAGTTTCGCGCCTAATTAAGTGTGAGCGAAGTTTCTGTTTTGGATGAAAATCGGGAGACACATTCTCTGAGTACGGCTCCAGAACCCGATACCGTACGCGACAATGACCGCGACAATGACAATGAGGAAGAACAACGAACTATGGCTCGTAAGAAGGCTACGGCTTCGAACCAGGGCAATGATCGCCTGAAGGCGCTCGATGTAGCTCTGGCGAATATTGAGAAGGACTTTGGTAAGGGTGCAGTTATGCGCCTGGGGGACGACAATCGTCCTCCAATTCAGGTTATTCCCTCCGGCAATATCGCTATCGACGTGGCCTTGGGCCTGGGCGGGTTCCCGCGTGGTCGTATCGTAGAAATCTATGGTCCAGAATCCTCGGGTAAGACCACAGTCGCACTGCATGCTATTGCAGAGGCGCAGCGGCAGGGCGGTATTGCCGCATTTATTGATGCGGAGCATGCGCTGGATCCGGTTTATGCGCGCAAGCTTGGAGTAGATACGGACAACCTTCTGGTATCCCAACCAGATACCGGTGAGCAGGCACTTGAGATCACAGATATGTTGGTGCGTTCCGGTGCTATTGACATCATTGTGGTTGACTCGGTGGCCGCGTTGACTCCGAAGGCTGAAATCGACGGTGAAATGGGCGATTCCCACGTTGGTCTGCAGGCGCGGTTGATGAGTCAGGCGCTGCGCAAGATGACGGGTGCGCTGTCCCACACCGGTACCACTGCCATCTTCATTAACCAGCTGCGTGAAAAGATTGGCGTCATGTTCGGCTCTCCTGAGACCACCACGGGTGGTAAAGCACTGAAGTTCTACGCTTCCGTTCGCTGTGACGTACGCCGAATTCAGACGTTGAAGGATGGCCAGGATGCGGTGGGTAACCGCACGCGCTTGAAGGTAGTCAAGAACAAGGTGTCGCCGCCGTTCAAGCAGGCAGAGTTTGACATCATCTACGGCGAGGGCATTTCGCGTGAGGGCTCGTTGATTGACATGGGCGTTGATAACGGCATTGTCAAGAAGTCCGGTTCGTGGTTTACCTACGAGGGCGATCAGTTGGGGCAGGGCAAGGAAAAGGCTCGTATGCACCTGCGCGAGAATCCAGAAATTGCCCAGGAAATCGAAGTCAAGATCAAGAAGAAGCTCGGCGTCGGGGAATTCGCGGAGGTCGAGGACGAGACCGATATCGATGCCCCTGTCGATGTCGTGCCGGACATCGACTTCGATGATTTGGAAGACTAGCTAGCTCGAGGCGTAGTGCCGCGACACACGAAAAGTGAGGACCGTGGAGGATCGTAACGGCCGCGATGTGCGGGAGACTATCGAAAAGCTTGCTCAGCAAATTGCGGAAGCTGACGGTAGTTCGCTCTACGATGCGGGTCGTGAGGAATCCAAGGCCCCGGTTCGTGCTAAGGCACTGCGCTTGCTCGATCAGCGAATGCGTTCCCGCAAGGAACTCGTAGAAAGGCTCGAGGCAGTCGAGGAGTTTCCAACCTCGATGATTGAAGAAGTCGTTGATGACCTGACCCGAAGTGGATTGGTCAACGACGAGCTTTTCGCATCCGAATGGGTGCGGCAGCGCTTTGCCAGTCGCGGCAAGTCGAAGATGGTTTTGAACCGGGAGCTGCAGGAAAAGGGCATTGATGTTTCACTTCGTGCAGATGCGTTGGAGCAGATTACGCACAACGCGGAAGAAGAAGTCGCCCGGAAGCTAGCGGCGAAGAAAGCGGCCACTATTAAAACAGTGGCACCTGACTTCAACTCCAAGCAAAAGGATTTACGCAAAGTCGTCGGTGTGCTGGCGCGGCGTGGTTTCCCCTCTGAATTGTCCATGAGCATTGCTCGGGATCAGTTAGAAGAGCGATACCGGGAACTCGAAGAGGACACAGATTAGCGCCGGTGCCACCGCACGCCGGATTAGCACGCCGGCTGCGGACCCGTCAGGTTTAAAGGGGTCGCTGATTGGGGAAATGGGCCATAAACAGCTAACCTAAACTGCCGTGACTACCCCTTCTTTGAACTCTCAGCAGCAGTCTTCGCCTCGCACATATGAGGTACGTACGTTCGGTTGTCAGATGAACGTCCATGACTCGGAACGACTGTCTGGCTTGCTGGAAGAAAACGGTTATGTAGCGGCTGCAGAAGGCGATAATCCTGATCTGGTCGTTTTCAACACCTGTGCCGTTCGAGAGAATGCGGACAATCGCCTTTATGGCACGTTGGGACAGCTCAAACCAGTCAAGGATGCTCACCCAGGCATGCAGATTGCCGTCGGTGGCTGCTTGGCCCAGAAGGATAAGGACGTCGTCGTAAAGAAGGCCCCATGGGTGGACGTTGTCTTCGGTACGCATAACTTGGGTTCGTTGCCAGCACTGTTGGAACGCGCCGCTCATAATGACCGGGCTGAAGTCGAGATTAAGGACGCGCTGGAAGAATTTCCCTCGGTGCTGCCGGCCAAGCGTGAATCCACTTACGCAGGTTGGGTGAGTATCTCCGTAGGCTGCAACAACACGTGCACCTTCTGCATCGTCCCCAGTTTGCGTGGTAAGGAACGCGATCGTCGTCCAGGCGAGATTCTCGCTGAGGTGCAGGCACTCGTGGAGCAGGGCGTTACTGACGTCACCCTCCTTGGACAGAATGTCAACGCCTATGGTGTTAACTTCGCCGACCCTGACATGGAACGCGACCGCTCGGCTTTTTCCAAGTTGCTGCGCGCCTGCGGCCAGATTGAGGGGTTGGAGCGCGTGCGCTTTACGTCTCCGCACCCAGCTGAGTTCACCGATGATGTCATCGACGCCATGGCGGAGACACCGAACGTGGTTCATCAGCTACACATGCCACTACAGTCCGGTTCCGACCGAGTGCTGAAAGACATGCGCCGTTCCTACCGCACCAAGAAATTCCTGGGAATTCTGGAGAAGGTTAGGGAAAAAATGCCGGATGCCGCCATTACCACTGACATTATTGTCGGTTTCCCAGGCGAGACTGAAGAGGACTTCCAGCAAACTCTCGACGTGGTGGAAAAGGCTCGTTTTAGCTCGGCGTTCACCTTCCAATACTCGCCCCGCCCGGGAACTCCGGCGGCAACCATGGCGGATCAGGTTCCACCACAGGTTGTGAAGGAACGCTATGGTCGGCTGCTAGCGCTTCAGGAGCGTATTTCCGAGGAAGAAAACGCTAAGCTAGTCGGCCGGGAAGTCGAGCTGCTGGTCAGCCAGTCCGATGGCCGTAAGAATGCGGAGACTCATCGCATGTCTGGTCGTAGTCGGGATGGCCGCCTGGTGCACTTCAGCCCGTCGGAAAGCGAACCAGGCATCGTCGACCGCAAGATTCGCCCAGGTGATTACGTGACAGTACGCGTGACCGACTCCGCACCGCACTTCCTCATTGCTGACTCCGGTGTGCTCACACACCGCCGCACTAAGGCGGGGGATAATGTAGAGGTCGGCCAGACTCCGACGACCGCGCCGATCGGAGTTGGTCTGGGCTTGCCAAAGATTGGGCGCCCGGAGAAAACGAGTGTAAGTGAGGGATGCGGCTGTGAGTAGTGACAAGGCTTCGCCGGAAAGTGATATGGAATCCACTAGCGAGCAGTCGGTGGAATCCGCGCAGGCGTTGCGGGTTCAGGAGCGCAAGGCCGCTGGCGAGCTGGATCTCGGCCGTGCGGTGATTCCGATGATGGTTGCCGTCATCGGCCTCATTACGAGTTTCTTCCTTCCGCACTCTGGCGTCGTTTTGGGCTTTGATGTGTTGCTGGATACGGATGTTGCGCATCAGTACTTCACGACTCGACCGGAGCGAATTTACTCCATTCTCGTGGTGGTAGGTGTCTTGCTAGCTATTGCCACGCTGATTACGCGGACGACGATTCTCGCATTCGTCACCTGGTTTTTTGCCTGTATTCAGATGGTCTACTCAGTCTTCGCTGGCTGGATGCGTCAGTCTCGTCCACAGGAACTGGCCGGCGAGGGTATTTCTTTCGGCCTGATGCTCGGTATTTTCTGCAGTTTTCTACTGGCCATCTCCGTGACTTTCATCGCTTTCCGACGTAGTAAGGAGCAGCTCGCAATCGCGACGAAACGTCGCAAGCACGCTGACACCGATCCGGTACTGCGCGCGCAGCAGGTTTACCTGCGGGCGGGCCTGACACCGAATACGACAACGGATGTTGAGGTCGTCGACGACCGCCGTGAACGTGCTCGCCGACGCAATCGCGGCCAGCAGGGCAGTAGTGCGGACAATGTCTCTCAGCAGACCGGCGAACAGGACGAACAGGTCAGCGACGAGTAGTGAGACTTTTTAACTAGCGCAGTAAGTAAGGGGCTCTCTTCCACTCCGGAAGAGAGCCCCTTACTTTTAACCATCGACGCGTTGCCAGCGCGTAGCTGAGCCAGGATTCTGTTGCGGACGCCGGAGAGCGAGAACATGCTTCCCCGACACACAACTAGCTTCTGTTAGAGCTCCTTGAGAGTCTCCGCGGCCTGCTCTGCCCACTGTCGCCACTGTTCGGCCTGCTCCCGAGCCTTGGCTGCCTGAGAAGTCTTGCCCTTCGCCTCGAGTTCGGCGGCCTTCTGCTCAAACTCCGCTGCGCGGTCGGCGAACTGCTGGACGCGAGCCTGTGCTTCGGGGTCGGTACGGCGCCACTGCGAATCGGCAGCATCGGAGACGCGCTTTTCCAGTGCGCCAATGCGGTTTTCATACTCACGCACACGACCACGCGGCACAAAGCCGATGGCCTCCCATTTCTCCTGCAACTGACGCAGTTCGTTGCGAGCGTGATCGAGGCCCTTGGACGGATCAATGCGGTCTTCGTATTCAGCCAGCAGTGCGTCCTTGGCCGCAGCGTTTTCCTCGAACTCCCTGTCTCGAGCTTCGTTGACCGCGTTGCGAGCACCAAAGAACTCATCCTGGGCGGCCTTGAACTGCGCCCACAGCTTGTCATCGACCTCGCGTGGGGCTCGACCAGCGGCCTTCCACTCAGCCATCAGGTCGCGGAAGGCAGCAGCGGTGCCACCCCAATCAGTGGAGGTCTTCAGGGCCTCAGCTCGCTCAATGATGTCCTCCTTAACGCGGCGAGCAGCCGCACGGTTGCGGTCCAGTTCCGCAAAATGGGCACCGCGGCGGCGGTTGAAAGAATCACGCGCGCGGGAGTATCGGCGCCAGAGCTGATCATCAGTTTTGCGGTCGATGCCGCGAATCTGCTTCCACTCTGTGAGAATTTCGCGGATACGGTCGCCGGCGACCTTCCACTCGGTGGAGTTCTCTGCGAGCTCTTCGGCCTCTGCGGCGAGCTCTTCCTTACGTGCGATGGCGTTCTTACGGCGCTCTGCCTTGTCGTGAGCGACTTTTTCCTCTGCGACGTGGGAGGTGGCAATGACCTCTGCAAGGCGCTTATCCAGCGCATCGATATCGCCGAGGACCGTGGCGGTGGCAAGGCTCTCACGCAGTTCAACTGCGTTGTGAGAAATGGTCTTTGCCTCCTGCGGGTGGGAGACTGCACGAGATTCCAGTAGCTCGACCTCGGTGGCCAGATCCTCGTAGCGCTTGCCGTAGTGGGCATAACCCTCTTCTACGGTGCCGGCCTGCCAGGAACCAATATTGCGCTCGCCGGCGCTGGTGACCAGCCAAACAGTGCCGTCTTCGTCAATGCGGCCAAACTTCTTTGGATCATTGTGGACGGCATGTGCCACAGCGGCCGACCCCGCAGGCGCTGGAGTAGCTCCAGGGGCCTCACGATGAGCCGGCATTGAGCCTGGTCGAGGTCCGGGACGTGGACCCGGGCGTGGACCTGGCTTAGGGGAATTGCTGGTACCGGTCATAGTGGGTAAACCTCTTCCAATCTTCATGCAGAACTGCCGCGCGACACGGCTGCCATCAAACACTTACGGTATGTGCTCGAGTATCCCAAAAATTTTGGCACAGCGCGCGTAACACCGCCGGATTAAGGCATCGACTAGCCCCTCACGGTAGCGTTGAGGACGTGAATTCGCGTTTGCCTCGGCTTGTTATCGTTCCGCGTGCGCTCCTCATCGTCGAGGAGCTGGGTGGTTTTGCGCCCACCGCCACGGAATTGCGCCGTCATGCCCGTGAAACCGTCGCGACGCTGTGGAGACATGACGAACCCGGAGAGCCCGGCGCGGTCGCTATTATCACTGGCAGGATGCAGGCGAAGTCCCCGCACCAGACCAGCGCACCCGGCAGTCTTTCTCCGTATGGGGTTGATGTCACGGTGTCAGGCGGAACCGAATTACCTGAGCTGCTGGGGCGCTGGCTTATCGAAGACTACGCGCGACGGAATTCTGAAGGACCCACTGGCCGCGTCATTCAGGCAACGTGCTTCGACTCTATCGCTGAGGCACTCGCTGCCGGTCACACGCGTCTGCTTGTGCTTGTCGACGGCGCATTCGGCCTTGCGGACGATTCCCCGGTCGGCGTAATTGAAGGTGCAGCGGAGGTTGATGCGCTGTGCAGTCTGATTGCTGGTCAGGACTGCTCAAGCATTAACGTGGAAAATATTGTGTTTCCAGCTCCCGGCGCGTACGCGGCCGAGTTATGGCAGCAGCTGAGTAAAGCTGCTGAAAGCTGGACGGGGTCTGGAATGACCGTCGTAAAGCGTTCTTACTATGACGGGGCGCCTTATGGAATCGGCTACCACGTGGCCAGCTGGCGGTGTGTTGCGAAGTAAGAGCGCGCGTTTTTAGTTTTTGTGCAGGAGTGTGAACTGGGTAGTGACGGCTTTCGAGAGTGAGAGCTTGCCGGTGCCGATTGCGGTGGTAGGGCCGACGGCGTCGGGAAAGTCGGATTTGGGGCTGGTGCTTGCGAAGCAGCTTGGCGGTGAGGTCGTCAATGTTGATTCGATGCAGCTGTATCGAGGGATGGATATCGGAACAGCGAAGCTGTCGGTGGATCAGCGGCGGGGGATTCCGCACCACCAACTCGATGTTCTGAACGTGACGCAGCCGGCGAGTGTGGCGACGTATCAGCGTGAGGCGGTTGCGGATGTTGAGGACATTCGCGCGCGGGGGAAAGTCCCCATCCTTGTCGGCGGGTCGATGATGTATGTGCAGGCGTTGGTGGACGACTGGCAGTTTCCACCTACGGATCCTGAGGTACGTGCGAAGTGGGAGACAGTGCAGGACGAGATCGGTCCGGCGGCGTTGCATGATCGGCTGGCAGAGATTGATCCGGATGCGGCGGCAATTATTGAGACCAATGACCCGCGGCGCACCGTCCGCGCCCTGGAGGTCATCGAGCTCACGGGCAAACCTTTTGCAGCGTCGAAGCCGTCGATTGATAAGCCACCGCGGTGGAACACTCGCATATTGGGGTTGCGCACGCAGGCGGAATGGCTAAATCCGCGGATTGAACAGCGTACGCGGGGCATGTTTGCCGCTGGCCTGGTGGAAGAAACTGAGAGTTTGATTGCGCAAGGGTTGCGCGAAGGTGTGACCGCTAGTCGCGCGATTGGCTATGCGCAGGTGCTGGACTACTTCGATGGGGTTTACGACCTGGATACGGCTTGTGAACGCACGATTACTGGTACGCGCAGGTATGTGCGGCGTCAGCGCTCCTGGTTCAACCGTGATCATCGGATCATGTGGCTAGACGCTGCCGGTGACGTGCCGGGACAGGCGTTTTCCGCACTTGGTCTGTAAGAGATTCGGACCTCCCGCTAGCATCAAGGGCATGGTTTCATTTGCCAAAGGCCACGGTACGCAAAACGATTTCTTGATTTTTCCAGATGATTTGGTGTCGATTGATTTGACCGAATCACTGGTCGCAGCAGTGTGCGATCGACAGCGAGGTCTTGGCGCTGACGGCGTCCTGCGGGTTGCCCGAGCGGGGAAACTCGTCGATGCCGGTGTTTTGGCGGCATTGCCGGAGGGCGTTAAAGCCGACGATTGGTTTATGGACTACCGCAATAGTGACGGTTCTATTGCCGAGATGTGCGGGAATGGTGTCCGCGTCTTTGCACACTATATTGCCGCGATTCACAGCCCGGACAGTGTCGTCGACGGAACTTTGCGGGTGGGCACTCGAGCAGGGCTGCGCGCTGTTTCGATTGATGAGCTCAGCCGCAGGCACGCGGTCGTCGGGGTGGATATGGGCCAGCCGGAAGTCCTCGGTCTCGCTACTGCGTTCATTGGTTCGGGCAACAATGCCCAGAAATTCGCCGGGATTGGTGTCGACGTGGGAAATCCGCATTTGGCCTGCGTCATGCCTGGCCTAAATGCCGCCGCTCTGGCGGAGCTGGAATTGGAAGCGGCGGGTAGTGTCGCGAAGCCAGTGCGTGCCGACGAAGCCATGTTCCCGAACGGCCTCAATGTGGAAATTGTCACTCCGTTGGATGCCTCTGATTCGGTGACCATGCGAGTAATTGAACGCGGAGTTGGTGAGACCCGCTCGTGTGGCACCGGTACGGTTGCGGCAGCTATTGCCGCGCTGGCCGATGCCGGCCGGACTGAGGGGGCTGTGACAGTCAAGGTGCCCGGCGGTGTGGTGACTGTGGATGTCCACAAGGCCAGCAATGCGGATGGGGACTTCTCGGCGACCTTGACCGGGCCGAGCGTGATTCACACGCTCGGCGATATTGAGCTGGAAGCCCTGTGACTGGTAGCTAGTGCTGCAGGAGCACTAGCGGGGTACTGGAAGCGGTGGGGGAATCAGCGGACTAGTGTCCGCCGCAGCCACCGTCGCCACAACCACAGCCGCCATCGCCACAGCCGCCTCCGCAACCTTGAGGCGGAATGATCTCACCGGTCAGTGAGAAAGTACCGGAAACGACCATGCCTGGCTGGGGAGCTTCGTCGCCGCCGGGGACAAGTACGTCCATGGGAGTCGGAAGAGCAAGGTTGAGCACCCAGAACTTCTTGCCGGTTAGCTCATTGACATGCTTGCGGGAGTTATTGATAACACCAGCCAGTTTCACGGTTGCGCTAGGCGATGTCTTCCCGACCTGATCTCCGACAATTGCCTTAGCACCTTCGAAGTCCAATGTTGTCGGGGTTGCCCCGGTGCGCTTCTCGTACTCTTCGATGGATGCGTCGAGGGTGAAATCAGTTGCTAGAGCTGATAGCGCGACATGCTCAAAAGTCTGAGTTCCGGCATCAACAATCATTGGCCCCTGTGACAGCAGGCAGGTAGCGACCTCGATGACCTTATCAAAGTTATCCGAGGAGGGATCATCCTCGACGATTTCCACGAGCGCCAAGACATCGTCCACGCTGGATACATGGGCAGTGACGGTCGGGCTGCCCGCGAAGCCGGCGTAGGTAGAAAATGGTTCAACACCCAGGATGTGCAGACGCGCACCAGAGGAATCTTCGAAACGGACCAGCTGGCCACCGCGGACCTCGCCGATGACCGACAGATTGTCACTGGCAATCGCGGCTTCCATCGCGTCTCGCCAGCTGGGGTAGTCCATGCCAATGCTTCGCAAGTCAGTAGTCATACTTTTCGATGATACTTCCCATATCTTCATCTGCGAACTAACGAATCGCACGTGAGCACATTGTGCTCTGGGGTACCTAGAACCATTCCTGCACGCCGCGGCAACTATTCGGATGGGACTAACAATTCTGCCACGCTAAATAGGTAAAGGGTAAGTGTGGCATAAATAACTTTCCTTAGGTGTGTCGGGTTTATTCCATTTAGGCATGCCTAAGAGTAAGCTCATCTCTGTAAACACGATTTGCTTAGCTTAATTCTTATCTATATAAGCGAGGTTTCTCATGCTCGGATTGCGGTCTCGAAAACAGTCGGATGACATTCAGTCGCTTGCCGACGTCCCGGTGGGGGTAACCGTCACTCTGGGAGCGTCGCATGTGGATGAGCGCCTGTGCCGCAGGCTTTCGCAACTGGGGCTTCGCCCTGGAATGAGTGTCACTGTGGGACGGAGCACCAGCGGCGGTGGGCGAATCGTCCATGCTGGCGCAACGCGCTACGCCATCGATGCCAGCACGCTGCACAAGATGTCCGTCGTGGGTTAGGGCCCCTACATCTCTTTTCTCACCTCCCTTCTGAAAGTAAACAATGACAACACCTACGGATTCCTCAACGCGAAAATTCGCATCCACGCCCAGCTGCCATGCATGCAGTGGCGGAGCACCAGCAAAGGATGGTGCACCTGTTGTCGCAGTAGTCGGCGCACCGAACTCCGGTAAGTCAACACTGTTCAATAGTTTGACTGGTGCGAAAGCGCAGATGGGCAATTGGCCTGGTACGACCGTGGAGGTCAGCCGTGGCGCGTGGAAGA
Source organism: Corynebacterium sp. MSK032 (assembly GCF_030232065.1). NCBI lineage: Bacteria > Bacillati > Actinomycetota > Actinomycetes > Mycobacteriales > Corynebacteriaceae > Corynebacterium > Corynebacterium sp. MSK032. The sequence goes on along the minus strand of NZ_JASPJR010000005.1, from coordinate 57,784 downwards.
CCGATGCCGCTGAGTACGATGTCATCGATTTCCCGGGTGCCTACTCGCTGGATGCCATGAGTCCGGACGAAGAGCTCACTCGCGAGATGCTCATCGAGAAACCGGAAGAAGAACGCCCGGATCTCGTCGTTGTCGTTGTCGACGCCACGGCACTGGGCCGTGGCCTCTACATGGCCGCGGAATTGGCGGAACAGCCCCAGCGCATCGTTCTGGCTCTGACCAAACTAGATGTTGCCAAGGCCAAGGGCATCGATGTGAATCCGGACGCATTGCAGTCAGCTATGGGGATGCCGGTGGTGGCGCTGGATCCCCGTCGTAAAGCGGGAATGGCGCGGTTGGCCGACGCGGTAGCAGCGGCTCTGGACGGATGTAGTTCGGTGTCGTCACCGATTCGCCAGGTCGATGGTGAATCGATTGAACGCCTGGACGACGCACGCTTTGCCGCGATTGATGCGGCGGTTGCGGCATCTACGGGCGGGGTGGAAGATCGCCAGACTTTCTCCGACCGCATTGATAACGTGGTTCTTCACCCGGTGCTCGGACCGATTGTGTTCCTGGCAGTTATGTGGGCAGTCTTCCAAATCACGACGACGGTAGCAGCACCGTTGCAGGACGGTTTGGAAACCCTTATTACCGGTAATTTCGCAGATTTGGTTACTCGTGGATTAGAAGCGGTGGGATGGGACCATCCGATTGTCACCGGGCTGCTTGTAAACGGCATCATCGGTGGTGTCGGCATGGTGCTGACCTTCGTTCCGCTGATGGCACTCATGTTCCTGTGCCTCGCAGTACTCGAGGATTCAGGGTATATGGCGCGTGCAGCCGTGGTGGCTGACCGTGTCATGCGTGCAATTGGTCTTCCGGGTAAGGCATTTATTCCGCTGATTGTTGGCTTTGGTTGTAACGTGCCAGCGATTTCGGCAACACGTGTGCTGAGTAATCCGCGCCACCGCATTTTGACGGCACTACTGGTTCCGTTTACCTCCTGCTCGGCGCGTCTAACCGTGTATGTCATGTTGGGTGCGGTGTTCTTCTCGGAACACGCGGGCACAGTCGTCTTCGCTATGTACGTGATCTCGATTCTGCTGATCGTTCTGACCGGCCTTGCACTGCGTAAGACCTTGTGGCGCACCATGCCGTCGGAACCGCTGGTCATTGACCTGCCAACCTACCAGCTTCCGACCGCACGGCTGGCACTATCTGTGATGTGGATGCGTCTGAAGGGCTTCCTGCAGACCGCTAGTGGAATCATCGTCAGCACCGTCATCGTCGTATGGCTTCTGATGTCTATCCCGGTTGTCTCCGGGCACTCCTTTGCCGATGAAGACCTGGCACCGCAGGACTCCGCATACGGTGCAGTCAGCGAAACTATTGCTCCTGTGTTTAACCCGGCAGGTTTCGGTACATGGTCTCTGACAGGTCCGTTGGTGACGGGCTTTGTGGCCAAGGAAGCCGTCATTTCTACCTGGGCACAGACCTATGCAGTGGAGGACGTCACCGACTCCGATTCGAGCGAACAGGCCTCCAGCCCGCTCGCGGAGAATATTCGACGTGACTTTGACAATGCATCCGATGGACATGGATTGGCAGCAGTCTGGGCCTACATGATCTTCCTGCTGGCTTACACACCGTGCGTGGCTACGCTCGCGGCACAACGTCGAGAGATCGGCTTGAAGTGGACGGGCTTCGGTTTGCTAGCGCAGCTGGTCGTTGCATGGGCACTGGCCGTGATTGTTTTCCAAGGGTTGAAGCTGTTCCTGTAAAGCCTCGTTGATTCCTAGTAGCTTCGGCAAAGCTACTAAGTCACACTTGCGAACTAGAAATCAGATCCAACAAGAATCGCGATACGGAAAGGAGCTATCGCCGTGGGACTCTTTAGAGCCAGGAAGAATACGACGGTTACTCGTCGGCCTTCAGAAGCCGTTCAGGATGCAATTGCGCAGGGCATTAGCTCCCGACGCAAGATTTGCGAAATCACTGGCCTGCAGCGAGCAACGGTAGACCTCATCCTTGACCGCATGGAACACACCGGCCAACTGCGCCGGGAATCCCTCGGTGGCATGTGCCCAGGCGGAGGTTGTTCCAACTGCGGAATGTCCGACAGCGGTACGTGTGCTGGCGGTAGTTCTAATAGTGGTCCGGTCGCACTGGTTCTGACACGCAGGCCACCTTCTGCAGCCTAAGTCTTGAGCTTCGGCTCGGTATTCTCCGCACACAATGCGGAGAATTTGGCTTGTCATGCGACAATAGCAGCTAGTATGACGAATTTTTCCAACAACTTTGATGAGGTCAGCGACGAAACGTCGCAGCAAGCTCGCACCTCGCACGAGATGGACGATTTTTTCATCGACGCTAATGATGCTGGCGAGAACGCCGATAGTGCCTCCGGGGATGCGTTCGCAACGAACGTCGGCACGCAAAGGGAACCTACCGTCGGTGATTTGGATTTGGAGGCGCGTTCCTCTCTGCGCCGGCTGACCAGGTCAGTAGCACATACTGAATCCGAAGAGGTGATGGTCGAGTACCGTCAGCTCCGACTGGAGCGCGTTGTGCTGCTCGGTGTCTGGACATCCGGGACCCTGCAGGAAGCCGAAGTGGCGATGGAGGAGCTCGCCGCGCTGGCAGAGACTGCAGGTTCGGAAGTTTTAGAGATGGTGCTGCAGCGTCGCGATAAGCCGGACCCTGGTACTTACGTGGGATCCGGCAAGCTCAACGAGCTTCGCGATATTGTCGCCTCTACCGGCGCAGATACAGTTATTTGCGACGGTGAGCTGTCTCCCGGCCAGTTGGTGGCGCTGGAGGATCGCCTTGACGCCAAGGTTATTGACCGCACCATGCTGATTCTGGATATCTTTGCTCAGCACGCGAAGTCCAAGGAGGGCAAGGCGCAGGTCTCGCTGGCACAAATGCAGTACCTGTACACGCGTCTGCGCGGCTGGGGCGGCAACCTATCGCGTCAGGCTGGTGGTCGCGCGGGCTCCAACGGCGGCGTGGGTCTGCGTGGTCCGGGTGAAACTAAGATCGAAACCGATCGTCAGCGCCTACGCCAAGATATGGCGCGAATCCGCAAGGAATTAGCTGGCATGAAGACTGCGCGTGAGATTAAACGCGCACGTCGTAAGGCTGGACACCTGCCGCGCGTGGCAATTGTCGGCTACACCAACGCGGGTAAATCTTCGTTGCTCAACGCACTGACAGGCGCTGGTGTGCTGGTGGAAGACGCGCTGTTTGCAACGCTGGATCCGACGACTCGTCGCACCAAGCTTCGCGACGGTCGCACGGTGATTATGACCGATACGGTCGGATTTGTTCGCCACTTGCCGACGCAGCTCATTGAAGCTTTTCGCTCGACCTTGGAAGAGGTGCTCGAAGCCGACGTCATCATGCACGTCGTAGACTCCTCTGACCCATTCCCGCTGGAGCAGATTAAGGCTGTCAACAAAGTCATCAACGAAATCGCGGAGGAAGAAAAGGCCGAGATTCCGCCCGAGCTGTTGGTAGTCAACAAGGTGGACAAGGCCGATGGCATCACTCTGGCGCAACTGCGCCACCAGCTCGATGATGCGGTCTTTGTCTCTGCGCGAACGGGTGAGGGGATCGGTGAACTGGAGACCCGACTCGAGCTTGCACTCAATGAGCTGGAGTCTCACGTCCACATGTTGATCCCCTATGACAAGGGCAATATTGTCTCCATGCTCCACGAAGATGCGACCGTGCTGTCGGAGACATGGACAGAGCAAGGCACCCAGATGGATGTGCGTTTGCCCACTAGCCTCGCGGATGAACTGTCGGCATACCGCATCGAACCTGCAGCGGATCCTCACTTCACGGCGGATGCGAATGAGGATAGTAGCAACGACGCCTAGTCGGAACAGGGAGAGCGACAAAGAGCTCCGGCAGTCCTGGGTTTAATGCGGTATCCGTGGCGTGATCTGCGGTGGGCATCCACTAGCATTACAACCATGAATTCTACTTCTGACGCGGAGACCCAACAGGGAACCTCCGCAAATCCGCCTGCTGAAAACGCCGAACGTGGCCGTCTTTTCGGTTGGGATATTCACGGTGACGGTCGAAAGATTGCACCGGGAGCCGTGGTGGCTCCCAACGAACGCCTCGATTGGCCTCGTACAATTGGCATTGGCGCACAGCACGTCATTGCCATGTTTGGTGCAACTCTTCTGGTGCCGCTGTTGACTGGTTTCCCAGTCAATACCACACTGCTGTTCTCGGGTATCGGCACGATTGTCTTCCTGCTAATCACCCGAAACCGCTTGCCCTCTTACCTGGGCTCGTCGTTTGCCTTCATCGCACCACTGACCGCGACACAGGCGCAGGGTATTGGTGTTCAGCTCGGTGTCGTGCTCTGCGCCGGCATCGCGCTCATGCTCGTTGGCTGCGTTGTAAAGTTCGCCGGCAAGCGTGTCCTCGATGCAGTGATGCCACCTGCAGTAACCGGTGCCATCGTCGCTCTCATCGGACTTAACCTGGCGCCTGCCGCCACGGAGAACTTCGCCACTCAGCCGTTGGTCGCATTTGTCACGATGGCATCCATTGTCTTCGCAACCGTCGCTGGCCGCGGTATGGTCAGCCGTCTGGGTGTCCTTATCGGCGTACTAATCGGCTGGGTCTTCGCCGCTGCCACTGGAAATCTCTCGCCCGAGGCTACAGAAACTGTCGGCAATGCCGCCTGGATTGGTCTGCCCGCATTCCACGCGCCGGAGTTCCACTTCAATGCGATGCTGATTGGTCTGCCCGTCATCGTAGTACTCATCGCAGAGAATGTCGGTCACGTCAAGGCTGTTGCTGCCATGACCGGCCGAAACCTCGATGACATCGCTGGCGATGCTCTTATTGCAGACGGTCTAGCCACCACCATCGCCGGTTCAGCTGGTGGTTCTGGTACCACTACCTACGCTGAAAATATCGGTGTTATGGCCGCTACCCGTGTCTATTCGACCGCAGCTTACTGGGTGGCAGCTTTCACCGCCATTGCACTGGCTTTCATTCCAAAGTTCGGCGCACTCATCTTGACTATTCCTACCGGCGTGCTCGGTGGGGCAACGATGGTGCTCTACGGCCTGATCGGTTTGCTCGGTGTGCGCATCTGGATGGACGAAAAGGTCGACTTCAACAACCCGGTTAATCTCACCGCTGCCGCCACCGCGCTGATCGCGGGTATCGGTAACCTCACCCTCGACATTGGTTCGCTGACGCTGGAGGGTATTGCTTGGGGGTCGGTCGGCATTATTATCGGCTATCCAATTTTGAACTGGCTCTACAATCGCATCGGCGAGAACCGCTCGTAGGCCACCCGTCCAGGGCAGAATCTCGCACGAATGCTTAACGACGGACCCCGTGACCGTTGCCACGATGTTTCGTCGTTAAGCTCTTTTGCTTTTTAATCGCTCAGGTCTTGGGCGATGAGTTCGGCGATTTTCTCTACCGCAACCGCGTTACTACTGGTCACAGTGACTTCATCGCCGAATTCGGCACCGAGTGCCATGAGCATCAACGAGGATGAAGCATCGGCCGGTTCGTTGTCGGGCTCGTCTGAGTCAAGGAGCTCGACCAGAATTTCTTCCTGAAAACGGGAGGCACGCTCAGCGATGACCGTTGCAGGGCGGGCATGAATACCCACCTTGGAGCCGACGTGGACATGTTGAGTAACCATGCGAGCGGCATCCTGCCTTTCTGCTTCTCGATTTCCTCGATGCCATTTCTGAGCTTAATAGGTTGCCCGGATGGGTTGGGGAATGTTTGCTGAAAATCGTAGAAATGCTCGTTGGGATAAACCAGCCGGTGCGGTAAAAACTACGCTTCCGCTGAAACGTCTGCTTCTAGGTTTTGATTATCGGTGCTGACTTGCCGCGGCCACAGGCTTTTAGCTGCCACAACGAGAATTGCTGCCACTATGCTGCCCAAGACGATTGCAGTAAGCCATGCGACAGGGTTGTCGATTGCAAACAGCACAAAAATACCTCCGTGCGGAACACGTGTGGCCGCACCCAAAGCCATTGAGGTGCCACCGGTGACGGCACCGCCAATCACAATCGACGGAATCACACGTAGCGGATCTGCGGCGGCGAAGGGAATTACTCCCTCTGAAATGAAGGCCGCACCGAGCACCCAGCCCGCTTTGCCGTTTTGACGCTCCGCCGAACTGAACAGCTTTGGTCGGATCACAACTGCCAGAGATGTAGCCAATGGAGGTACCATGCCCGCCGCCATCACAGCGGCCATGACCTTCCATGATGCGGGATCTGCTGAGGCGATGTTTGCGACGGCAAAAAGATAAGCAGCCTTGTTGATCATTCCGCCCATATCCACGCACATCATTGCGCCGAGAAGACCACCGAACAGGAACGCCGCCGTCGTATCCAGTGATTGCAGCCACTGCTGCAGAGCCGTCATCAGCCACGCCAGCGGCATCCCGAGCAGCAGGTACATGGTGAGCCCAACGGACATAGCGCCGAGCATAGGAATCACGACAACCGGCATCAGCGGTCGCAGCCAGTCCGGGACTTTCATCCTCAACAGTAGGGCTACAACTAGTCCCGCCAGGATGCCTGTCACCAGGCCCCCAAGGAAGCCGGCGCCAACCGTGACCGCGATGGCACCGCCAATAAAGCCTGGTGCAATGCCGGCTCTGCCAGCCATGCCAAAGGCGATATAAGCACTCATTACAGCCACAATGACCTGCATGCCGTGGTTGCCAATGGCAAAAAGCGCCGAGCCGAGATACAGCCACAGCCCACTACGATCAATTAGCACGGTGCCGAGATCTTCTGTCGGCACAGCAATCGGGGCATCGAGTCCGATAATCTCCGGCAGCCGCAAATCCCTAGTCACGGCGTCAGCTACTACACCAACCTGATGACCGCCGACGAGGAATCCCAGCGCAATCAACAACCCCGATGCGGCCACGAACGGCACCATATAGCTGACACCGGTCATAATGGCATCACGAACCCAGTGTCCGAAGGCTTTGTCACCGCCTAACGATGATTTATGTGCCCCCACCTTCGTAGTTGCTTGTACCCTCTCAGATGAAGGGTCTGCGCCTGTAGTACCGGTTTGCGAACCGGCCTCCTTGTCGTGGTCATCCTTAGGTTGCGGCGCCTTTCGGTCGTAGGCGCGAACCCGTGATTGTTCTGCTTTTGCCTTCGCTTGTTTAATAACCGCAGTAGGTTCATTGACTGCCTTACGAATTGGCACTTTGACCTGTGGTTTATCGCTGAAGCGCTTAAGCCCCGTAACCCCAATATCGGCTGCGATTACTAGCACGTCGGCCCGGACAATTGCCTCTGCGGGGGCTTCCTGGGTTCCTGCCGAGCCCTGCGTCTCTACAGTTAGTGTGACATCAGACATGCTTTCTGCCGCGCCAGTAAGCGCTTCGGCTGCCAAATAAGTGTGTGCGATGCCCGTGGGGCAGGCCGTGATGGCGACGATATTGGTCTTCGCCGGAGGTTTTTTCGCTTTCCGACGAGGCGCTTTGGTGACGTGCTCGCTAATGATCCGGGCAGTCTCTTCATCGCTTTCAGCACCGCGAAGAGCTGCGCGAAACCCCTTATCGCGAAGTGCTTTTGCGAGTGCGGCCAGAATATCGACGTGGACATCGCTGTTACTAGATGGGACACCAATGAAAAAGAGCAGGTCCGCCGGCCCATCTGGTGTGGTGAATTCTGTAGCGCTGGTTAAGCGGGCAAACATCAGGGTCGGCTTCGACCAGTCCTCATGGCGGCAGTGGGGGATGGCTATCCCTCCCGACAGACCTGTCGGGGCCTTCTCTTCGCGTTCGAGGGCTGCTGCGACGATGCCGTTGCTGTCGGTGGCGCGGCCGGTCTCTACAGCTTTAGCGACGAGATAGTTAAGGATCTTCTCCTTTTGCGGACCGATATCTAGGTCAAGGAACACTGTCGACTCATCGGCTAGGTCTGATGCAATAGCGGAAAAATCTGCCGAAGAAGACATGGTTTTCTAATGCTCCTTATCTAGGCATCGAAAAGCTAAGTGTCGAGCTGCCATAACCGGCCGGCCTCGGGGTGAACCTGTTCTGGATAGGGGATGGTCGTACCGGGAAGACTGGTTGCCGCCGCCCCATAAGCTACGGCGGTGGTTAGTGCATCTTGGTAGCTATCACCGCGTTCGCGGGACATAACGTAGCCGGCCAAAGCACAGTCTCCAGCACCGACCGTCGACTGAGCGACTATCGAGGGGGAGGTAGCAGCGAAACAACCGCCTGACTTCACTGAAAGCACCGCCCCTGCTTCGCCGAGAGTGGTCAGGACTTCGGAAACGCCAAGCTCGTTCAGCGCACGAGCAGCCTGCGCTACGGGAAGATAGTTCCCTTCGGCTGCAGCGGCCTCAAGTTCTTCGCCGTCCTGATCAATGATTTGACCAAGTTCGTAGGCGTTCGGCTTCATCAAAAAAGGTCGCACCTTTGGAAATGCGCGAACGACCTCAGTCAGTGGGCCGTCGCTCGTATCCATAGCAACACGAATATTCGGGTTGACCGAATACACCGCCTCGGTGCATTGAACGTAAAAATCCCTGGGGACACCAGGGGGCAATGAACCTGCGAAAACTACCCACGTGGCGTGTTTAGCATGGTGGATAAGTTTCTCCAGGACACGCCTACGGTGCGCTTTCGTCAATGTCATGCCAGGGGAATTGAGCTTGGTGGTCGTCCCATCTGGCTCTGCGAGTGTGAGATTAACGCGGGCTTCGTTAGTCGTGTTGATGGCTTCATGGGGTATGCCAGAGACTTCCAACAGGCGCGTGAATTTTCCGGAGTCCGATGCCGGGTAGAGCGCGAGCGTCTTTTCTCCGGCGTAGTGCAACGCCTTGGACACATTAATTCCCTTGCCACCAGCCATGTCCTCAGCCATTGGTAGGCGGAACACGCCACCTCGCTTGAGCTCCGTATCGAGTCGAGCAAGTCGATCGATTGACGGATTTACAGTCAAGGTCAGGATCATGAAGAAACCACAACCTCGACACCTTGCTCCCTGAGATCGTTGACGAACTGTTCCGGGGCAGAGGAATCTGTAATCACGACGTCGATATCTTCCAATGCTGCAAAGCTGACGAGAAAGTCGCGGCCAAGTTTCGTCGAGTCCGCCATAACGATGACCTTGCGCGCATTCGTAATCATCGCGCGCTTTACCGCCGCTTCCTGCGGATCAGCAGTAGAAAGACCGTGGTCAATTGTCAAGGCATTAGAACCAATGAAAGCGACATCGGCACGCATAACCGCGAGAGTGCGGAGTGCCGTATCGCCAGCAACCGCCTGAGTAATGACGCGAACTTGGCCGCCAAGGAGTTGAAGCTCAATGCGGTTCGATCCTGCGAGTGTGATGGCGTTGGGAAGAGAGTTTGTGACAACCGACCAACGGCGGTTATCAGGGGAGTGGACCATCAGCTCTGCAAGAGCCTCGGTGGTAGTTCCAGCATCGAGAAAAATTCCACCACCAGAGTCAGGCAGAAAATCCGCAGCACAGCGGGCAATAGAGAGCTTCGCGTCCTTTTGCGCGTTCTTTCGAGCGGCAACTGAAAACTCAACAGTCTGAAAAGAACGAGTAGCCACAGCGCCACCGTGTACGCGGTGAACTGCGCCCTCTGCATCCAACTGAGCTAGGTCACGGCGAATCGTCTCTGCTGTGACATCGAAAGCTTCCGCAAGATCAGCGACCGTCACGCGCCCTTCGACTGCTGTCAAAGACGCAATCTTCCGGCGGCGTTCCTCTGCGTACATTCCCCGCTCCTTAGCTGTTAAGAAATTTCAGCTTTACTATCTGTTCCCAGTATGCCCGTTTATGTCTGTTTCGGGCAACGAAAATGTGGGAAATTAGAGGCTGCGTAGGACGCTGACAATCTTGCCGAGGATTTTGGCGTGCTCCGCGGGGAGTGGGTCAAAGGCGCGATTATGGGGCATGAGCCACTTGCCAGCAGCGTCTTCGTGCCATTCCTTGACTGTTGCTTCATCTTCAAACAGGGCTGCAACGAAATCTCCCTGTTCGACCACGTCTTGGGAACGGACTACCACCCAGTCTCCGTCGAGAATGCCCGCGTCAACCATGGAATCACCCACGACCTTGAGTAGGTATAGCTGACCAGAGCCCGTAATCTCCATCGGAAGTGCCATGTGACTTTCCACATGCTGCTCCGCCAAAATAGGGTTGCCAGCCGCAATCTGTCCAACGATAGGAACGAAGATTGGCTCTGGCATGTCCTCTGGCATCTCGGGAGTTTGGGTGGTGCCAGTAGCCTTTGGCCCAGGCTTTACCGGAGTGAAAGTGCCAGCGGAGGACTTCGAATCCCTTACGTTTACCGCGCGGGGTTTGTGTGGGTCGCGGCGGAGAAAGCCCTTCTTCTCCAACTCCTTGAGTTGGTATGCCACCGACGAGGTGGAATTCAAGCCCACAGCATCCCCAATTTCTCGAATGCTCGGTGGGTATCCGCGAAGTACGACGGCATCCGAAATGACGTCAAGAATCCGACGCTGCCGATCGGTGAGTGTTTTAGGGTTCGCTTTCTTCTTTTGAGCCATGGAACATCCCTTCTCAAACTCTTTCGAATGAATCATAACTCAAAACTGTTCGAATCGTCGAGCATCGAACACTGTGCCCCCTTGAATTCTTTAGAAAACGTGTACATTATCCGTGCTCGGAGGCGGTGGTGATGTCGAAAATCGAAAATAAATCCGGATAGCAGTAGACAATATTCGAACATGGTGTTATAAATCGAACATGACAAGTTACTCGAACAGTCGTTTGATGAAAGGGTCTAGACGGATTCTCCGCATCCGCCCTTGGACATAGTCTCCACAGCGTCGGGAAACGGTCGTACAACTCTTATTCTCTCCAGGCCGGCAACGGTGGGAGAGTCAACGTTGGAAAGGGAGAAAACATGATGTCTACGGTTTCAACCGCACTTGGTGTTAGCAGCACATCTGATATTGACTTTTCTCAAGTTTCCGAGCTCCCTGCTCGGACGACACGGAAAGCCCCGTTGGTGTGGGGTGAACGTAGTGCGTCTTGCACACAGCACATCGTTCGGCCCGGTCAGCGTGCACGTATTGCACAGCGCAATCGAAATGGGGCTTCATCGGCGCGAATGCGGAGGGACAGGTCGCGGCCCAGTCATGTCTCGGTCAACTACGGGCGTCCGTCTCTATCCGTTAGCAGGGCGCAGCAGTCCAATCGTAGTGATGTATCCGCAGGCACTAACCTGACTCGCCTGATGGCGGTATGGGCTCTAGGGCTTGGTGCTTTCTTCGGAGTTTTCGGCAGCATGGTCTTTGAACAGGGACAAAGTGAGGCGGTCGAAAGCACCTTTACGTCTACGTACGCTTCCTACTCCGCGCAATAATCATTCCAGTTTCCGGTGTTGGGGTGGGACGTAGACTGGAGACCGTGTATTGCCAGTTTTGTCATCATGATCAGACACGAGTCTTGGACTCACGGTTGATAGATAACGGTATGGGGATTCGTCGCCGAAGGGAATGCCTGAATTGCGGCAAACGTTTTTCTACGATTGAACGCTCGCAGCTGATGGTCGTTAAACGGGATGGAATCCCTGAGGAATTCAACCGCGAAAAGGTTATCCAGGGTGTTCGACGTGCGTGCCAGGGGCGCGAAGTATCAGAGTCTCAGCTGAAGAAACTTGCACAAAAAGTGGAGGAGAGCCTCCGCGAGAAAGGCACGCCCCGGGTGGACTCAAACGATATCGGCCTTGCCATCCTTGAGCCGCTCAAAGAACTGGACGAAGTTGGCTATCTCCGCTTCGCTTCGGTGTACAAGTCCTTTTCCTCCGCGGACGATTTCGCGCAAGAGATTGCCAGCATGCGCAAGGGGAAAGGACCGCAGGCTAATGGCAACGAGGTTAAAAAGAACTAACGCAGTTTATCCACACGTTTCTTTATTCGAGTCAGGGATACGCTCTGGGCGGTACCCAGCCGTTGTGCGAAAAGGCTGACGCGCAGCTCTTGAATGAGCCACTGAATATCCCGTACCTCCGCGGAATTCGAACGTGCCTTAGGCAGCTGCTGAAGCTTTGCCGCCAAGTATTCGCGGGCCTCAGTCACCTCATCTTCACGTTCGGCATCACGGTCCGGGTCACGGTCCATTTCCTCAAGCCGAATCTCCATCGCTTGGAGATAACGTGGCAAATGTCGTAGGTGCTGCCAACCGTGCCTTGCCACAGCGCCCTTAGGGAACATGAACTCCAGCTGGCGACGCATATCGTCAATAGCATCGCCTTCCCACTTGTTTAGCTGATTTACCACCGAGACATAACGAGGCATTGCCTGGGCAACGCCGACGACCAATTGGCGCACCTCTGAGGCGACTCCAGAACGAACGTGTTCGAGTAGTTTGTCGAATTCCTTCGGATCGCGGACCGGGCCGCCGGCAGCCATCATACGGTCGCGAATCACTGCGACACGGCAGTCCTCGACAAGCCCATCGGCGCCCCCATGTGGCCATGCGTCCACGCCAACACGTTGCTGGAGTGGAAGCCCCTTAGTCATTTGTGCACCATTTACTGGGCAATCCCGCAATAGCATTGTCAAGTTTGTGGTCGCCAACGTCGCCTCAGCCTGAGCCTTAGTTGGTTTGACCTCAATGGCCACGCCATCCTTGGTGGTCACCAGCGTCGGATACATCGTGACGGACTGACCGTCGACATTACTTTTGACCGTTAATGAGACGGCGCCCAAGTTCTCTGAAGTCCACTTTTTCACAGCTTCGCGTGCTGCAGACTTCGAACGTTTCGACACAGCAGTTGAGACCGTCGAGGCATGCTTGTCTCGAAGCGCAGCAAGATCTCGGCTCTGATCGACGATCTTTCCATGGCGGTCGACCACTGCGTAGTTAAAGCGCAAGTGTGCTGGCAGCTTCGAAGGGGCAAAGTCTGCACCATTGATGCCCGAGCCTCCGAGTCGTCGTAAAGCATCGGCAAAAACATCGACGAAGCGGCCTGAGTACGGAGTCATCGTCTCCAGCGCGCGGCGTGCGAAATCCGGGGCGGGGACAACGGACTTCCGCAGTGCCTTCGGCAGAGTGCGAATGTAGGCTTCCGCGAGCTCAGCGCGAAGACCTGGTACCTGCCAGTCGAAGCCATCTTCACGCAGACCTGCAAGAAGAGGCACGGGGACACGGAGAGTCACACCGTCATCAGGGGCGCCCGGTTCGAATTTATAGGACAGAGAGAAATCGACCGAGCCCTGCTGCCACATTTCGGGGAAGGCGTTGTCGTCGATGTCGCCGGCTTCGGGGTTGAGCAGCTTATTGGGATCAAAGTCCAGTAGATTTGGCTGCTTGGGCTTAGTTTTCTTCCACCAGCGGTCAAAATTGGTGGCCGTGGTGATAGAGGCGGGCAGCTTGGAGTCGTAGAACGCGTAGAGCACGTCGTCATCGACGACAATGCCGCGGGAACGCTGCTTTTCCTCGATCTTCTCGGCTTCGGCAAGTTTGTCTTGATTGTTCTTAAAGAACTCGTGATGTGTGTTCCATTCGCCGTCGACAAGCGCAGAGCGAATGAAGATCGAGCGGGCGGCGTCGGCATTGACTCGGTGATAAGGCATCAAACGGTCAACCACCACGGGCACGCCGTAGAGCGTCGACTTCTGGTAAGCCATCGCTGCACCGCGCTTAGTAGACCAGTGAGGCTTTGAGTACTGGTGCTTGAGCAGATGAGGGGCTACCTTCTCTAGCCACTGCGGCTGAATCGTGCCGACGTTGCGCGCAAAAGTGCGCGAGGTCTCGACGATTTCCGCAGCCATCACCCAGCGAGGCGGCTTCTTTGCCAACGCGGACGAGGGGTGAATGAGGAACTTAGTGTTGCGGGTGCCAGTAAATTCCTTGCCCTCGCCCTCGCGCGTACCAATCATCGATAACAGACCCGGTAACAGTGACTTTGCCACCTCGTCGGGATTGTCGACACCGTTGGTTGAGCTGCGGGCCGAAAGATGCCAGCCCAGCTCGGCCGTTGCCTGGTGGAGCTGACGCACCAAGTCCTGCCACTCGCGAACGCGCAGATAGTGGAGGTACTCGCGCTTGCACATCTTGCGGAATTGGTTACCGCTAAGCTCGCGACGCTTTTCCTCCAGGTACTCCCAGAGCTTCAGTAGGGAGTTGAAGTCGCTGGTGGTGTCCTTAAAACGGGCATGTAGCTGATCTGCCTGAGCTTGGAACTCCAGTGGACGTTCGCGAACATCCTGCAGAGACAAAGCGGCGACAATGACGGTTACCGCCCCAAGAGTGGTGTTCTCGTACCCTTCGACCAGCATGCGGGCAAGACGCGGGTCGACTGGGATACGGGCAATTTGTCGGCCGATGTCCGTCAGCTCGGGGGCATCAGACCCCGACGTGGTGGTAATAGCCTGAAGCTCTGTGAGCAGGTTAATGCCATCGCGGATTGCTTTGTGCTCTGGTGGCTGGACAAAGGGGAAGTCCTCAATCGCGCCAAGCCGCAGTGAAATCATTTGCAGTACAACCGAAGCGAGATTGGTGCGCAGAATCTCCGGATCCGTAAACTCGGGGCGCGAGAGAAAATCCTCTTCGCTGTAGAGACGAATCGCCACACCATCAGCTACACGGCCACAGCGTCCAGAGCGCTGATTCGCGGATGCCTGGCTGATGTCCTCAACTGGCAGGCGCTGCACCTTCGTGCGGGTGGAGTAGCGGGAAATGCGTGCGGTACCAGTATCGACGACATACTCGATACCAGGGACCGTCAGCGACGTTTCCGCAATGTTGGTCGCCAGCACAATGCGACGCCCGGAATGCGGAGTGAAGATCCGATGCTGCTCTGCATTAGATAGCCGACCGAATAGTGGAACGGCTTCTACACCTTTCCAGTGTTTGCCCTCGATGGCTTCGGCAGCTTCTCGGATCTCTCGCTCACCCGAAAAGAACACCAGGATATCGCCGTCGCCAAGCCGCATCAGCTCTTCACACGCAGCGATTACACCATCGATCTGCTCGATGGCGACTTCCTTTTCCTGCCCATTCTTCGCAACAACGGTCCGCACCAGCGGGCGATAGCGGATTTCCACCGGGTAGGTGCGCCCCGACACCTCGATGATGGGCGCAGGGTGCTCGTCGTCAGGCGCGAAATGACGAGCGAACCGTTCCGGATCAATCGTCGCGGAAGTGATAATGATTTTCAGATCTGGACGCTGCGGCAGAATATGCTTTAAATATCCCAGCAGGAAGTCGATGTTGAGGCTGCGCTCGTGCGCCTCATCGATGATGATGGTGTCGTACTCGCGTAGCAGTCGGTCGCGGCCAATTTCGGCCAGCAGGATACCGTCGGTCATCAGTTTGATGCAGGTATCCTTGCTCACGCGATCATCAAAACGCACTGCATAGCCGACGTGCTGTCCAATCTTTTCGCCCAGCTCATGAGCGATGCGCTCCGCGACGGAACGCGCCGCAATACGACGTGGCTGAGTGTGACCAATCTTGCCCCGCACGCCGCGTCCCAGTTCGAGGCATATCTTCGGGATCTGCGTAGTCTTACCAGAGCCAGTCTCACCAGCAATAATGACGACCTGGTTGTTTTCAATTGCCTCTGCAATGTCGTCGCGGCGCGCGGACACCGGCAACTGGGCAGGGTAGGTGATGCGAGGAATCGCTTTACGACGATCTTCTAACCGCTCCAGCGCAAAGTCGAGGTCTGCAGAGATTGCAGACAGCGCCTTCGGCGCGGATGCTCGCTTTAGCCGGCGTCGGAAGGACTGAGCCTCCCGAATCGGCAATTGATCAGCGAGCTGGTAGAGCTCCTTTTTACGCGTGTCCTTAGCAGGTTTGCCAGAGCGCTGTGGCCTGGCGGAATTGCGGTGGCCGGAGTGGTGGTTTCCCGACTGGGCACGTGGAGCTGGTTTATCAGAACGGCTAGGAGTACTCATGGTTGCCTACTAGATTAGCCGCGTCTGGGGAGACAACCCACATCTGTGCTGATTAAGAGGTGCTCGAGATAGTCCGATGGCAGCAGGGAGCGTCCTACTTTGCGGCTGCTAGCTCTTCGGCAACTTCCTTGCAGTCCTCGCGCCCACAGTGCTGTGTCTCGGTGTGCTCCCAGCAATCATCGCAAATAAGCACCTGACGACGGCAGGTATCTTCGTTGATGCAGTTCTGGAAGGTGTTTGTGGGCTTGCCGCAGTGGACGCAGTGCCCGAGCTGTACGTAGTCCTCGTCTTCGATGCCATCGCCAAACTCCATATGCATGCGCTTGTCGAAGACATATAGGGAGCCTTCCCACAGCCCCTTATTGCCAAACTTTTCGCCGTAGCGCACAATACCGCCGTCGATTTGGTAGACCTCTTCGAAACCGCGGTTCTTCATAAGTGCGGAGAGGATCTCGCAGCGGATGCCGCCGGTGCAGTAGGAGATAACCGGCTTGTCCTTCATCCAGTCGTACTTACCGGATTCCAGTTCGTCGATGAAGTCGTGCGTGGTCTTTACGTCCGGGACGACAGCGTTTTTAAACTTGCCAATCTCGGCTTCCATTGCGTTGCGGCCATCGAAGAAGATGACATCGTCGCCGCGTTCCTCGACCAGTTTATTGACCTCTTCCGGCTTCAAATGTGTGCCGCCGCCAATGACACCATCGACATCGACTTTCAGCTCACCCGGAGCACCGAAAGCGACGATTTCGTCGCGAACCCTGACGGAGAGTTTTGGAAAGTCATCAGCGCCGCCTTCGCTCCACTTGAACTGCATGGAGTGAAAAGCGGGGTACTGCTTGGTTTTCTTGATGTACTTCTTGCAGGCATCGAGATCACCGCCGACGGTGCCATTGATGCCGTGCTCGGACACCAGAATGCGGCCCTTGAGCCCTAACGACTCGCAAAGATCGCGCTGCCATAGCATGATGGCACGCGGATCGGACAGTGGGGCGAACTGGTAGTACAGAAGAATCTTGCTGATGCTCACGGGGACTATTCTAGTCTGCTCTCTCAGTTATCCTATTTTCGGCGTGAGCTGCTGGTATGGCTTAGTGCTTCTGATAGAGAGCCTTCTTCTGGTACTTAGGCTCCGAAGTCACTAGCACACCGAGGTTGCGGAAAATTGTTTCGTCCACGCTGCCCAGAATGGTGGTGGTGTGGACATCGCAGTTTCGAAGGTTCTTCAGCTCGGCGAGGGCTGCGCGGGCATCGTCGCTGGTGGCCGCCGACACGGAAAGGGCGATAAGAACCTCGTCGGTATGTAAGCGGGGGTTGCGGCTGCCCAGGTGATGCGTCTTAAGCGTTTGAATTGGCTCAATGGCAGCTGGGGAGAGCAAGTGCAAGTCCGGGTCGATATTGGCGAGCTTCTTGAGAGCGTTGAGGAGCATTGCTGCTGAGCATCCGAGTAGTTCAGAAGTCTTGCCCGTGATGATTGTGCCGTCGTGCAATTCGATTGCGCTACCCGGTGCCCCGGTAGATTTCTCAACTTCAAGTGCTGGTGCGACGACTCGGCGGGCGGCTGTCGACACGTTGGCCTTGCTCATAATCATGGCAATGCGCTGTGAGACTTCGTCGTCTGCGCTGTTCTTGTGTTCGTCGACAAGAGCCTTGTAGTAACGGCGAACGATTTCCTGGTTGGATGCCTCTCGGCACACTTCGTCATCGTCGATACAGTAACCGGCCATATTGACGCCCATGTCGGTCGGTGACTTGTACGGCGACTCGCCCGCGAGCTTCTCCAACAGAGTGCGCAGCAGTGGGAAGACCTCGACATCACGGTTATAGCTGGTGACCTTGGTGTCATAGGCGGCCAAATGAAAAGGGTCGATGAGATTGATGTCATCGAGATCAGCTGTTGCCGCCTCGTAGGCCAGATTTACCGGGTGTTCGAGTGCCAGGTTCCAGATAGGGAAGGTCTCAAACTTTGCGTAACCGGAACGAATTCCGTGTTTGTGATCGTGATAAATCTGCGATAGACAGGTCGCCAGCTTTCCAGAGCCCGGGCCCGGCGCTGTAACAACGACCAAGTCCCGCGACGTTTGCGCCCATTCATTCAGCCCGAAGCCGGCTTCACTGACAATTTTCTCCGTGTTTGTCGGGTAGCCCTCGATATTGCGATGGCGGATTACGCTCAATCCGAGTCGCTGCAGGCGCTCAATGAAGTTCTTTGCCAGGGTGTTGTCGTCGGAAAGCTGCGTGACGACGACGCTGTCGACTAGAAACCCGCGTTCACGAAAGACATCGACGAGGCGCAGCACATCGTCTTCGTAAGTGATGTCGAGGTCAGCGCGGACCTTGTGGCGCTCCAAATCCTTGGCATTGATGCACACCATGATTTCCAGATCGTCTTTGAGGCGATCGAGCATAGCGATTTTATTGTCAGGCGTGAAGCCGGGGAGCACGCGCGAGGCATGCATGTCATCAAATAGCTTGCCGCCCATTTCGAGATAGAGCTTGCCGCCTTCACCTGCGATGTCTGCGCGCCGCTTCTTAATATGAGCGGATTGCATTTCGATGTACTTTTCGCGGTTAAAACCGACAGCCTGAGCCATGGTGCCCTTTCTGAAGTTGTGTCTGCGAGGAGCGCGCTAAAGCTTGCGAAATTCTACTGTGTCCATGGTAGTGATACTGCCTTGCGAATGTCGTATCGGTTACTGCTGTCGCGGGGGGAATTTTGGGAACTTTGGCTTATTAGGCCACGCGTAGGGGATTGTCTGATTAAAGTCCAACATATTGATATTCAAAAAGAAATATGAAGAGGATGTGACATGCTCGATCCCCAGATGGCATCATCGTCGAATTCGGCAGAACCAACCGCACGCGCCCCGTACCAAGTGGGCAGGCGAGGCTTCCTCGTCGGAGCAACTGCCGTGTCAGCTGCGAGTATGATGCCTGCCGTAAATGGTGCATCAAAGGCAAACGCCGCTCCTGCAAACGGGGCTTCTGCCGCCGCGGGGAATTCGACCACCACTTTGAATGTCGGTCGAGGAATGGCTGACATGACAGGCGAGCCACTCGGCGCTGGCATGAACGGGTATGCGGTCATGGACCAGACCACCTCGGGTCTGCGTCTTCGCCAGATGGCGCGTGCATTCATCTTCGGTGATGACAACGACAACCGTGTCGTCCACGTCACCGCAGATATGGGGCTCATGTTCCAGTCCATCCAGATGGAAGTTCTGCGGCGACTGCGAGCTCTCTTCGGAGACCTCTACCACGAGGGCAACGTGCTTATCTGCGCATCTCATACGCATGTCGCGCCGGGTGGTACATCGGGCCATCTTATGGTCGACCTGACTACTCTCGGTTTCCGTCCCGTCACTTTCGAAGCTGTGGTCGTCGGTGTGGTCAAGGCTATTGAACGTGCACACGCTGATTACCAGCCGTCGACTATCCACCTGACCAAGGGGATTGCCAAGGATGCGGGTGTTAACCGCTCCCTGGAGGCATTCAGGCGTAACCCCGAGGAAGAACAGCGTCTTTTCCCCGACGGAGTCAACCCGGAAAGCCATACACTGCACGTGAGTCGCGGTGGTCGCGAAGTCGGATTCATTAACTGGTATGGAATTCATCCGACCACCTTCGGCCCCGAGCACACCATCATCGACGGCGACAACAAGGGCTATGCAGCATGGAAGGTTGAGGTCGACCGCGGGGTTACCCACCGTGAGCCGGCCGATGCCCCCTTTGTCGCCGCATTTACCATGTCGTGCCCGGGTGACATCAGCCCGAACATGGGGCTCGTGCCAAATTCGGGTCCCGGCAACGGAGACGAAGCAGAGTCCGCCCGCATTCTCGGTCAGCGTCAGATTGACGCTACCCAGGGTCAGACCATTGCACTGCCAGGAGGCGGAATCTCTACCGTCCACAAGTGGGTCAACCTCGGCGATGTCGACATTGACGGCCAATTCACGCCCGACGGCCAGCCGCACCGCACTGGACCTGCAATCCTCGGTGCGGCCTTCGCAGCCAGTAGCCAGGAGGACGGCGGCGGCGAACCAGCCCTAGGTTTCAACGAGGGCCAGCGTGGAGGCACACCGTGGGTACGTCAGCTCAATAACGTCGTACTCCCGAAAAATATCGGGGAGATTCAGGGCGAGAAAGAATGCCTGCTGCCAGTGGGCTACATCGATGGTCTTCTCCAGCAGACCCACATGTTCTCCATCACCCGCATCGGTGGCTTCACCTTGATTACCAACGGCCTTGAACCAACCACGATGTCGGGTTACCGCATGCGTCAGCACGTCGCTGAAATCCTCGGCGTTCCAATCGACACTGTCATCTGCCAGGGCTACACCAACAGCTATGGACACTACGTCGTTACCCCAGAGGAATACGATCAGCAGGACTACGAGGGCGGCGCAACGGCTTTCGGCAAGTACACGCTCAGTGCGATGATCTCCATCTATCACGATCTCGCCCACGCGCTTGCCGACGGCATGGCTGTCGACCCGGGCAGTGCTGCAGGTGACCTCACTGGCATCATCCCGCCGTCGCCAGCAGGAGGAAAGACTATCGATTCCGTACCAATGGGCAAGAATTTTGGTGACGTGCTCGAATCGACTGCAAGCGTCACGGTAGGGCAGCAGGCCGTTGCCCAATTCGTCGCGGCAAATCCGAATAACGACTTGCGACTGGAAGACGGCTACCTACTCATCAAAAATGACCGCGGTGAGATCGTTTCTGACGACTGGGACCAGGCAACTGTCATTGAATTTGCCAAGGACGGTAATTACACCACCGCCAAGGTCACTTGGGAGACCGGAGGAGTCGCGCCGGGCAAGTATGACATCATCGTGCGTGGTAGCGCGTTGGGTGCCGGTGATTCGCTGAACGAGTTCGAGGGAGCCGCCGCGGTGGAGCTCGTGTAAGAACGTCCAATTAAATACGTCCATGCGCACAATGTGACTTATACTTCGGCCTTTAAAAACTCGTCAAGGCCTTGTCTCACGTATAGTCCGTTGTGCGCACTATTTTTATGTATCCGTCAATTTGGCAGGAGCAATTTGCTTCATGAATACCCCAAACGATCCATATAGCAACAACGATCCTTACGGTGACGGCAGCCGGGACAATGAGTCCAATAACTATGACTCCCAGAGTCACGGTTTTCCCAACAATGGTTCGCAGGACTACAACCCTTACGGGTTCGATTCGGACGCACAACATGGCCCGCGTGGACCAGCGGATTCGCCCCAGTGGAATCAGGCTTACGGCCGTGAACAGGCTTATGGCGAAATTCCTTCTTATGGAACTGGCGAGTCGCGCGATAGTTACGGCGGGCAACCCTATGGTGCAGGCTCGAGCTATTGGCAGCAACCGGCAGGCGGGAATCCTGCAGCCGGTGCACTTGCTCCCGGAGTCAACATGCCAGGTGGCGATGAGCCACCGGTGAAGCCTGTGGCACAGGGGCCGACGAAGGTCGACATTGGAAGTGCCTTTTCCGCGGCGTTTCGTAGTCTAAACAGCAATTTTGCTTCCTGGCTTGGCATCATGCTGACGTTCTTCGCCGTACTAGTAGCCCTGATTGTTGGCGCAGCGGCAATTCTCTTTGCATCTGGTGATTTCGATCCGGACTTCGAGCCGAACTATCCAGGCGATGTTCCGTTTGAGGATCTAGGGTCAATGTTCGCGACTCTCGGCGCGATGGCACTCCTAATTGCCGTGGGCATGTTCGCGATGCAGGCATTTATGCTGCGCGGTGCATTCGAAGCTGTCGACGGGCGAGTGCCGAGCTACGGTACTTTCTTCCGTGTAAACCGGTGGGGATCTCTTATCGGTGCCTACATTGTCACGTTCCTGGTGGGGCTGCTCGCCATGCTTCCGGGGATGGCGCTCTTCATCGCTGGAGTATCCCTGTCTGCCAACGGCAGTGAAGCTGCAGCTGCGATGATTCCCATCGGCTACCTGTTGGTACTTGTGCTGTCCATCTTCATCATGCCAATCACAGCGACTATGCCGCTTCTTGTTTTTGATGGTCGAGCAACAGCACTTGAGGCTCCGGTCGTCGCATGGCGCTTGGTGAAGCCTCAGTATTGGACGATGCTCGTTGCATTCATTCTGACGTCGATTGTTTCTTCCGCAGGTGCAATGCTCTTCTATATCGGTATGTTGTACACAGTCCCGCTTGCTCTCCTAGTGCAAGTACATATCTACCGTCAGCTCATCGGTGGCCGGCGGGTTATCAATGAAGCCCAGGAGAATCCGGGTTATTACCCGCCACAGCAGTAGCCAAAAACGAACAAGAAAAAGCGCCCAAGGAACCGGTACAAATTGGTTCCTCGGGCGCTATTTCGTCAGCAGGTAATCCTGCGGGGGAGCGTTCGGCTATCAAAAGCCGAACCTATGCTCCGAATATTTAGCGGGTAGCCTCAGCGAAGACAGCCTGTGCAACACCAGAGACGGTGCCTGCAATCTTCACAGCTTCCCAGACCTGCTCCTTGGTCAGACCAGCATCGCGGACGACCTTTGCGTGAGAAGTCACGCAAGCTTCACAGCCGTTGATGGCAGAAACTGCCAGAGACCACAGCTCGAAGTCTTCCTTCTCGACACCCGGATTGGAGATGATGTTCATGCGCAGGCCGAACTTGACCTGTGCGTAGTCATCACCGAGCATGTGGCGAGTGCGGTAAGCAACGTTGTTCATGCCCATAACGGTGGCCGCACCAAGCGCAGACTCGAAAGCCTCGTCAGACAGGTGCTCCTTGGCTTCCTCAGCGATCTCGGAGAAAACGGTCTCGTTGCAGGTGGCAGCAGCGGATGCAAGCAGGGTACCCCACAGCTGCTGCTCGGAGAGTTCCGTAGAACGGGTGAGAGTGCCAAGGTTCAGCTTCATGTCCTTGGCGTACTCCGGTAGACCGGAACGAAGGTTATCGATGCTCATATGAGTTACTTCAGCTCCTGCTTCAGAACGTCCATCTTGTCGATGTTCTTGGTCGGGTCATTCTTCTGCCAGTTACATGCGCAGACCTCTTCAGACTGAAGAGCGTCGAGAACACGCAGAACCTCGTCAACGTTACGACCGACAGCGTCCGGGGTAACGGAGACGAACTGAATGATGCCGTCCGGGTCAATGATGAAGGTTGCGCGGTCTGCAACACCGTCAGCGTTCTCGACGCCGAGTGCACGCATCAGGTCATGGCGGATGTCGGAGAACATCGGGAACGGGATGTCCAGCAGTTCCTCGTGGGTTGCACGCCAGTTGAAGTGGGAGAACTCGTTGTCGCCAGAGCCACCGAGAATAACGGTGTCACGGTCCTCGAATTCCTCATTCAGCTTGCCGAATGCAGCAATCTCAGTCGGGCAGACAAAGGTGAAGTCCTTCGGGTAGAAGAAGACGACCTTCCACTTACCCTCGTAGGACTCATTGGTTACCTGCTCGAAGTAGTCATCCGGAGAAGAAGCGTTTGCATCACGCAGGTTGCCGCCCTTCAGAGCGGTCAGAGAAAACTCGGGGAACTTGTCGCCAACAGTCAAAATTGCCATGGAATCCTCCTGAATGTATTCCTTTTGGGGTCACACACCATTATGCCTATGGATTCCCGAACCGTCAAGAGGAAAAAGTTAATAAGCTCGTGTAGGCTTATAGGTATGCGTAATAGAGATTATCGGCCCACTTTGCCTCAGTTACGTGCCTTTGTCGCGATTGCCGATACCGGTCACTTCGGTCAAGCCGCTGCCCGCCTCGGCATTTCACAGCCCAGCCTGTCACAAGCGCTTTCCACCCTTGAGCAGGGACTGGGGGTGCAGCTTGTAGAGCGTTCGACTCGCCGAGTGCTGGTGACGCCACTCGGTCGCGGTCTGATTCCATATGCCCGCCAAGCATCTGAAATTGTTGACGAGATTGTTGCTCGCGCCTCTGGCCGTACAGATGATTTGTCCGGACCACTATCCATTGGTGTTATCCCTACGGTTGCTCCATACGTGCTGCCCAACTTCCTCCAGTTGGTTCGTGACGAGCTGCCAGATCTAAAGCCTAGGATTGTCGAAGAGCCGACCGAGCGCCTCATCGAATCACTTCGCTCCGGCACCATTGATGCAGCCATCATGGCACTGCCATCCGATGTGCCTTCCTTTGAAGAGATTTACCTCTACGACGAGGAGTTCTACATCGTCGTGCCAGAGGATCATCCGCTGGCAGGTAAGGAAGACGTAAAGCTTGAGGCAATCAGGGACTTGGACTTGCTTCTGCTTGACGACGGTCATTGCCTGCGCGACCAGGTGTTGGATATTTGTCGCAAGGTCGATGCTGTTCACGGCGAGACCTCCAGCTTGGAAACACGGGCGGCTTCTCTATCCACCGTCGTGCAGTGTGTTGCCGGTGGGTTGGGGCAGTCGCTTGTACCGGAATCGGCTGTCAAGATTGAGGCCGACCGCCCCGGCCTGGCTGTTGCACGATTCGAAGGTCCGGCACGGCCGGGACGCACCATTGGGCTGGTTCACCGCGCATCATCGGTACGCGGCGGCGAGTTCAATCGAATTGCTGAACTGGTACGGCAGGCATACATGGACGCTGTTGCCTAAAGCTCTCTTGGCGCATGCTGCAATAGCGTACGAAATAAGCAAAAACCGGGCTGGCAGTTCCAGCCCGGTTTTTCGCGTTTATCCCTGAATAATTCGCAGCGATCCCAACCTGACCTCGCCGTATTCATCAGATGCAGCCAAGTCAACGTCCGCTTCAAAGCGCCAGCCGTGGTCGCCCTCAGGGTCATCGAGTATCTGGATCACATGCCATAGGCCCTCACCAGCCTTGCGGTCAATCGAAATCATATCGCCGCCGCGAGCCTTTGCATCGATCCCTAGGTCATCGTATTCATCGAAGTAGTCATCCATTGCGGCAGGCCAATCTGGCGCATCGTCGAGGTAGTTGTCCAGGTCGGCCAGCTCCTCCTCCTTTTCAAAGGCAAAGAGCTGCACGTGGCGGAACATGAGATTGCGCACCATACGGGTAAATGCACGTTCGTTGCCTGTAAGGGGCCGCGACTCGTCGGTGCCAAAAGCCGCTTCCTTGAGAGTTTCCTCGTCCAATGGCTTGTCCGGATCGGCCATTTGCGCCCATTCATCCACCAGGGAGTTATCCACCTGCACAACGAGCTCGCCGAGCCATTCCACAATGTCCCGAAGTTCCTCGTTAGCGGCTTCCGGTGGGAGAGAATGTCGCAAAGTGCGCCAGGCATCGGTGAGGTAGCGCAAGAAAATACCTTCAGAGCGGGCAATTCCATACTCAGATACCACGTCCGAGAAAGTCATGGCCTTTTCCACCATCTCGCGCACTACTGACTTGGGCGACAGCGAAAATTCACGCACCCACGGGTGACCTTGAGCATAGGTGTCGAATGCACCCTCCAGCTCGTCGGCAAGCGGCATCGGCCATGTGATGTCTTCGACGATGTTCATACGTTCGGTGTAATCAACACCCTCGGCCTTGAGCGCGGCGATTTCTTCACCGCGTGCCTTTTTCTGCTGCGCGATGAGCAGTGGGCGAGGGTCTTCCAGAATTGACTCAAACACACTGATGACATCGAGTGCGTAGTTCGGGCTGTCCTTATCCAACAGTTCGAGCGCGGCGATGGCGAAAGGCGACAGCGGCTGATTGAGCGCGAAGTCACGCTGCAGCTCCATTGTCAGCTCGGGGCGGCAGTCATCGCCCTCGCCATGCGTGACGACGATTCCCGCGTTGACCAAACCGCGGTAGAGCTCAATTGCGGTCAGAATAGCCTCATTTTGCTGGTGGCGGGTGTCGTGATTGGTGCGCAGCAGATGACGCATGTGTTCGTAGGTATCGCCACCACGTGCAATGACGTTGAGCAACATACCGTTGGTCACTGCAAAGCGGCTGGTCAGCGGCTCTGGTGGCTGAGAAACGATTTTGTCGAAGGTCTTCTCCGACCATGTCACTTCGCCCTTGGGAACGGACTTCAGCCGCAACTTCTTCAGTTTGGCCTCATCCTGGCCGGCACGGCGCCGCAGCTTGGCGTTTTCGATTTCGTGTTCAGGTGCTTCGACAACTACGGTGCCCTCGGTGTCGTAGCCAGCACGGCCGGCGCGTCCAGCGATCTGGTGGAACTCGCGTGACTTGAGAATACGGCTACGACGGCCATCGAACTTGGCCAAACCGGTAATCAGCACCGTGCGAATAGGCACGTTGATGCCGACGCCGAGGGTATCCGTGCCACAGATGACCTTCAGCAGACCAGTCTGAGAGAGACGCTCAACCAAACGACGGTACTTCGGCAGCATTCCCGCATGGTGGACGCCAATGCCCTGGCGCACCAACTTGGAAAGAACTCGACCAAAGGCCGTGGTAAACCGGAAATCGCCAATCTCTTCGCGAATCCGCTCCTTCTCCTCCTTCGTCAGCAGCTTCAGACCGGTCAGTGCCTGAGCCTGTTCAGCTGCTTGGCGCTGGGAGAAAAAGACGATGTAGATTGGGGCTTTGCCGGATTCCAGCAACTCCGCCAGCGTGTCATGAACTGGTGTGTAGACATAGTGGAAATCCAGCGGTACCGGGCGCGTCGTACCTGTAACGAGGTTGACGTCGAGTCCCGTGCGTTCCTTCAAATCCGTCTCAAACTTTTGAGTATCGCCGAGAGTGGCGGACATCAACAGGAATTGGCAACGGGAAAGCTCGAGCAAGGGCACTTGCCATGCCCACCCGCGATCGGGATCCGCATAGAAGTGGAATTCATCCATTACCACCTGGTCAATATCGGCGTCGGCCCCGTCGCGCAGGGCGATATTGGCGACAATTTCCGCAGTTGCGCAGATGATGGGTGCACCACCGTTGACGGTGGCATCGCCGGTCATCATACCGACGTTCTCAGCGCCAAAGACCTCGCAGAGGGCAAAGAACTTCTCGCTGACCAAGGCCTTAATAGGCGCTGTGTAAAAGCTGCGTTGGCCACGGGCAAGCGCGCAGAAGTGGGCAGCAATAGCCACCATGGACTTGCCCGACCCTGTCGGAGTGGCAAGGATGACGTGGTCGCCACCAGCGAGACCAATAGCGGCCTCCTCCTGGGCCGGGTAGAGCGTGATGCCCTGATCCCTGGTCCAGGCAATGAACGAGTCCATAATCGCATCGTCGAAAAGGGACTCTGGAACCTCAGCTAGGTCGGGAAGCATTTCAGATAGTGACACGCTTCCCACCCTAGCGGTAACCCCGGATTAGAAGCGGAACCAGGGCTTCCAGCCGCGCCGACGGCGGGGCTTTTCCGGTTCACCGGATTCTTCGCTTTCCGCCTGCTCTTCCCGAGGCTGTTCAGACTCGGGCTGTTCTGACTCAGGCTGTTCGGCAGTGCCGTCTGCAGAAAACTCCGCAGACCTATCATCCGCCGAGGCCGACTCGGGTTCTTCCGAGTGTGCGTCAGTGTCCTCTGATGTAGTTGCCGAGGAATCCGAGTTGGCCGGGGTCTCCGCCTCGTCGTCAAGCGAGGAAGAATCCTCTACTGGGCGCAGCGGTTGAGAAGCGAGGAACCTTTCGAACTCAGCGCCAATCTCGTCGGCCGAAGGCATCTCGCCGTTAGGTCCAAGTAGGGGAGAAGTCTCCAGCTCTTGACGACGTTGAACTTCCTGGTCGTACTGTTCCTCGAGAAGATTGACCAGCTGAGAGACCTCGCCGGAATCATTCGTCTGCGTATTGAGCAGCTCCGCCACCCGCGCGGATTCCTTCTCCAACGCCTCAAGCGGGAGCTCGAGCTTGGCTAGTTTTGCTACCTCCTGCAACAGCCGCAGTGACGCCAGCGGATACTCAGAGGCCGCGACATAGTGTGGCACCTGTGCGGTGAAACCAAAGGCATCACAACCGCGGCTGGCGAGCTCGTACTCAATGTTCAGGCTCGCAGCACCCGGAACTGTGACGCGGTTTCCCCAGGTATGCATATCACCGAGTTTCCGCTTATCTGTGCCGTGGGCGATGATGCCCAGCGGTCGGGTGTGCGGAACCGTCATCGGTGCCGAGTACAGCGACACAGTCCGACCGACATCGTAGCGCTCCGCCAAATCTGCCACGGCAGTCGAGAAAGCCTCCCACCGCATGTCTGGCTCAGGGCCAGAAAGCAGCAAGAACGGCTTACCGACGTTGTCGCGAACCACATTGAGTGACAGGTTCAAATCGAATACATCCACAATCTGGTCGTGGTTCATCGTCACAGAGGGACGGCGAGAACGATAATCAATCAGCTCGTCGATAGAAAAGTTCACCAATGGACGGTGCTCGAGAGCACCCAAGAGGAAACTAGCTGATTCCGAGACGGCATTACCGGCATCCGCATAACCGCTAAGTGCAATGACCAGGGTCAGATGGCCCTCGCTTCCCGTTACGTCAGGAACCGGAAAAACTACCTCGTACATATTGCCCTGAGGCTTGTCGGTCGGATCACTCACGTACGACTACCTCCTGCATCACATTTTTCGTCATTTGAAGTAAACAACCACGATACCGCAGAAATTATTCCAGTTATCCACAAGTTGAAAGTAGTCCACAGATGGGCCGATTTTTCCGGTCGCGCACAAGCAAGGCTGTTGCGGATTCGATAACAATGAGAGCCACCAGATGGCGAGAGGATTGTCCGCTGTCGAGCTATTCCAATGGGGGAAAAGGGGTAAGGAATTAATGGGAAACAAACAGAACTTCGGTGCAGGACAAAAGCCTGAAATTGAGCCGAGTGTTTTTTTGACGAACCTGCCGGGAATCGTTGGATTCTATCCGCGGGGGCAGGTAGTGATTGCGGCGTTGTATCGTCAGCAGGTCGAAGATCTCATCGATGGCAAGGTCGAGTTTGATCCGACAGCGCATGCTGGCCCGATGCTGATTAAGGATGTGGCCTCGATGGAGAACAATCCTGACTTGGTGCGGGCAGCCGCGGACTTCCTGCTCGATGAAGGATGCACTCACGCAGATGTGTTTATCATCGACGAATCCTGGGGGATTGAAAAGGACTCCACACCTATTACAGGCTGGCTGCGAGAAGGCGGCCTGTATGAGGTGCGTTTGGCGGGCGTTGCCACTATTGCTGCGGGGGAAGTTGTCACGGACGAGCAGGGAGAGATCGTCGGCATTGTCGGTGACAGTCTGATGACCGACAATGCAAATCTAATCTCCCGGCAGGGAGAGCAGATTTTCAAAAACTATGAGGAGTACCGCAGCTATTTTCGAGGTGGCCAATTCCGCGACAGTAAAGACAGGGCTCTGATTGAACGCCTCCGGGAACGAGCGACAGCCGTTGAGCAGCCTAGGAAGCTCAAAATTGGTTCGGACAATCCCGCGCTCATCGAGCATTTCGACATGCTAAAAGCCGCCGTGGAAAACGTGGCCGATGGTGTGATGGATGCACATGAGGCGGTTCGCGATGAAACCGCGGGATATGCCATTGCTGCAGCACTGACCAACGTCACCTTGCGCGATATGTCCATGATTTTCATTACTACGCAGTTGGCGCAATCAATGGGAGAAATCTGGCGCGAGGCCGCAATCGTCCACCGCGGCAGCCTGCGTGCTAACGCTTTAGCGTGTTTTGCCATCGCAAAGTTCGCGGCTGGGCTGGAGAACTATGCGCAAACAGCTCTCGATGAGGCAGCGGGGGAGCAACCGAATCATTCACTGACTCAGTTGCTGGAAATTGCGGTCGCCAATCAAATTGTGCCGAGGTGCGTTGGCACAATTCTTGGTGCGGCACAAGAGGTGCTGCGCAGGGTATACAAGGTGAAAATGCCGCGTATTGATTAGCGACCCTGCAAGCTGTGCTGCAGTACCTAGCGGTGCGCCGAGTGGGCTCGGTCGCCGAGGTTCTTGGTGTACTCCCATGCATCGGCGACGATGGTTTCCAGCTCCGTATGATTGGGCTTCCATCCGAGCTCGTCCATGGCGCGCTGAGAAGAGGCAATAAGGGTTGCCGGATCACCGGCTCTACGCGGTGCATCCTCAGCAGGAATCGGGTGACCGGTGACCTTACGGCAGGTCTCAATAACCTGGCGAACCGAAAAGCCGTCGCCAGAACCGAGGTTGAAGATACGGTGGGTTCCCGGCGTGTTGGACTCCAGTGCCAAGACGTGCGCATCGGCGAGGTCTTTGATGTGGATGTAGTCACGAACCGCGGTGCCGTCCGGAGTCGGCCAGTCATTGCCAAAGACCATAATCTTGTCGCGGTGACCGAGCGCAACCTGCAGTACCAGGGGGATGAGGTGAGTTTCCACCTCACGGTTTTCGCCAAAACCGCCCCAGGCACCCGCCACATTGAAGTAACGCAAGCTGGTAGCGCCGATGTTGTATGCCTTGGCGTAAGACGAGATGGCGTAGTCCATGGCCAGCTTGGTGGCACCGTAAGGGTTGGTCGGTGCGGTTGGCATGTCTTCGGTAATTGGTGTCTTCTCTGGCTCACCGTAGGTTGCAGCTGTCGAAGAGAACACCAGGTTATTCGTACCGGTATCACGCATTGCGTCGAGTAGCTTCAGGGTTTGGCCCACATTGTTGTGCCAGTAGTCGGAAGGAACCTCAACAGACTCGCCAACAAGCGATTTCGCAGCGAAATGAACGACGCCGTCGAAGCTGTCGGAGGACAGAACCTCGTAGGCCTTGTCCGCCACATCGCCTTCGACTAGGGTCGCGCCCTCTGGCACCGCATCACGGTTGCCAACAGAGAAGTTGTCCAGAATGGTGACGTCGTGGCCAAGAGAAATCAATACTGCCGAGCACACGCTACCGACGTAGCCGGCACCACCAGTGACGAGGAGTTTCATTTGATAATCACCATGATTGCGTGAGACAGAGTATCCGGAATGTCAAGAGAATGATCACCACGGGCGAGAGTCACGCGGCCGGCGGCAACCTCGGCAAGTGCCTCAGTACCCGGCATAATTCCAGCCTTGTGGAGACGCTTCATGTAGCTCTGCTCGACCTGCAGGATTTCGTTAATCTGGACGATCTCAACGGTGTACTCGCCGGGGTTTAGATCGGACAGTCGGCGAACGTTCTCTAACGACTCTGGTGACTGAGTCCCACCGAGGTCTCCCAAACCGGGAATCGGATTGCCGAATGGGGAGCGTGTGTAAGAGTCAAGCACGTCGAGAAGTTTGCGCTCGACCTCGTCACTCATTACGTGCTCCCAGCGGCAGGCTTCGTCGTGAACCTTGTCCCATTCGAGGCCAATGACATCCGTAAGTAGGCGCTCAGCTAGGCGGTGCTTACGCATGACAGCCGTGGCCAGCCTGCGGCCCTCGTCGGAAAGCTGCAAGCTGCGATCTGGGGCAACTACGAGAAGGCCATCGCGCTCCATGCGCGCAACGGTTTGGCTAACGGTCGGCCCCGACTGCTCAAGGCGTTCGGCAATGCGAGCACGCAAAGGAATGATGCCCTCTTCTTCGAGTTCGAAAATCGTACGTAAGTACATTTCCGTGGTGTCAACCAAATCCCTCACGGTTTTCCTCCGATAACACAGTCTTAAAAGTTTTCACTCAAGTATTAGGATAACCACACTTGCGCAAGAAAGATGTTAGGGCTCGCAAATCTAGTGGCTTTGGTGCTGATTAGGCAGCGAAAAGCTTGGTTCGGTGGGCGCTGCTGAGACGGAAGGGAGCGTACGCGATGTCGAAAGTTCGACGTGCAGACGAAAACGCCGACCGCCAGTGTGGATGAAACTCCGGCACGGGGTCGGCATTGAAGTCCAGCTCTATCTCAGGGCTGAAATTAGGAACCCTATCGATGTCACCGCCATGTGGCGTTAGTTTGCGTACTCACGCAGCTTGTCAGCACGGTCACCCTCGCGGAGCTTGGACATAACTTCCCGCTCAATCTGGCGGACGCGCTCTCGAGACAGGCCAAAGTGGCGGCCAATCTGATCCAGCGTGCGGGGCAGGCCATCGTCGAGACCGTAGCGGAGCTTAATAACTTCCTGCTCTCGAATCTCGAGAGTGGACAGAACCTTGCGGACATCGTGGTGACGCAGGGAAGCGACAACTGCCTCCTCGGCATCAGTTGCCTCTGAGTCCTCGATGAAGTCTCCCAGAGGAGCTTCCTCATCAGTGCCCACCGGCATGTCCAAGCTCACCGGGTCGCGGGACTGACGCAGCAGCATCTCAATCTTGGCTTCTGGAATGCCGGATTCCTCTGCCAATTCCTCATTCGTAGCCTCACGGCCGAGTTGCTGGTAGAGCTCACGCTTGATACGAGAAATCTTGTTGACCTGCTCAACCAAATGAACAGGGAGGCGAATGGTGCGCGACTGATCAGCCATACCGCGGGTAATAGCTTGGCGAATCCACCACGTTGCGTAAGTGGAGAACTTGAAACCCTTGGTGTAGTCGAACTTTTCCATGGCGCGGATGAGGCCCAAGTTGCCCTCCTGGATTAGATCCAGCAGAGGCATACCGCGGTTGGTGTAGCGCTTCGCCAGCGAGACCACAAGACGGAGATTGGCTTCGAGTAGGTGGGCGCGTGCAGCCTTACCTTCCTTTGCCAAAATCTTGACATCACGCTTCTTTGCGCGGGTCATTTTCGCGCCGGTCTGCAGCAAATGCTCGGCGTATACACCGGCTTCAATGCGCTTAGAAAGTTCCACCTCTTCTTCAGCGCTGAGAAGAGCAGTCTTTCCGATGCCGTTCAAATACACACGAACCAAATCGGCGGACGGATTGGAGTTATTGCCAGTGCGGCGCCCCTTGTCCCGTGGCTGACCTTCCAGTTCGTCATTTTGAATATCGGCACTCTTCATGAATCTGCCTCCTGGATTTTTAAGTGGACTCGATAACTACAACGCACGGAGTTACGGAAATGTTCCCGTGAAAGTTGATGAATGTCAATAGGGTAATTTTGCCATGCAAATATAATGTTAAGAAAAACTGCCGCGACTAGCATTCTACGAGAACTGTAAAGGGTCCATCATTGACGGATGCGACCTCCATCATCGCTCCAAATTGTCCCGTTTCGACCGTCAAGCCACGATTGCGCAAGTTCTCGACAATTTTTTCTATGACGGGTCCGGCCTCTGGGCCCGGAGCCGCGTCTACCCACGACGGCCGCCGTCCCTTCTTTGTCGCCCCCATCAACGTGAATTGGCTAACAACGAGCACCGGGGCGCCAGCGTCGACAGCGCTGAGCTCGCCATCCAGAATGCGCAGCTCCGCAATCTTGCGGGCCATCGTTTCCCAAGCATCGGCAGTGTCCTCGCGGCCAACACCTACGAGCGCCAAAATGGCGCCGGTATCGCCTCCGTCAACGTGGCCAACAACGGAGCCGTCGACAGTGACTGACGCGGATTTAACTCGGGTGAGAACGGCTTTCATTTACTGTTTATCCTCCAAGAGCTCGGCGGGGAGAATCAGACCATGGCGAACCAAGTCAACGACGATGGGAACTAGGGCGTCCTTGATTGCAGGGACTTCGGACTCATCAAAGGCTCCAAACATTGCCATGATGTCGATGACGGAGCCCAGGGCAGCTTCGGGATGCAGTGCACCCAGGATGGTTGCGACGGACTCATCGATTGAGTGTGTCCAGGCGGGGCCGTCGGTGCGTGAGATGCGCGTATCGAACTCAGTGAAGCCCTGGCCGCTGTCGACGTCGGCAAGCGAAACGCGTTCTAAGGCGACGCCGGGTCGCACAGTAAAGGCAGCTTCGAGGATGGTGTTAGCAGTTTGTGCGCGAAGCCATTCGGCGCGGCCGAGATACTCCTGGGCTTCGGCGCCGAAGGGAGCGGCCAAAGGCTGCGGCATTTCTTCGCACACGGCGGAAGTCGGGCCGGCAATGCGTTGGACTGTGATGTAGCCGAACCCGATGCCTGTCACGCCGCTGTTGCGGAAGTGCTCCAGCCAGGCACGGGAGCGCTCGCAGCCTTCTGGGCTGCGGGGGTCGATGGACTCGTCTCGAAGCCAGGTGCCGATGTATTCCGCCGGCGTGGCGACATCTCGTTGTGTTACCCACACTTCGAGGCCTTCAGCAGGGAGCCAAGAGGCGATGCGCTGTTGCCAACTTTCGCCTTCGATATGGGCCCAAGCACCGAGCAGATGCGCCGTGCCGCCGTCGGTGAGATGGTCGGCCAGACCGCGGATCATAAGTTCGGTGGCACCGTCCAGATTCAATCCTGAGTCACGGTAAACATGTTCCACACTTGGCAGCCCTACGACGAACGGCGGGTTCGCCACAATGCGGTCAAACTTCTTGCCTGCAACCGGTTCAAACCACGAACCTTCGACGGCCTGCGCCTGGTCGAAGCCATTTGCGGCGAAAGCAGCGCGGGCAAAAAACAGCGCCCGGGGGTGAATGTCCGTCGCGACAATCGACTTTGCATCCGGCTGGGCAAGACTCTGGACGCCACAACCGGCACCGAGGTCGAGTACGGATTCCACCGCCGAGGTCGGCGAAATATCGAGGAGGGAGCGGGAAGCCCGCCCTACGCCCAAGACATGATCGGGTCCAGGAACGTGATCGCTCATAGAGGCATCGCGGTCGGAAAAGACAATACGGTCGACTCCCGCAATCTCGACCGGGCGCACATCGATACACACCTGTGCGTTGGTGGCGGTGCCGGCAAGTATGCCGCTGCCCAGTAACTTGGCTGTCAGCTCAGCCCCAAATAGCTGCTGTGCGTCGGCGAAATCGCCCAGGATGAAAAGACGCAACGCGGTCACAGTGTCCGCAGAAACGCCCTCAGTTTCGGTAAGTAGAACATCGACAACGCCGGGCTCACCGCGGTCCAGCGCGGCCAGTCCCTCGGCGCCTAGGACTCGACGCAGTGACTTACTGGAAAACTCAAGGCGCCTGAGCGCGGTGGCAAATTCCTCCGCACAGTCGACAAAATCACGAAGCTGCTGATCAGTCGGTGGGGTGAAGGTGGAGGGGGAAAAGGTCATCGTAGGCACTACCTTCGTCGTAAAGCGGGGCGGAGGGGCTAGTTAGGGGAGCTTGACGACGAATCGTCGTCTTCCGGCATATCGATGACATTTGCGTCATCGAAGGGATTTGAGGTGGTCTCGTTACCGGACTGCGTCGGTGCGTCGGTGTCTTCGGTACTGGCGGCAGAACCGAGCGCGCGCATCTCTGCTTCCTTGAGGGCGCGCTGGCGTTGCTGCTCCTCCCATTTGCGGTTTTGCTCGCGTACAACTCCAGGCTTGTAGACGCGCGGCTTACGCTTGTCAGCGGGTTCTCCAACGCCATTGGCGATGACAACCGCGATCCACGGCATGGGTACGGAGACGACCATGAGAATCGCTGCAATCCACGGCACATCCCACCACAGATAAAAAGCGCCGGAAAGAAGCAGCAGCGGAATGCGAGACCATTGCAGAGCCGCGTAGACGTGGCGGCGGTGGTCATAGTTGCGAATCCGAGAGCCGCGGGCGTCGGTAATCAACGCCGCGTCTTTCTTGCGTCGCCGGGAACTTCCGCGTTTCGGCAGCGCGGAGTCGCGACGGTCATTGATTCGCGCCATGGTTGTCTAGCATACGCCTGTGGCGTGGGGTCGTCTCAACTAGCTATGTCCGTTGCAGCCGCATGCTCGCGTAGTCGTAGCGATGTTGTGGATGGCTGTGGAAGGCAGCAGTCAGCAGCGGCCAGCACCTGGGTCACTGGGCATAATTTGACCGATGGGGCACAATTGGAATCTGTGAGCACTCCATTGAAGACGACAAAGACGATTGAACGCACCGATACCCGCGTCGATGAGTCGACGAGGGACGATACCCCGAAGTTCTTCCATTACGTCAAGAAGGACCAGATCGTGAACTCCGCGGTCAACGGCTCCTACGTCGTTGCTCTGTGCGGTGAAACCTTCCCTGTGAAGAAGTCAGCGAAGCCGGGTTCACCGGTATGCCCTGACTGCGAGCGGATTTACAAATCCCTGCGTCGCAAGTGAGCGGGCTTCGTAAATGGCAGCAGGAGGCTCTCGACAAATACCTGGCGACTAACCCCAAGGACTTCCTTGCAGTGGCGACACCGGGCGCAGGTAAGACGACCTTCGCCCTGCGTATCGCCAGTGAGTTGCTGTCGCGCCGGATTGTCGAGCGCATCATCGTCGTAGTTCCCACTGAACACCTGAAAGTGCAGTGGGCTGCTTCTGCTGCTCGTTCGGGGATTGCGTTGGATCCCAAATTCTCTAACGCCAAGGGTGTGGTAAACCCCTCCTACCAGGGAATTGTTGTGACCTACGCCCAAGTCGCAGTGCATCCGTTTAAGCACCATGCCGTAGCCACCGCTCGGCCGACATTGGTGATTCTGGACGAGGTGCACCACGGCGGCGATGCCAAGAGCTGGGGCGACGGTATTTCCGAAGCTTACGGCGATGTCGAACGCCGCCTGTGCCTAACTGGTACGCCGTTCCGCTCCGATGACGCGGCGATTCCGTTTGTTCGCTACTCGCCGGACGGCGATGGTTACTCGCGTTCCGTCGCCGATTACACGTACGGCTATTCCAATGCGCTTGCCGACGGCGTCGTGCGCCCAGTGGTCTTTTTGGCTTATTCCGGTGAAGCTCGCTGGCGTGATAGCGCGGGTGATGAGTTCGCTGCGCGACTGGGCACCGTGATGAGCCCAGAGGAGACCACGCGTGCTTGGCGCACCGCGCTTGACCCAAAGGGCGAGTGGATGCCATCTGTGCTGCGGGCAGCGCACACCCGGCTCTCGCAGATGAGGCAGCATATCCCGGACGCGGGTGGCCTAGTTATCGCCTCCGATGCGGCAACTGCCCGTGCGTACAAACGCATTCTCGAGCAGATTGCCTCTACGCCGGTGGCGTTAGTGCTCTCGGATGAACCGGGCTCGTCGGAACGAATCAAGACTTTCTCCGAGTCCACCGATGAGTGGATGGTAGCCGTGCGCATGGTCTCCGAAGGCGTGGACGTGCCGAGGCTGGCGGTCGGCGTGTACGCGACCAGTTCCTCGACTCCACTATTCTTCGCGCAGGCTATCGGACGATTCGTGCGAAGCCGCATGCCGGGGGAGACTGCTTCCGTCTTCTTGCCGTCGATTCCGGTGCTGCTCGACTTGGCCTCGCAGATGGAGGTGCAGCGCAACCACGTGCTCGGCAAGCCGGATCGGCCTTCGGAAGGCTGGGAGGATGACTTGGTCGCTGAGGCCAATCGCCGCAAGGATGAACCCGACGAATTGCTGCCGGCCTACGAATCCATTGGCGCGGATGCTGAACTCGACTACCTCATCTACGACGGCTCCTCCTACGGCACCGCAACCGTTGCTGGTTCCGCCGAAGAGGCCGATTATCTGGGTTTGCCAGGGCTTCTCGACGCCGATCAGATGCGACTCTTGCTGCGTCAGCGGCAGGATGAACAGCTTAAAGCCGCCAGTGCCCGAGAGAAGGAAGCCCGCGAGGAGGCGAGGGAATCGTCGTCAAGCGGAGGCGAAGGGGGCGCGGTCCACCGCATTGAAGGATCGGCGTACCCAAGGCCGCAGAAGGTGGCCAGTGAGGTGTTGCCGAAGTTGCGGAAGGAGCTCAATACGCTGGTGTCGATGACAGCGGCGCGAACCGGTAAGCCACATGGTCAAGTGCATAACGAGGTTCGGCGCGCCTGTGGTGGCCCGCCGACTGCGCTATGCACGGAGGAACAGTTGCGTGATCGCATCAGCTACCTGCGTAATTGGTAGGGTTTCAAACGAACTGAGCAATCTATGGTGGAGAGAAGAATGTCGGCAAGCAGTGATAAGTCGAGGCCGTCGGAATTGACCGGCGGTGGTTTGTCAGCTGTACCAGGCAATGACGGTCGGACTATTGGCGTGCTGGCACTGATCTTTGGCGTCGGCGGACTCTTGATGTCCTGGATGATTGTTGGTGGCATCCTCGGTGTCTTTGGCATTGTTCTAGGCATCATCGCGATGGCGAAGGCAATGAGTGCGAAGAAGCGCGTGCAGGCAGCTGGGGGAGACGCGGTCATCAGCGGTTCGTTCGGATTGGGCGTGGTCGGCATTGTGACGGGTATTGCGGCCGCCGTGGTGTCGCTGATGCTGTATTCGTCGACATCAGATGCGATGTCGAAGTGCGAGAAGTTCGAGCGCACCTCTGGAGAGTATGCCGAGTGCATCTCTAAGCAGATGGGTACTGATCAGCCAATGAAGCAATCGGAGTGAGTTCGGAAGCGACATCAATGGCGGTCTTACTTTGTGCCCGGAGTTTTCGGTCAACGCCAAATACGCAATCAGGAAATCAGCTAACCCCGTAATCCACCCCCGAAGCCCAACTGCCTGCAGTTTCGGCCGGGGGTTTCTTAGTGAAATCTCATATTTGGCCGAGTGTTGGTAATGATATTGGTGTCAGAAAGTACCCACATTTGGCATCCCCTACATGCGGTAAACGTTTGAACACGCGTGCAATACAGGATGTCTGCTGATTATTAAATAGGAGCGTGAATCGTGGCAGCGACATCTACGCGCGACAACTCCCCGGAACTGTCACCGGGCCAACAAGACCGTGGATACCTCAGCCGGGAGCTTTTCCGTAAGCGCACCGGTCTAGGACTCGGTATCATCCTGGCCCTGCTCGTGTACTTCTTTATGCCGGCTGAGCTCGATCACAACCTGCGTGCAACCGCAGGTGTAGCAGTGCTTATGGCCGTGTGGTGGATGTCCGAGGCTATCCCGATTGCCGTTACGGCTCTGCTGCCGCTGGCTCTATTCCCGATTCTCAACCTCGCGGAGATTAAGGATTTCTCGGGCAAGTACACAGACCCGACCATCTTCCTCTTTATGGGCGGCTTCCTGTTGGCGCTGGCGATGCAGCGTTGGAACCTCCACAAGCGCGTCGCATTGTGGGTTCTGGTGCTCATGGGGTCGTCACCAAAGATGCTGATTCTCGGCTTCATGGTGGCTACTGGCTTCCTGTCGATGTGGGTGTCCAACACAGCTACGGCCGTGATGATGCTGCCAATCGGTGTGTCCGTCCTGAGCCTCATTGTCCGAATGCTGCACGATGAGAAGATTGCTGCAGAGGATGCGGGCTCTGCGAGTGAATCGGTCGCCGAAACCCCCGGTGGGGATGCGCTGGAGGAGGCCGAGGAGTCGTCGTCAAGCTATGACCCGATGCCAAAGTCGAACTTCGGTATCGCGCTGATGCTGGGTATCGCTTACGCGGCATCGATTGGTTCGCTGGGCACCATTATTGGTACTCCTCCGAACGCTATGCTGGCGGCCTACATGGCGGAGCAGGGAGTCAATATTGGGTTTGGCCAGTGGATGCTGCTCGGTGTCCCGGTGGCGGTTGTGCTCATGCTCTGTGCATGGTTCCTGCTGACAAATGTTCTGTTTAAGCCGGAGATTACGCATATTCCAGGTGGGCGCGAACTCATGCGTGACGAGTTGAAGCGCCTTGGCCGTATGTCGACTGGAGAGCGCCGAGTGCTCCTGGTGTTTATCGCGGCGGCACTGGCGTGGGTCTTTGTTCCGGTGCTGCTGCCCGACACCAAGATTGCTGATGCGGTTATCGCAATGACCGTGGGTATTGCGTTGTTCCTTATTCCGGGTGGCCCTAATGGCGTGAGGCTCATGCGCTGGGAAAATGCGTTGGAGCTGCCGTGGGGTGTGCTGCTGCTGTTCGGTGGTGGCCTGGCGCTGTCCTCGCAGTTCGGTGCCTCTGGGCTGTCGGACTGGATCGGCGAGCAGCTGTCTACTCTCGGCTGGATGCCAGTGGCTGCACTCGTGGTTGTCGTCGGCGCCGTTGTGCTGTTCCTGACCGAGTTCACCTCTAACACCGCGACGGCCGCGACCTTCCTGCCGCTGGTTGGTGCGATGGCAATCGGTCTGGGCCACGACCAGATGATCTTCGCAGTTCCAGTTGCACTGGCAGCTACTTCGGCATTCATGATGCCGGTTGCAACACCGCCGAACGCCATCGCCTACGGCTCCGGCTACGTCAGCATGCACAACATGGTCAAGGCCGGTGTCTGGCTGAACATCGTCGCACTGATCGTGATTTCTGTGGCGTCGCTGACGCTGCTGCAGTGGGTATTCGGCGTCGTGTACTAGCTGGGTAGGTAGTAGCCCGTAGTGGATGGTGGGCCAGTGTGCTGAACCACCATCGGGCTTCTCCGCCTAGCGTTGCTCAGATGCTCCTTCGCCCCGTTACACTTTGGTGGTTCGGGGCTTTTGGCTGCAAATGTGAAACTGTGTGAGTTTATGACACTTTCAGGCCATTTTTGAGGTCATTTTTGACATAAACGCAGTCAGTAACTCACTAGCGCTGACACCAAAAGAAAAACCGGGCTCGAATAAGGTGTGAAACCTCATTCAAGCCCGATTCTCTGGGGCTAGCTGTTAGCCCCTGAACAACTTCAGGTTAAAGCTTTACTCCAAGTAGTCGCGCAGAACCTGCGAACGCGATGGGTGACGCAGCTTGGACATCGTCTTGGACTCGATCTGACGGATGCGCTCGCGTGTCACACCGTAGACCTGGCCAATCTCGTCAAGCGTACGCGGCATGCCGTCGGTAAGGCCGAAGCGCAGGCGGACGACACCGGCTTCACGTTCGGAGAGAGTCTCCAGAACGTCGCCAAGCTGGTCCTGGAGGAGCGTGAAGCTGACGGCGTCCACAGCGATGACTGCCTCTGAGTCCTCAATGAAGTCACCGAGCTGGGAGTCGCCCTCGTCACCGATGGTCTGGTCCAGCGAAATGGGTTCACGAGCGTACTGCTGAATCTCGAGAACCTTTTCCTCGGTGATGTCCATCTCCTTAGCGAGCTCTTCCGGAGTGGGCTCGCGGCCCAAATCCTGGAGCAACTCGCGCTGGATACGGCCGAGCTTATTAATGACCTCAACCATGTGAACCGGAATACGAATGGTTCGAGCCTGGTCGGCCATTGCACGAGTAATTGCCTGGCGAATCCACCAGGTTGCGTACGTGGAGAACTTGTAGCCCTTGGTGTAGTCGAACTTCTCGACGGCGCGAATCAGGCCGAGGTTGCCCTCCTGAATCAAGTCGAGGAAAGCCATGCCACGGCCGGTGTAGCGCTTTGCCAGGGACACCACAAGACGGAGGTTGGCTTCGAGCAGGTGATTCTTGGCGCGCTGACCGTCACGAGAAATCTCGCGCAAGTCGCGCTTCTGAGCGTAAGCGATGCGCTCGCCGGCTTCCTTGGCCTCGTCAATCTTGTACTGCGCGTACAGACCGGCCTCGATGCGCTTTGCCAGACTGACTTCTTCCTCGGCAGTCAGCAGCGCGACCTTACCAATCTGCTTGAGGTAGGCGCGGACAGAGTCGGCGGAGGCGGTGAGGGCAGCATCTTTGCGGGCCTGACGCAGACGAGCAGACTCGTCCTCGTTCCAGACCTCGTCGCCCTCGTCCTCTTCATCCTCGTCTTCGTCTTCGTCCTCGTCGTCCTCTTCTTCATCATCGTCGAGGTCGTCGTCTTCGAGGTCGTCATCATCCAGATCGTCGTGAAGATCATCGTCTTCGAGATCATCATCCAGATCCGGGTCGTAGTCCTGCTCCTGCTCCAAGTCGTGGTCGAGT
Organism: Corynebacterium sp. MSK032; assembly: GCF_030232065.1. NCBI lineage: Bacteria > Bacillati > Actinomycetota > Actinomycetes > Mycobacteriales > Corynebacteriaceae > Corynebacterium > Corynebacterium sp. MSK032. The sequence goes on along the minus strand of NZ_JASPJR010000005.1, from coordinate 16,396 downwards.
TCCTCGTCCTCGAGTTCTTCGTTCTCAGTTGCGTCGAGAGCCTGCGCGTCCTTCGCCTTCGCTGCAGCAGCCTTGGCCGCGGTGGCCTTCGCAGCCGTTGTCCGCTTAGTTGCCTTCTTGGCGGCGGCCTTACGCGTGGTTTTCTTAGCGACGGACTTCTTGGCCGCCTTCTTCACGGTCTTCTTGGCCGCTGCCTTCTTAGCGGTCGTCTTCTTCGCCGCAGTTTTGGTAGCAGCCGTCTTTTTGGCAGCAGTCTTCTTCGCGGCAGTCTTCTTTGCCACGGTCTTCTTCACTGCCTTCTTGATGGCCTTCTTTACAGCCTTCTTTGCAGGAGTAGCTGAACCGGTGCCACTCCCGGTGGATTGGTCCTGAGCTTGCCCCAGTTCGTTGCCTGCCACGAACGCCCTTTCACGATGTACGTTGTGTGCGCCGCCAAAGCCGCCGCCAGCTTCTCTCGGTCGAAGAGAAGCTCAACGCGCCAGTGGTGCGCCTTTACTTCGTCTATAGCCAACTAGCCGAATGGAAAACATTCAGAGCTGACCTTTTCGTGCCACGGTCATCAGTGTTGCTTTCTGGCTCCTAGCGAAGAAGTAATCGGTGAAAATCCTCATCGAAGCAGTGCGCTGGAATTCGATTTTCCCAATCCTCCTCGAGCCTGTTGATTATTCAACCTTGCCGTGAGTCAACTTCTTATTGTAAACCAATTCTTAAAATCGCCGCCACGGGGCATGGCTTCAAGCACGTGTCACGCCCGACACGTAGCTACCAATCCCCATATAAGAAATGAAAGTGGTTAAGGGTAAAGTCCCTGGTCAGCTGCAAAGGCGGCGCCAGCAATACCCGCATTATTATCCAAACTTGCGGGGACAACTGGAGTCTTACATGTCAACAGCGGAATCCACTTTTCGTGTTCGCGACTGATTCCGCCGCCGACGATGATCCGTGACGGCCAAAACAGCGCCTCGTAGGTCTTAAGCACCTTGCTCACGCGCTCAGCCCACTCTTCGAAGCCGAGCCCCTCCACATCCTTAACTCTCGCGGATGCAAAGTGTTCGGCCTCCATGCCATCAATGATGAGGTGGCCTAACTCCGAATTGGGGTAGAGCAGTCCGTCATGAATAAGCGCGGAGCCGATGCCTGTACCAAAAGTTAGCAACAACACGGCGCCTGTCTTATTGCCCGGATCGCCAAACTGGACTTCAGCGAGGCCGGCAGCGTCAGCGTCGTTAAGCACGTGCGCCTTGTTGTTGGGCAGGTATTTAGCGAAGAGCTCTTGGCAGTTCGTATTAACCCAAGAACCGTCAATATTGGCGGCCAGCAAGGCAATCTGATTCTGTACGACGGACGGAATCGTGATGCCGACATCGGAATCCCACTTCGCAATGTCCACAATTTCTGCAATGGTCTCCGCAACCGCTTCCGGAGTTGCCGGCTGTGGCGTGAAAATTTTAATGCGGTCGCCAATAAGCTGCCCAGTATCAAGATCCACGCGGCCCCCTTTGATTCCAGAGCCTCCGACGTCGATGCCAAATCCAATTCGTTGTCCCATAGCTCAAATTGTACGAAACAGACACAATGGGGGGCATGAGCATGAACTCGCGTGGCACCGAACAACTCGCTAGCAGGGCAGATAATAGGGGGTTTAGTGCGTCGAATAGCCCCGGTTCCGTGCGACCCAGCGTCAGGGATCTGCGTGACCGCGCGGTACTTATCGCCCGCGCAGCCGCGGCGCACATCGCCAGTCGTCGGGTCGAACTCGGCTCCGATGGCGTTTTAGCAAGTTCCGAAACGAAGTCCTCAGCTGTAGACCCCGTCACCGTTGTCGACCGTGAATCTGAGGAGCTCATTCGTTCGCTTATCAAGACGTTTAGCAGCTCTGACCGCATTTTGGGCGAAGAAGGCGGGCTTGACGACGGCGCGAGTTCCCCAGCGCAGGCTGCCAACGAGGGCGAAGCGGTGACCTGGATTGTAGACCCCATCGACGGTACGGTGAATTTCCTCTACGGCATGCCCAATTTTGCTGTGAGTATCGCTTGCGCCGTAGGCGATGAGGTAGTGGCGGGTGCAGTGGCAAATGCGTCCTCGGGAGAGATTTACAGTGCAGCTAAGGGAGAGGGCGCTCAGGTTTCTCGACGGGACGGCACTGTGCAGACGCTTAGTTGTTCCCCAACGGCCGAGCTGGAAAAGACACTTGTGGCAACGGGATTCAGCTATTCCGCTAGTCTCCGGCAGGTGCAGGGCCGGATAGCGTCGCAGTTGCTGGGGGAGTGTCGAGATATTCGGCGCATGGGATCGGCGGCGCTGGATTTGTGCATGGTGGCGCACGGCCGTGTTGATGCGTATTACGAACACGACATCAAGATTTGGGATTATGCAGCTGGTGCTCTGATTGCGGCTGAAGCAGGCGCAAGGATTAGGGTCCCGGAATTCACTCAGTGTGCCAACGTTACTGGCCGGCCGGAGGGAGACCCGCTCGACTTTGGTGTCGGTGCGGCGAACTCTGAAGTTGCCGATGCGTTCTTCGAGGCATTGGATGGTGCTGTCGCGCAGGCTAGGAATTAGTGCGTCGGTCTAGGAGCAGGTGCTCGAGCCTAACGAGCTCAACCCCTCTAGGTCGGCTTGTTCGCCACGGTTCAATGCGGACATCGTTTCCTCAACCTGGCTGGCTACTTCGAGATCCTTAAACCCCTTACCCAAGGACACATCGACGGTTGCATCCGGCCGACCATCGTGGATGAGCTCAAAGCAGGGGAAAAGAGCGTGAAGCGCTGCGGCGTGGCCATTGAAGTCCTCGCCATAACGCAGCTGGCCGAAGCAACCGAGGTCTTGGTTTTCCACAATAGGGTCGTTGCCGTAGGGAACCTGCTCATCGAGGACAAAATCGAGCTGCCGCAATTGCTCGGCGACGGTTGTAGCCTGGCCGACTTTGCCGTTGGCATTATAAACGCGCACATGAACATCCGACGGTGGAACGACGTGCTCTCCGATTAGCGTGGTGGAGGAAACAGGGGTGCCAGCCGCGGGGAGGGAACAGGACACCGGATAACTTGCCGGTTGGCTCCGGAATGCCAATACCCACAACGTAGCGGCAATCACTACAGCAACGACGGAAACAACCACGTAGGGAACAATTTTTCGTCGATGTGATGCGCTCGTAATGCTCGCGGGGCCTGAACTCATAGCCATCATGTTATCGTCTCCTCGTCTAATAGGCATAGAAACCTATTTTGACCTGCAGAGATGACAGATTGCGTGAATTGCCTTAATATCCGCTGAGAAAGGCACTGGAGAGTACAGGGTGTCAATCGTCTCAACGCGTTGTATTCTCCGAGAAAAAGTCAGTTCACAATGTCTAGCAAAGGTCCAGAAAGAAGGTTTGGGACATGGCTGTAAACTACGATGCCCCGCGTACTCGTGAAACCGAAGAGCTGGAGACCGATTCCCTCGAGGGCCTTCAGGCTGCATCTGCTGAGAAGGAAATCGACGACACTGACGACGGCGAAATTGTTGAGCCGTTCGAGTTGCCGGTTGCCGACATCGCGGGTGAAGAATTCGATATGGATGTTGCCCCGAAGGGGGAGGATGAATTCACCTGTGGCTCCTGCTTCATGGTGATGCACCGCTCAATGATCGCAATCGATAACGGCGATGGATTCCCCATCTGTCAGGACTGTGCCTAATCCCCGCACAGCCGGGATAGCTTCCTAGGAAAAAGGAAAACCGCCACTACCACGGTTCTGGCGGCGCTGGGGCCGTCGGCAAGCGTGTAGCGGCGGTGAGAGATTTGACCTAGCGGTCGAAGAGACTGTCAAGCAGTGCCTCGGGGTGGCGGGTGGAGACCAGCCAATAGGGGGTGGGGTCGTCCGGATCGTCGAGGACTAGCAGCACCATCGTGGGAATCCACGTGTGTGTAACCAGGAACGCTGCTGGATCGAGCTGACGGCCCAACGCATTGCGCTGCGCGGACTTCGGGACCACCAGGGATTTGGCAACAACCGATGCTGGCAAAACTGCCGTGCCAGCGTGAAGCCAGCGTTCACCAGTGCTGTCCACTTCCACGGACACCGTGGTCTTCGACATAGTCAACAGCACCCACACGCCCACGGCCAGACAAATAATGCCGCCGATGACAAGCCAAATCGGTGAACGGTTAAAGCCAATCTGGGCCGTGCATACAAAAACGGCAGCAGCGCCGAGTACCCAGAACCACCAGGGAACCCAGAGCTTTTCGGAATAGACAATCGATGAATCTCCGCTCGAGCTCATTGCTATTGCCGCACCTTCAGAGACGGATGCTGAGCTGTCGTCGCGACGAGGCTGCAGGTTATCTTTTCCACTCACGGTTATCCATTCTAGGGCACGGCTATGCTCGGTACTGACAAGGCCGAAGTGCGGTTCTTAAAAGACGCGACAGCGAAGGATATACAAAGAGATGACTTATGCCCCGGTGCAAGTGAAAAAGCTCGCTAAAGACGCTGTGATTCCCCAGCGTGCGCATGCCGATGATGCCGGTGTGGATTTGAGCTCAGTGGAGGATGTCATCCTAGCACCAGGGCAGCGGGCGCTCGTGGGAACCGGTATTGCCATTGCTTTGCCGGCGGGCACAGTGGGATTGGTTCATCCTCGCTCCGGATTGGCTTTCAAAAAGGGGCTGTCCATCGTCAACGCTCCCGGCACGATTGATGCCGGTTACCGTGGTGAGCTTAAAGTCTGCCTGATCAACTTGGACCCGACCAATGCGGTGGAGATCGCCAAGGGCGATCGAATTGCCCAATTGGTTGTGCAGAAGGTCGAGCTCAGCCCGCTGGTGGAAGTCGATGAGCTCGATGAAACTGAACGCGGCGTGGGAGGTCACGGGTCAACCGGAGTGTCCACGACGCTTTAAAACGCCTCTGACAGCGCGGGGACCCTACCAAGTGTGGTTCAATGCGTGAAGAGCTCAATAAAGCGTTTACAAAAGCGTATACAAAGATTTCTTTTTAGCGAGGTGTCAATAAACCACCATGTGGCCATTTGGAAAGAAGAACCAGCCAGAAGAACCAGCTGCTGAGGCAGAGACCGTTGCCACCGACTCTGCGGCGCCAGCTTCTGAGGAGGCTACCGCAACCGTGCATGACGACGCGTCGGAAACCGCCGCGGAGAACGCACCAGCAAACGGCCCCTTCGATATCAACAGCGCTAGCCCGACGCAGTTTGATTTTTCGGACTTCGCGAAGGCCAGCCTGAACCTCGGTTCGATGCTGCTGCCTATTCCTCACGTTGGTGATATTCAGGTGGAGATGGGGCCGACAGGTCCAACCATGCTGCACGTCGCCACTGAGCATGGCCGCGTAACTCCTGTAGCATTCGCTGCTCCGACGTCGGGTGGCCTCTGGGAGGAGTCCGCTCAGGAAATCAAGGACGGTCTTGAGTCCGATGGCCTCGATGTCCATGTCGAGCAGGGGCCGTGGGGTTCTGAGGTCGTAGGTCGCACCTCCGATATGGAAATGCGAATCATCGGCGCCGACGGCCCGCGTTGGATGCTTCGCATGACGGCCTCCGGTCCGGCTGATCGGGCGGAGGAACTTGCGAATCTCGCCCGCGGTCTCCTTGCCCGTAGCTTCGTCTCTCGCGGTGAGAACCCGATGCCAGCAGGTCAGCCGCTTCCGGTTACGCTGCCGTCCCAGATGGCCGAGCAGATTCGTCAGGCATACCAGCAGCAGACCCAGGCTGCTCAAGCTGAAGGTGAACCTGGACAGGTGCCAGGCGCTACTGGTATCAACCCGGATGGTTCCACCAATTAGTTTGGTTAACCCTACAGCATAGAGAGGCTAGCTGCTTGACAAGGTAGAAGAGGATCTGCAGGTGCCACTGTGCACTGCCCGCCGCCGTCACCCGACGGCGGCTTTTCTCTTGTCAGCGGGTAGTATCACACTGCGTGAACATCGAAGTGACTATTGACCGTCCCGCTGCCGGCGGAGAATTCATTGCCAGCTATGACGGACGTATCGGTTTCGTCACCGGCGGTATCCCCGGCGAACGCGTTGTTGTCGAAATTGCCAAACCTGATGCCAAGCTTTGGCGCGGCAATGTCGTTGAGGTTCTGGATGCCTCAGAGCATCGAATTTCGCAGCGTTGCGAAGCAGCTCAGCAGGGCGCGGGCTGTTGCGACTGGGGTTTTATTGATCCTGAGCACGCGGCGCGTCTCAAGGCTGATGTCTTGACCGATTGCCTGCGCCGTCTTGGACGTTTCACCGCCGACGAGCTGCCAGCTATCGATGTTCTTCCACTGGCTCCGACCTCCCGTTGGCGCACGCGCGTGCGGCTGGGTGTGGATTCCCAGGGACGAGCGGGATTACGTCGTTCCCGTTCCCACGAGCTCGTCATCGGCTCCGAGTGCGTCCAAACAGTTCCCAATCTCATCGCTGGCTTTTCGACGGCCGGAACCATCCCTGTTGCTAAGCCTGCTCGCGGTCGAGGGAGCAAGAAGCCGAAGCCAGGAGAACTCCATGTGGCCATGGACACGGAGGGTAACCGAAGTGCTGTATACGTTTCCGGCAGCGGCAGGAACCGCACGCAAACGTTGATTGAAGGCGAGCCAACTACACAGCACACCGTTCACGGAATTACTTTCGATGTGCCGACGACCGGTTTTTGGCAAGCCCATTGCCATGCCCCTGAGTTCTATGGATCGCGCATCATCGACCTGTTGGTTGGTCAGTCTTTCTCCTGCGGTTGGGATCTTTACGGTGGCGCAGGCGTTCTGTCGGCGGCACTGCGCAAGCTAGTTGACGCAGAGGGTTCAATTCTCTCTGTCGAGGGTTTTGCCGCGGCCGCGACGGCGGGGCGCAAGGCTTTCACTGCAGCTGACCACAGTGGAAATGCGTCGCCTGCGGCACCAGTCCGGTTCGTAACCGGGGATGTCACCAAGGTAGTGCGCCACGAAGTTGCTAATGCGGAAACACCAAACCCGGATATCGTCGTTCTCGACCCTCCGCGCTCCGGTGCTGGTAAGGATGCCATTGCCGCTATTGCAGAAGCCAAGCCACGCACGGTCGTACATTTCGGTTGCGATCCGGCGACTTTTGCCCGCGATGCCCGGTACTGGGCTGACTATGGCTACGCGTTCAAACACCTCGAGGTCGTGGACGCATTTGGTCTAACGCATCACTTTGAAACCATCGCGGTGCTGGAGCAGCTGTAGCTAGAGTGGCTGCCGCATGGGCGCAAGAACGTTGGCGCCGATCACGTCGGCAAGCAAATGTGCCTGCCATGGGCGGAAACCCTGTTCCCTGAGGTGAGCGGAGATTTCTGTAACGGCTGGCAGGCCGCCAGCGTAGTTGTCGTGGTGGCGGAATACGAATGAGCCGACTGCGCGACTGTGAATCCACCACACCAGTTCACGTGTCTGCGCGGAAGTGATGAGTGTGTCTTTGCGCAGGTGTATTTGGGCACAGACGTTGTCGATGCAGTCTCGCGTGGTTTCGAAAATCTCGGCGGCTTGTGGGGCATGTTCAGCCCAACGGCGAAAGTGGGGCATCTGGTTGGGAGCCTGCTTCTGGGGCTTCGGCCATGACGACCTGGGTTCCTGACGGGCTTCATTAACGACCTTCAACCAAGCGTCCGCGGCACCGCGACGGCGACGTGGAAATCCACGGATTGCAGTTAGTTCACGCTGCGTACCGGGGAGTTGTTCTGCGATTGTACGTAGAACGCTGTGACCCATGACGTGTGTTGGGGAGACATCACGGCGCTGCGCGATTTCGTCACGCTCAGTCCACAGTGCACGGGCGACGTGAAGTTGTTCGGGAGTGCGCAGCTTCCCAATCCCTTTGAGCCCCTGCCACGAGTGTCCGACGTGCAGACCATCGAGGTATTTACGGTTTAGAGCGAGTTCGCGTTCGCATTCCTGTTCCAGCCATTCCAAACGGTCGAGCTCAGTCAGCGCCTGACAAAGAACCTCGGCGAGTTCGATGAGCAGCTCGACATCCAAGGCTGCGTAGTCCAGCCAATCTGCTGGCAGTGGACGAGTAGACCAATCCTCTCGACCGTGCCCCTTGGCAAGTCCAACTCCGAGGAGTCGCTCTGTCAGAGCTGCTAAGTTGACTCGCTCCAGGCCGAGAAGGCGGCCGGCCAGCTCAGTGTCAATGACTTTGGTGGGGTAGAGACCCAGAGCTGCGAGGCAGGGAAGGTCAGAATGAGCGGCGTGAATAATCCAGGTCAGGTCGTTGACTGAGGAACCGAAAACGGCCATCGCCTTGCGACCATCTTCGGGATCGATGAGAAAGGTGCCCGCTCCACGGCGGCGAAATTGAAGCAAGAAGGCGCGGTCGTCGTAGCGATATGCCGAAGCTCGTTCAGTATCGACTGCGAGCCAACCGTGTCCTTTGGCCAGCTGCTCACCGGCGTCAATAATGTCGTCGATGGCAGAAAGCACGCGTGGAGTTCCCTCGGCTGGGGCAAGTCTTACTTCTACGTCGGGACTAGTTTCCACGTCGGAGCTCATCGCACGCCTCTTCGGTCGTCGGTATCAGCAGTCGCCGGTATCAGCCCAGCAGGGAAACGCCGACGGGTGGCAGACCAGCGACGTTCGCTAGTACCTGAGCGAAGGATTCAACGTGGGTGCGCAGGTCGGTGCCACGAGCAGTCCACGATGCGCGCATTTCTAATTGAAAGGCCTGTGGCTTGCCGCCGATCTCGCCATAGCGGACAGAGTTCGTAGTAGTCACCGTGCCACCCAAGTTCGACAGTTCGGCGTTGTTCTCAGCCAGAGCCTCGGTGAGCCATTGCCAGGCAACCTGGGGAAGCAACGGATCTTCCGCGAGGGAGGCATCCATATCCGCCTGGATGTATGCAACCAAGCGCATGTCACCGTCCCAGGTTTCCTCACTGCGGGGGTCATGGAGCAAAATTAAACGACCAAAGGCATCGTCGTCCGAGGACTCGGGGACGATATCAGCTTCGGGCTGCGTGACCTCAAGCGAGACAGCGTGGCTAAACGGTGCCAGCTTCTGCGGTGGCCGAACGGTGCCCAGAGCAATCTCAGGTCGCAGTTCAGCAGAGTGCATTGACTGGACCGCGGCGCGGAAGTTCTGTGGCATTGAATCGGTTCCATTCACGCGCCTGAACTTAGCCATATGACGCTTGCGTTAGTGGGAGGCGCGCCGAAAAGAGTGGGAAGCGACCAAGCGGTTCGTCGAAAACGCACAGCAGGGCGAGAGAATTTCCTGTTCTTAGTACCCCACATATCAATTTCTAAGGTAAGTGGGGCATGATTGTCCGTATGAACAATCGTCGCACTTTGACTGATGCCCCGATTCTTGATGCAGCTTACGGTCGAACTCCTTCGCGCCGCCCGGTGTGGTTTATGCGGCAAGCTGGTCGTTCACTGCCTGAGTACCGTGAGGTGCGCAAGGACATCGGTATGTTGGACTCTTGCTTCCGCCCGGAACTGCTCGCTGAGATTACTATGCAGCCGGTACGTAGGCACGACGTTGATGCTGCGATTCTTTTTTCCGATATCGTCGTGCCGCTGAAGGCTGCGGGTGTCAACCTGGATATTGTTCCTGGCCGCGGTCCAGTAATGGATACTCCGGTGCGCTCGGAAGCAGACATCAAGGCTCTACCGGAAGTCACGGAAGAGCAACTCGCTCCGGTGGCCGAGGGTATCGGCCTCATTCTGCAAGAGCTGAATGATACCCAGGCACTCATTGGTTTCGCCGGTGCACCGTTCACCTTGGCGTCGTACCTGATTGAAGGCGGTCCATCCCGCAATCACGAGCGCACTAAGGCGCTGATGCACTCGGACCCTGAATTGTGGGATCACCTGATGCAGAAAATCACTCCGATGGTGATTGCTTTCCTGCGCGCGCAGATTGGCGCTGGTGTGGACGCTATTCAGCTCTTCGACTCCTGGGCTGGCTATCTCACCGAGCGTGATTACCGCCGCTTTGTGTTGCCGTACTCGAAGGAAATCTTCCAGGCTGTCGCCGACGCCGGCATTCCGCGCATCCACTTCGGTGTGGGCACCGGCGAGCTTCTCGGTGCGATGGCTGAAGCCGGCCCAGAAGTCATGGGCGTCGACTGGCGCGTGCCACTGGACGTTGCTGCCAACCGCATTCGTGCCACGCTTTCCGACGTTCACCGAGGCGCAGACCCGGCGGAAAACAGCCTTGCATTGCAGGGCAACCTTGACCCGGCGATTCTCTTTGCCGGTGAAGATGCAATGACCCAAGAGATTCAGCGCATCTGCTCTGAGGCGGACCGTGCAATTAAGCGTGGTGACGCCCGTGGACATATCTTCAACTTGGGTCACGGGGTGCTACCGAATACCGATGCCGACGCGATTACGCGCGCCGTTGAGATCATTCACGCAACGTAAAAGCCGACGCAACAGGCGTGTAAAACACGCACTAGCTAATTTCCTACAAGTCTTATCGACCGTGCCCGCTCGAGGCGCGGGCATAGAGAAAGCGTACGAAATACCGTGGTTGCACAACCTTCTACCATTGCCGTCATAGGTGGCGGTATCTCCGGCCTGAGCGCAGCGTATGAGTTGCGTAAAAAGCTCGGACCCGCCGCAAGAATAATTGTCATCGAGTCCAGTGCACAGGTCGGCGGCAAGCTGAAGACTCGACCAGGAGCTAACGGCCCTCTTGAGGCGGGCGCTGAGGCGTACCTGGCGTTCCGTCACGATGCCACCGATTTTTTCAAGGAACTCGGGTTGGCAGATCAGCTAGTCGCCCCTTCGGGGCTGCCTTCCAAGCTCTACATTGGCGGTGAACTCAAGGACCTTCCGCGTAACACGGTCACCGGTATTCCAGGAAGTTCAGAAGGGTTGGGCTACCTCCTCAGCGAGGCCACCCTCGCCAAGATTGATGCCGAGTCGAACCCCGAGCTCACTCCAGCCTTGCACTGGGTACTGGGTGACGACATGAATGTCGGCCAGCTGGTCGCGGCGCGGCTCGGTGAGGAAGTCGTTGACCGCATCGTCTCCCCGCTGCTCGGGGGCGTCTACTCAACCACCGCATACGATCTGGGTCTGCGTGCGACCATCCCACAGCTGGCGGCAGCGCTTGATGAAATGGCTAGTGTCGGTGACCATGTCAGCCTCACCGGCGCTGTCCAGCGCGTTCTGGAAGCACGTAAGGAGGCGCAGCAGGCGCGTCTGAGTAGTGAGGCTGCGACAGATTCGACGAAGACGAAGCGACCGGTGGTCTTCCAAACGTTCCGCGATGGCTTCGAGGTTCTCTACAACACGCTTGTCGACGAATCGGGAGCCGAACTCCTCTTGTCGACGAAGGCTACTGGTCTGCGCCAGCATGACAACGGCTTTGAGGTGACAGTGGAACTGCCGTCGGAAAGCGGCACGAGCATTAGCACTATCGACGTCGACGGTGTTGTCGTGGCGGCACCTTCTGCAACCACATCGGAGCTGTTGAGCAATCTTGCGCCAGAGGCGGCCGAGCTCATTGGTGGGGTAGACACGTCGAACTCGGCGGTGGTCGGTATGTGTTTCGACTCGTCGGAAGGACTGCCGGAGATCAACGGCGTGTTGTGCGAGATTGGTGCTGACCTGTCCGCGAAAGCTTTTACAGTGTCGTCCCGGAAGTGGCCACATATTGGTGAGCGCTACGGTGCCGTTGTGAGGGCAAGCTTCGGCCGTTTTGATGATGACTCGCACGTGCATCGTAGCGACGAGGACCTCATCGCCAGGGCAAAAGCAGATTTGGCTAAGGCGACTGGCTTTGATGCCGAACCGACAGCGGTTTTCGTCCAGCGTTGGTGGGCGGGGATTCCACGCTTCGATATGGGGCATGGAGGCCTGATGGATTTTGCTCGCCAGGATTTGGCCGAGGTGCCTAAGCTTGCAGCAACAGGGGCGTGGCTCAGTGGCCCGGGCATTCCGGAATGTATCTCCAACGCCAAGGCTGCGGCCAGCAAGATTGCTGCGGAGCTGGCATAAAGCTGCGAGATTGGTGCTGAGTACGAAACTGGCGCTGACCCATCGTTTTTAAACAAACCTTTCAACCGAACTAGGAGACAACTAATGACCAAGCTCGATTTCAAGAAGCTCAACGACACCATCCGCTACACCATGTGGTCTGCCTTCAAGGTGACCCCAGGTGCACTCGGTGATAACCGCGAAGAGGCAGTGGCTAAGACCAAGGAATTCCTGGCTCGTTACGAAGACACTGATCTGATCATCCGTGGTTTCTACGATGTTTCGGCCATGCGTGCTGAAGCCGACTTCATGTTCTGGATCCACGCAGAGAAGCTGGAAGACCTGCAGGCGTTCTACAACGCCTTCCTGCGCGAGACTCCGCTGGGCAAGGCATCCACTCCGCACTGGTCGAACGCTGCGCTGCACCGTCCAGCTGAGTTCAACAAGTCGCACCTGCCGTCGTTCATCATGGGTGAAGAGCCGGGACGATGGATTGCGGTTTACCCCTTCGTTCGTTCCTACGACTGGTACCTGCTGGAGCCGACCGAGCGACGCCGCATCCTTGCTGAACACGGTATGGCCGGTCGTGACTACCCGGATGTGCGCGCCAATACTGTCCCGGCGTTCGCACTCGGTGACTACGAGTGGATCCTTGCATTCGAGGGGCCGGAGCTCGACCGCATTGTGGACTTGATGTGGAAGATGCGTTACACCGAGGCTCGTCTGCACGTCCGCGAAGAGATTCCGTTCCACACGGGACGTCGCGTCGATGACATCGCAGAGATCATCAACGTTCTGCCGTAGCTCACGCAATCAACGAGAGAATCAGCAGCGCCGCTGGTCAAGCCCCGTTAACTGACGGGATTTTGACCAGCGGCGCTGCTTCTCTATCTAGTTATTCAGCCGTCTTGTCCGGTTCGAGCGTGAGTGAAATTGAATTGATGCAATAACGCAGGTCGGTCGGAGTATTGTATCCCTCACCCTCAAAGACGTGGCCGAGGTGAGACTTGCAACGACTGCACAGCACTTCGGTACGGACCATACCGAGGCTGGTGTCTCGGCGCTCAATAATCCGGTCTCCAGCTAGTGGAGAGAAGAAGGATGGCCAACCGCAGTGAGAGTCGAACTTCTCGTTCGACCGAAACAGCTCGTAACCACAGGCCCGGCAGCGGTAGACACCTTGAGTCTCGGTATCGGTGTACTCACCGGTGAAGGCGCGTTCAGTACCTGCCTGACGCAAAACCTGGTACTCCGCGGCACTGAGGCGTTCGCGCCATTCTTCTTCGCTCAGATTCCAGTCTTCGCTATGCGATTCAACCATTCTGAATAGCCTCCTCAGATTTGAGATTAGATTCCTGATTAGACTTCCTGCCTGCTATCTTCCAGTCGCTTAGCCAGCTGAAGCCGGATGCAAAGCTACGGCCATTGACGGCATCCACAATCGTCATTCGAATGAGTGCTGCCGTGATGGAGAGGATTAGAACGGCCCAACCAATACCGCCGATTGCAACTGTGAACCACGGGAAAAAGAGGTCATCTTCATCAATCCACCAATTGGCGTAGAAGAAACAGAGTACGACTCCGAGTCCTGCGCCCCAATTCAACATGACTGTCGAACCAATATTTCCTTCATTGTCGCGAGCCAAAACCAATGGGCGAAGCACGGTGAGAACCATTGGCAAGAGTGTCATCGAGTAGTACTGCTGTCCCAGGCTGGAAAGGAAGAACGCGCCGGTGAAGAGAACTCCGGAAGTCGTAGCAATCCAGAATTTCTCATCCCTTTCGAGCCAGCGAAGAAGGAGCACGACAGATACCAAGACGAAAATGCCGAAAAAGACTTGCCACAGCAAGATCAGTGTCGGGTGGGCACCCAGCCAAACAAGCTGCCCAGTCAGTGAAGCATTTGCAAAGTCACGGACAACTCCCAGGTAGGGGATAGTGATATCTAGGTAGTCACGTGGTTGGACCATGAGCGGCCACGCGATGACATTGGCTGCAATCACCACTCCGATACTGGTCAGTACCGTAGAGAACTGCCTGCGCATGAACGGTAGGAACAGCATTGGCAAGAATACAGGTTTAATGGTGATTGCGATACCGATGATCAGGCCGGCCAGGATATTGCGCCGCTCGGTCAGAGCAATAAAAAACAGCACTAATGCAAGGAACAGTGAACCGTTGACGTTCGTAAAATCAAGGGTGTTGGTAACGGGTTCCGTGAGGTAGAGCAGTGCTATCGACGCTGGAATGATGGGGCCAGAGCGCGCAATACCAAGCCACCTCAGCAGCAATACAATTGCCGCAATGATTGCAGCTGACTGAAACACCGCAAACCAGATTCGGCCCGATTCAAGCGAGCCGAACAAATCAATCGGGGCTAAAAGTAGGGTAGCGCCTGGGGAATACAGATAGTGCGGATCGGCTGTTACGTAGTCTTCCGAATAAACGGGTACCTGCGATACGAATCGATTAATTGCCGACCAGACCGTCGTAAAGTCATCTGTGCCAGAAACGTCTTTCGGCAAAACCCAGGTGCGGTGAAAAATCACCACAGCTGCGATAGGCCACAAGAAAGCGCTGAGTCCTCGCGACACGTGCCGAGACAGAGGGCGTGGAGCCACCGAATTTGTCTCTGGCGTGTCCTTGGACGTTTGCGTTAATGCCGTTGCGCTTGCGCTCACGTCGATTTTTGGTTTACTCACAATACTCCACCCTACTGGGTGAAGCTGCGGGAATAGCGTAGGAAGATGTGTGAGTCGGAACGTAGGATATCCCGCACTTCGAAAGCCTGCGGGTTCGTCGAGTTCCCGTCATCATCAGGGTCGTTCTCGCCGAAAGTCAGGGGACCGTTACCCACCCACATCGGCGACAACGTCAGGAACAGTTCGTCGACGCACCCGTTTTTGAATGCTTCTCGATACATTGTCGGTCCACCCTCTACGACAATGTCCCGATACCCATGTTCGGCCAGCCACGCTAACGCCGCTTCTACCGAGGGGTCAGGGAGCTTAACGACGCGAGCTCCGACTGACTCTATCTTTTTAACTTTGTTCTCGTGCGCGGCTGTTTCCTCTTCGCTATTAAAAGTGTCCTCAGTAGGGGTGAAGATTATCGGAGAATTCGCTTCTGCGTTTGTAAAAAAGTCGGACTCTACGTCCAAGTCCAAGGAACGCGAGAGCGTGGACATTGCCACATGCTCAGAGCGACCAAGCTTTTGACGAACGGCCTCTAGGTGCTCCGGTATCTCAACTGGGCCGTAGTCTTCTGCGACAATGGTGCCCGTGCCGACGAAAACGACGTCGGCAAGCGCACGAAGCGTGTTGAAAATTGTGGCGTCGGTGTCATTGCCAAGCTGTCCTGAGGCGCCTTCGATGGCGCCACGTCCGTCCATACTGGTGACGGCGATGGCGGTAACTGTGGGAGTGGCGGGGAGCTTCGGCGCTGAAGCAGGTGTCGTTTGTGCTGGTCGGGAAAGAAAGTGAAGAATTTCATCGGTAGATGGGTTTGCGGATGTGAGTGTAGCCATACCGCCGAGGTTAAGCTCACGATTGCAGAGTAGGCAAGGCCTGCCTTATAAGGGCAGTGCCATAATCGTTGTTGTTTGCGAGGGTTTTACCTATAGTGAAGGTATGCGACTCACAGATACCCTTGAAAAGGCATTCAACGACCAGATCACTATGGAGCTCACCGCTTCGCACGTCTACCGTCAGCTCGCTATCGAGCTGGACCTGCTGGACCTTTCTGGTATGGCAGAGTGGATGCGTGCACAGGCGGAGGAAGAAATCGATCACGCCAATCAGTTCATTAACCACCTTGACGCTCGCGACAATCGCCCGCAGATCGGCGCAGTCGAGGCGCCGGAGGTGAAGGTCACATCCGCTATCGATGCATTCCGCATTGCGCTCGAGCACGAGGAGAAGGTTTCGGCATCTATCCGTAACCTGCGCAACCTTGCTGACAGCGAAGGTGACATCGACTCTCGTCCGCTGCTGGATAGCTTCGTAGTTGAGCAGATTGAGGAAGAGGACACCGTCCGCGGCATCATCGGTCGCCTGGAGATTCTGGGTGACGATGGCGCTGGCCTGCTGCGCCTGGACAAGGAGCTCGGTGCTCGCGACGCAGCGTAACCTCGAGTTCAGTTCACAAATTTGATAGAAAAGACCGCTCCAGGGCTAAGTTCCTGGGGCGGTCATTTCTATTCGGCTGGAGTCTCAATCGATGGGCTCGGCGTCCAGTCAAACCTAAATTCGTGGAGCTGCCATGTGCTGATCATTCATAGTCCCAAGCGAGTGAGCTGCTCAGCAAAGCCCGCCGAATTGGAAAACTTGGCAGCCGAGACGCCCGGTGAAAGACATGTCTTGCTACTTAACACGGGGGAGCGGTACGGCTCAATGAAGGGTTAAGTGACAAAAAGTGTGTCTGATTTTCAGCCTATTTGCTGGTCAGGCCGCATAAAACGGGCTTATATAAGGT